>DATAEF010000087.1:0-14471 GCA_036258155.1 Gaiellaceae bacterium | reverse complement strand
CGAAGGCGTGGCCTCGATCGGGATCAGGCCGTATGTCGTCTACGGGCCCGGTCGCGACCAGGGCATGACGTCAGGCCCCACACTCGCGATGGCGGCCGCTGCGCGGGACGAGTCGTACGAGATCGGCTACGGCGGGACCCTGCAGTACGACTACGCCCCGGACGTCGGCCGTGGGTTCACCCTCGCCGCACGGGCCGCGACCGAGAGCGCGTACGTCGCGAACTTCCCCGGCGAGCCGTCGGCGATGCAGGAGGTCGTCGACGCGATCGAGGCTGCAGCGCCCGCGGTCGCGGGCAAGGTGTCCTGGGAGGAGGGCCAGCTCCCATTTCCGCAGTCGCTGCAGGCCAATTTGCTCGAGCGCCTCGTCGGGCCGCTGCCGCGAACGCCGCTCGCCGACGGTGTCCGCCAGACGATCGAGCACTTCCGATCGCTAGACAGCGGTTAGACGGTGTCTGACACGCACGGGCTGCAAACCCGCATGGTTAGTGACTGCGGTGTCAGACACCGTGTCTACCGTGTCTAGTGGACGTACGGTCGAAGGGCGTCCCGCGCGATGAGGAAGCCGCGCTTGACGAGCTCCTCGGTCGCTTCGAACGCCCGATCCTCGTGCTCTACCGAGACCACGAAGTCGTACCCGGCTCGGTAGAGCGCCGCGACGAAGCGATCCCATCGCACTTCCCCGAGACCCGGAAGGCGCGGCACCTGCCAGCCCATTCCGAGCGACGCCGTACCGTTGCGGTAGAGGCCGTCGCGGTCCAACTCCAAGTCCTTCGCGTGGACGTGGAACAGCTTCGACGCGTAGTCGCGTACGACCCGCTCGTAGTCGATCTGGAGCCAGACGAGGTGCGACGGGTCGAGGTTGAGCCCGAAGCTCGCGCTGTCGACGATCCCGAACATCTCGTCCCAGATCGCCGGCGTCGAGGCAAGGTTCGTCCCGCCCGGCCACTCGTCCCAGCTGAAGATCATCGGGCAGTTCTCGATCGCGATCTTCACGCCCCGTTGCTCGGCGTAGTCGACGAGGCGTGGCCACACTTTGCGGAACTCGCGGAAGTTGTCGGGAACGTTCTTCGTCTTGTCGCGCCCGACGAATGTGCCGACGATCCCGACGTCGAGCTTCGCCGCAGCGTCGATCACCTTCCGCAGATGCGTGTTCGCCGCACGTCGCTCGACCGGATCGGGATGGAGGTTGTTCGGGTAGTAGGCCAATGAGGAGATCTCGAGACCGTGGCGTTCCAGCACAACGCGGACGGCATCCGGGTCGACGCGAGTGACATCGATGTGCGAGGTGCCCGCGTAGCGGCGACGCTCACCACCGGCGGCGGGCCAGCACGCAACCTCGAGCATCTCGAAGCCCTCACCCGAAGCCCATGCGGCTACCTGAGCAAGTGAGCGACGAGGGAACGGAGCAGTGAGCAGTCCCAGCTTCATGGCTTCACCTCCACCCAGCGGCGTTCGCGGTTCGATTGGGCGACGGCGTCGCAGAGCACGTTCTCGACGTGGCCGTCGCGGAAGGTCGGATAGTCGGGCTCGGCGGACGGGCCTCCCCGTGCCACGTCCCTGTAAACGGCCTGGTACAGCTCACGGAAGGTGTCCGCAAAGCCCTCGGCGTGTGCGACCGGGAGCCGCGTCCGCGCGGCGGCCGCGGGATGCATCAGCGCCGCGTTGCGGATCAAGACGTCGTTGGGCTCGTCCCTCTGTCCGATCCAGAGCTCCTCGTGGCGCTCGGAGTCCCATGCCAGTGCTGCGAGCGACCCGTCGACCTCGAAGCGGAGCGAGTTCTTACGTCCGATCGAGACCTGAGAGACGACGAGCGAACCCCGCGCGCCGTTCTCGAACCGGAGGAGGATGTGCGCGATGTCCTCGGTCGATGTCGGGGCGTCCTCTCGCTCCACGTCGTCCGCGCTCGCGAACGTCTCCACTTCTCCTTTGGGACGCTGCCGCAACGGGATCGCGGTCGTCAGATCGGCGAAGACCTCGACGATGCGCGAGCCGGTGACGAACTGCGTCAGATCCATCCAATGCGACCCGATGTCGCCCACGGCGCGGAGCTCACCGGCCTTCTGCGTCTCGAGACGCCAGTTCCAGTCAGTGGGTCGCGCGAGCCAGTCCTGCAGATACCCGCCGTGCACGTTCCAGACGTCGCCCACCTCTCCGGCGCGCACCCGTTCGCGCGCCTCCTGCACGAGCGGGTAGAAGCGGATGTTGAAGTTTGTGCAGTGAACGAGTCCCGAGCGATCGGCGTGCGCCACGAGCTCGGTGGACTGCTCGGAGGTAACCGCGAGCGGCTTCTCACAGACGACGTGCTTCCCCGCCTCGAGAGCCTGCGCAGCCTGCGGGAAGTGGAGGTGATTCGGGGTCGTGAGGTGCACGACGTCCACCCGGTCGTCCGCGAGCAGCGCCTCGTACGAGTCGTAGACGGGCGCGATTCCCTTCGCGGTCGCACGCTCGGGCGTCGAGCCGACGACCCCCACGACGTCGACACCGAGCCGGCGCAGCGCATCGACGTGGACGACGCCGATGAACCCCGTCCCGACGACGCCGGCTCTGAGAGACGAGATCTCGGTCATCCTGCGACGACGGGATTCGTGAGCGAGCCGATCCGCTCGATCTCGATCGTCACCTCGTCGCCGGGCTGGAGTAGCCGCTGCGGATCGCGGAACACCCCGACTCCTGCCGGCGTCCCCGTGAGGATGAGGTCGCCGGGCTCGAGCGTCGTCGTCTGCGAGACGTAGCTGATGACCTCGTCGACGCCGAAGATGAGGTTCGCCGTCGACGAGTCCTGGAGCACCTCGCCGCTCACGATCGCCCGGATCGTCAGGTCGTGCGGGTCGGTGATCTCGTCACGCGACACCATCGGCCCGACGGGGCAGAACGTGTCCGGCGACTTCCCGCGCGTCCACTGCCCGTCCGAGAACTGCAGGTCGCGGGCGCTGACGTCGTTCGCGCACACGTATCCCCGGACCGCCTCGAACGCATTCTCCTTGGAAACAGCCTTTACACGTTCCCCGATGACGACCCCGAGCTCGGCTTCGTAGTCGCACTTCGTGACGATCGGCGGGATGACGATCGCTTCGCCCGGGCCGATGAGCGACGTCGCCCACTTGGCGAAGAGAAGTGGCTCGGACGGGAGCTCCACACCCTGCTCCTCCGCGTGATCGCGGTAGTTCAGCCCGACGCAGACGATCTTCCCCGGACGCTCGATCGGCAGCACGGGAGAAACCTACTGCTCGAGAGCGCGCGTGGTCTACTGCTGTCACAACTCTCGAGTGGAGGCGAACATGAAGATCGGCGTGATCGGTAGCGGGCGCGTCGGCAGCGCGCTCGCAGGAACGTGGAGCGAACGAGGGCACGAGGTCGTGGTCTCGTCGCGAGCAACCGTCGCGCAAACCGCGGCGGCGAGCCAGATCGGCGTCCTCGCCATTCCGGCGGTCGCAGCCGCAGACGCTCTCGGAGGGATCGGTGACCTCGAAGGCAAGGTGTTCGTCGACGCGACCAACAACGTCTCCGGAGGTCCGGCCGGACTCGAGATCGCAGCCCTCGCCCCGGGGGCGAGGTACGTCAAGGCCTTCAACAGCGTGTTCTCGACGTTCATGCACGAGACTCCGCCCGACCCGCCGGCATCGCTCGTCTACTGCGGAGACGACGCCGACGCGAAGACGATAGTCGCGCAGCTGATCGCCGACGCGGGCTTCGAGCCCGTAGACGCCGGCGGTGCCGAGTGCACGCCTCTCGTCGAGGGGTTCGCAAAGCTCGTGATCGGGATCGCGTACGCACGCGGCCGCGGCCCGTTCGTCTACCGCTTCCAGGCACGGTGAACGTCGTTCCGGCCCTTCTAGACTCGGAACCGTGAGCATCCCCGCCTCCCTCGTCGCAGAGCTTCAGGGAGCGCTCGGGCGAGAGCACGTGGTCACGGAGCCGGAGCAGCTCCGCGTCTACGAGTGCGACGGGCTCACCGGGCATCGCGCGGTGCCCGAGCTCGTCGTCCTCCCGGGGTCGACGGAGGACGTGCGGACCGTGCTCCGCGCATGCCACCGCGAGCGCGTGCCGTTCGTCGCGCGCGGTGCCGGAACGGGGCTCTCCGGCGGCGCGACTCCGATTGCCGGCGGCGTGGTCGTATCGCTCGCCCGCATGGACCGCATCCTCGAGATCGACCTCGCGAGCCAGCGCGTCGTCGTCGAGCCGGGCGTCGCGAACCTCGACGTGACCCGTGCCGTCGCCGCCGAGGGCTTCTTCTACGCGCCCGACCCCTCGAGCCAGCAGGTGTGCACGATCGGTGGCAACGTCGCGGAGAACTCGGGCGGCGCGCACTGCTTCAAGCACGGCTTCACCGCCCACCACGTGACCGGCCTCACACTCGTCCTCGCGGACGGAGAGGTCGTGGAGCTCGGTGGTAAGGCGCTCGACCCGGACGGCCCGGACCTCCTCGGCGTGGTCGTGGGGTCGGAGGGGACGCTCGGAATCGTCACGCAAGTCACCCTCCGGGTCGTTCGAGTCCCGGAGGCCGTCCGCACGCTGCTCGCCGGATTCCGAACGATGGACGCTGGCGGCGCCGCGGTGTCCGAGATCGTCGCGGCCGGGATCCTTCCGTCGGCGATCGAGATGATGGACCGGCTGACGATCGAGGCGGCCGAGCTCGCCGTCTCGCCGGGCTATCCCGAAGACGCCGGTGCGGTCCTCCTCGTCGAGCTCGACGGCGTCTCGGAGCAGGTCGAGGACGACACTGCGGAGATCGAGCGGATCTGCCTCGAGTCCGGCGCGTTCGAGCTGCGGACCGCTGTCGACGAGGCCGACCGCGCGCGCCTGTGGAGAGGACGGAAGTCGGCCTTCGCGGCGATGGGCCGGATCGCCACGGACTACTACGTCCAGGACGGCGTCGTACCGCGAACCAGGCTCCCCGAGGTGCTTCGGCGAATAGAGGAGCTCTCGGCAAGCCACGGGTTGAGCGTCGGCAACGTCTTCCACGCCGGCGACGGCAACCTCCATCCGCTCGTCCTCTACGACGCGGACGCAGGTGAGACGGAGGCTGCGCGCGACCTCGCGGAGGCGATCCTCGACGCCTGTCTCGACGCGGGCGGATCGTTGACGGGAGAGCACGGCGTGGGCATGGACAAGGCGTGCTCGATGCCGCGTATGTTCTCCGAGCGTGACCTGTACACATTCGAGCGGCTCCGGCGCGCGTTCGATCCCGCAGGGATCTGCAACCCCGGCAAGGTGATCCCGACTCCCCGCCTCTGCGGCGAGGTGCCGGGACCGTTTCGCATCCACGCGCTCGAAAGGATCGGCGTTGCCGAGCGTCTCTAGCCTCGAGGACGCCTCGCGGCTCCTCGCAGCGGCGCACGCAGAAGGACGAAGCGTGCGGATCGGAGGCGACCTGACGACCGACGGCCTAGACCGGCTCCTCGAGCACGAGACGGGCGATCTGACGTGCACCGTCGAGGCGGGGACGCGGCTCTCGGTTCTCAACGAGATCCTGGGCCGGGATGGCCAGCGGCTCTCGCTCGACCCGCCCGGGGATCCCACCGTCGGCGCGCTGCTCGCGACGAACGTCTCGGGCCCGCTCCGCCACCGCTTCGGCGCGCCGCGCGATCTCGTGCTCGGCGTGACGCTCGTTCTCGCGGACGGAACGGTCGCGAGCGCCGGTGGGAAGGTCGTGAAGAACGTCGCCGGCTACGACCTCGCGCGCCTCGTGTGCGGCTCGCTCGGCCGCCTCGCGTTGATCGCTCGCGCCAGTTTCCGGCTCCATCCGTTGCCGAAAGCAACGCGCACGCTGATTGTCGAGACGGATGACGCCGCCCGGATCGTCGCGCTGCTCCTCCGGTCGCTACTCCAGCCGAGCGCGCTCGACGTCCTCCACCCCGGGCGCGTGGCGGTGCTGTTCGAGGGCTCGGAGCGTGCTGTGGAAGCACAGCTCGCGTCGGCGCGCGTACTCGTCGGAGGGGAACGCGCCGGCGCCGAGATCTGGGAAGAGGCGCGAACGCGGCACGCCGAGTCCCGTGGCCGTGTGAGCTTCGCTCCGGGGGAGCTCCGGCGCGTTCTCGCAGAGGTCCCCGAGGCTGTCGTCCGTGCGTCTGCCGGGGTCGCGTACACGCGAGACCCCACCTCGAGCGGCGATACCGCGAGCACGCTCGGGAACCTGATCGAGCGCATTCGAAGGGAGCTCGACCCCCGAGGAGTCTTCGCGGCGTGATCCGCGAGTACACCTCCGACTGCGTCCACTGCGGCTTCTGCCTTCCGACCTGCCCGACGTACGTGCTCTGGCACGAGGAGATGGACTCGCCCCGCGGTCGCATCCACCTGATGGACGCGCGCCTCGACGGAACGATTGCGTTGAACCCGACGGTGACCGCGCACTTCGACCGCTGCCTCGGCTGCATGGCCTGCGTCTCGTCGTGCCCGTCGGGGGTCCGGTACGACCGGCTGATCGAGAGCACCCGCGCCGCGGTGGAGCAGGAGCTCGAGCGACCGCTGGCCGATCGCCTCGTTCGAGGTCTTCTCTTCCGCGTCCTCCCATACCCCGGCCGCATGCGCCTGGCACTCCGTCTGGCGCCACTCGGGCGAGCCGTGCCGCTTCCGAAGCGGTTCCGTCCGCTCGTCGAGATCGCTCCTCGCTGGCGCGGCATCGGCGACGTTCCGACAATCACGCCCGCAGCGGGAGCGCGGCGGGCACGCGTCGGCCTGCTCACGGGCTGCGTGCAGAGCGCGGTCTTTCCGGACGTGAACGCCGCGACGGCGCGCGTCCTCGCGGTCGAGGGATTCGAGGTCGTTGCCCCTCCGCAAGGGTGCTGTGGGGCGCTCTCCGTCCACGCCGGCCGGCTCGAGGAGGGGAAGGCGTTCGCTCGTCGCCTCATGGACAGCTTCGACGATGTCGAGCTCGTGGTCGTGAACTCCTCGGGCTGCGGGTCGCACCTGAAGGAGCTCGGCTGGCTCCTCGGAGACGAGAGAGCCGCCGCGTTCTCGGCGAAGGTGCGCGATGTCGGCGAGCTGCTCGGCGAAGTGACGCCGCGGGCGCCGCGTTATCCGCTCTCGCTGCGCGTTGCGCTCCAGGACTCGTGCCACCTCCGCCACGCGCAGAGGCTTCCGCTCTCCTCGAGCTCGTCGCTCGCACGCATCCCCGGGCTCGAGGTCGTCGAACCGGCCGAACAGGATCTTTGCTGCGGCTCGGCGGGGATCTACAACGTCGTTCAGCCCGAAGCGGCGAGGGAGCTCGGCGACCGCAAGGCCGCGCGCGTGCTCGCCACCGGGGCGGGCGCGTACGCGAGCGCGAATCCGGGTTGCCTCGTCCAGGTGTCGCAGGCGCTGCGTCGGGCACAGAAGCCGCTACCAGCACTCCACCCGATCGAGCTCGTCGACGCATCGATCAGGGGAGTGTCGGCAGGAAGGTTGCGCGCGGAAGCCAGACGCTGATCGGCCGGAGACCCTTGCCGTGACAGCCGGGTGAGAGCTAGGAGGCGGCCTCGATGGCGACAGGCTGTAAATCGTCCAGCCGGTCGACGCGGGCGAGCGACGGGAAGAGCCTCCACCACACCCCAGCGACGACGATCGTCGCGACACCGCCGACGACGACCGCCGGCACCGCCCCGATCAGCGCCGCGGCGACGCCCGACTCGAAGGCTCCGAGCTCGTTCGAGGCGCTGATGAAGACCATCTCAACCGCGGTGACCCGCCCGCGAACCTCGTCCGGGGTCACGAGCGGGAGGATCGTCGAGCGCAGGACGACGCTCACCATGTCGAGCGCACCGCCGAGCGCCAGCGCCAGCATCGAAAGCCACATCGCGCGCGAGAGCCCGAAGACGATCATGCAGGCGCCGAACCCGGCGACCACGAGGAAGAGCGTCGGTCCAGCCCGTCGGCTGATAGGGCGCCGGGCGAGCCAGAGCGCTGCGAGGAACGAGCCGATCGCAGGCGCCGTCCGCAGAAATCCCAGCCCCGTCGGCCCCACCTCGAGAATGTCCTTGGCGAAGATCGGCAGAAGCGCGACGGCGCCGCCGAGAAGCACCGCGAAGAGATCGAGCGAAATCGCACCAAGCAAGACGTTCGTCCTACGGATGAGGCGCACGCCGGCGAGCACCGCGTCCAGGCCTTCCACACCCTCGGCCGCAGGCGCACGCCCACCACGCAACATGAGGAAGCACGCGAGAGAAACGAGCGAGAGCCCGATGCCTACCGCGTAGACCAGCTCGGCCCTGAGAGCGAAGAGAAGTCCGCCGACTGCCGGGCCGGCGACGAGCGAGAACTGGAACGCAATCGAGCGTTGCGCGAGTGCGCTCAGGAGAATCTCCCGAGGGACGAGCGAAGGCGTGAGCGCCCGCCCTGCCGGCGCTCCGATCGCGCTGCCGACTCCGAGCAGAAACGCGAGCACGAAGAACGGCCAAACCTGATCCGCGCCGGCGATCGTGACCCCGAGCAGCCCCGCCAGCACGACGATGTCGAGCAAGACCATGACCGCGAGCAGGGTCCTCCGCGGAATGCGATCGGCGAGCTGACCGGCCGGAAGGGCCAACAGCACGAGCGGGAGGAACTCCGCAAGGCCGACGAGGCCGAGATCGAGAGGGTTCTCGCGAACCGAGTACACCTGCCACCCGATCGCGACGAGCGCCATCGACAGCGCGAACGTCTCCGTGACGAGCGCGACCCAGAAGACCGCGAAGTCGCGGTGGCGGAACGCTGACCGGCTCGCGGAGCTCACTCCGGCGAGCTAGGCGGCTTCGGGCTCGTTCGCCGGCGTTTCGACCCCGAACTCGACCTCGATCCGCATGATCCGGGAACCTTCGATCTCGAGGACGGTGAGGCGGACACCGTGCGTTGTCACCGAGTCCCCGACTTCAGGCGCTCGCCCGAGCTCTCCGAACACGAGCCCGGCCATCGTGTTGAAGTCCTCCTGCGCGAGCTCGGTGCCGAACTTCTCGTTGAAGTCGTCGATCGTGTACGTCCCTTCGATGCGGATCCGCTTCTCGTCCACTCGCTCGACCGACGTGTCGGGGAGGTCGAACTCGTCTTCGATCTCGCCCACAATCTCCTCGAGGAGATCCTCGAGGGTCGCGATCCCCTCCATTGCGCCGTATTCGTCGATCACGATCGCCATGTGCTGCTTCTCGCGCCGGAAATCCGCAAGGAGCGCAGCGAGATCCTTCGTCTCCGGGACGACGTACGCAGGCCGCACGATCGCCTCCAGGCTGACGTTGGCGATCCCGAAGTCGTGCATCGCCGCGAAGAGGTCGCGAACGTGCAGGACGCCCACGATCTCGTCGAGGGAGTCGCGGAACACGGGGTAACGCGTGAACGGCGAGTCGACGACGGTGGCGAGTGCGTCCTCCGGAGGCATGTCGACCGAGATCGCGACCACCTCGGGCCGGGGCACCATCACCGCGGAGACTTCCTTCGAGGCGAAGTCGAAGACCTTGTACAGCATCTCCTCCTCGGCTTCCTGGAACTCGCCAACGTCCTCGGCCGCGGCGACGCTGTGTCGGATGTCCTCACGCGTGTAGGCGATCATCCCGGCAGGCGCAGGTTTCACACGGAGAACCCGAAGCACGACGTTGGCGGACACCTGCAGCAGCCACACCAGCGGGTGTGTAATGCGCGCGAGCCAGTCAAGGGGAATCGCGAGCGCGACGGCGAGCACCTCGGCGCGCTGCAGCGCCACGGCCTTGGGCACGAGCTCGCCGAGGACGACCGAGAGGTAGGTCAGGATCGCAAACGCGATCAGGAAGCTGACGGTCGTCGAGAGCGGCGGCTCCATGAGACCCGACAGCAGCGGCTCGCCGATGGCGCCGAGAAGGATCGCGGAGATGGTGATACCGACCTGGACGGTCGAGATGAAGCGCACGGGGTCGTCCATCAACCGAAGCGCCGTTCGCGCCCCTCTGCCGCCGCGCTCGGCGCGCTCCTCGAGCCGCGACCGCCGCCCGGTGACGAGCGCGTACTCGGCGGCGACGAAGATCGCGTTCCCGAGCACGAGCAGGAGAACGATGATGAGACGCAGAGGCGTACTCACAGCGGAGAGGAAGGCCTACTCGAACGCCCCTCGTGGGGCGCCGGTACTAGGCGGGAGGTCGTCCACCATCGATCAGGCCGCAGTATAGGTAACGGTCCCGTCGTTCTCGTAGCGGCGGGCCACGCCCGCCTGGACGAGGCGCTCGGCGTGTGAGAGCGTCTCGGCGACCGCGAACCGGCGCCCGGCGGGCGGCAGGTCGGCTCCGAAGAGGTCGAGCGAGAGATCGAAGCCCGTCCTGGGCTCGGGCCCGAGCGCCACGACCGTCTCCTCGAGCCGGATCCGATGGTGCTCCTTGAGCTCACGGGCACGAGCCGCCGGATCCTCGATCGGCTCGCCATGCCCCGGAAGCGCGATTCGCGGCGCGAGTTCGATCGTCCGGTCGAGCGCGGCCAGATAGTCACCGAGCGGGTCCGCGCGACTTGCCGGCCAGAGCCCGACGGTGGGCGTGATCCTGCCGAGGAGGTGGTCGGCCGCGATGAGAACGCCGTCCTTCAGCAGACAGAGCTGGCCGTCGGCGTGGCCGGGCGCCGCGACGAGCTCCCATCCGTCGACGCGCTCGCCCGCCTCGACGAGGATCGGGTCTCGCTGATAACGGATGAACGGGCGGTAGACCGAGCTCTGGCCGACGAGCTCCGCCGTGACGTCGTCGGGCGTCCCGTGAAGCCGAAACCAGTCGAGGAGGCGCTCCGACCAGGCCGGGTTCCCCCAGACGAGCTCGCATTGCGCGTAGTCGAGCGCGCCCTGGACGACCGGTGCGCCCGTCAACTCGTGGAGGTCGGCGGCGGCCCCGACGTGGTCGGGGTGGAAGTGGGTGACGAACACGGTGGAAACGGGGCCGGGGGCCTGCTCGAGCTCCGCCGCCCAGGTCTCCTTCGCGTCGGGCAGGCCGACGCCCGTGTCGACGAGCGTCCACCCATCGTCGCCCGGGAGCAGGTATGCGTGCACGTGCCCCGGCCGCGTCGGCAACGGCAGGGTCACGCGACGTATTCCGCCCGGAAGCTCGTCCACTCAGCCGATCGTGCAGCTGCTCAGCCGGTCGCCTCGCCCCGCTGGCGTAGGAGAAGTGCAATCCCCATGCTCAACATGAAGACAAAGAACGCGATGAACCCGAGCGTCGTGATCCCTTCGATCACGCTCGAGGCGGGAGACAGCAGCCCCAGCCAGCCCGCAACGGCGGCCACGAAGAGGCCGAGCCAGCCGATCCACCGCGGCACGGCCCCTGTCTTGAGGATGGCGATCGCATACAGAGGCACTGCGACACCCCAGCCGAGCGCATTCCCGGTGTAGTTGAGGACGAGACTCAAGCTGGCGAACGTGTCGAAAGACGCCGCCAAGGACGCCTTCGTCGCCTCGTCAGCGGCTATGTACCCGGGCACGAACTCGTAGGCAAGGGCGATGGGAATCAGGTGCGAGATCGTCACGAGACCGAGGCCGACCACGCCCATGATCGGCGCCAGAACCATGACGGGACCCGCGCTCTTGAGTACGTCGTAGAAGCCTACGAGGGCGACGGTGCCAACGAGGGTCGTGAGGATGATGAGCCATGCGCCGACGAAGAGAGTGCTGTTCGCGCTATCGACGTCCGCGATCCAGTCGAGACCGTCGGCACCAGTCGGCGGAATGAGTTCCTGGACCCCGCTCGAGCCCAGGAGAACGCCCCCGAGCACAAAGCTGACGGTCGTCAAGATTGCGCATACCGCCCCTATGGTGGATAGCCGGAGGCCCTGCATTTCGCTCGAGGCGATCATCCCGCCGGGCAGTCCTGTAAGTCAATGGGCTGAAGCCATGAGCCGGATTGCGTGGCCACCAGAGCGAACATATGTTCTATACTCGCTTGAATGCGCGTCGAGTACCGGCTCGAGCCTTGCAAGACAGCACTCAGCGCAGTGCGGGGCATGCCGTTCAAGTGGTCGCTCAACCCGTACATGGGCTGCGCGCACCGCTGCACGTTCTGCTACGTCCGCCACTTCGAGCAGCGCGCGGACCGCCCCTCGGGCGACGATTACGGGCGCTCGATCCGCGTGAAGCCGAACATCGCAGAGGTCCTCCGCCGCGAGCTCGCCCGCCGGTCCTGGAAGCAAGAGGAGGTCTCTCTCGGTTCTGCAACCGATCCGTACCAGCCCGCCGAAGGGCGCTTCCGTCTCACACGTGCATGCATCCGCGCGCTCGCAGCCGCGTGGACGCCGTTCTCGATCGTCACACGCGGGCCACTGGTCGTCCGGGACATCGACGTCCTTCTGGACGCGTCGTCGCGCGTCGGCGTCACCGTCTATCTCTCGGTTCCGACTCTCGACGACCGCGTGTGGCGCACGACCGAGCCGGGAACTGCCCCGCCGGCCAGCCGACTCGAGGCCGTACGACGCCTCGCTGAGGCCGGCGTCCACGTCGGCGTGGGGATCGCCCCCATCCTCCCCGGGCTCTCGGATCGTGCCGAGCAGCTCGAAGCCGTGGTCCGCGAGGCGCGTGCCGCGGGCGCCGCCAGCATCTGGGCGAGCGTCGTCCACCTGCGGCCCGGTGTGCGCGAGCACTTCCTCGAGGCGTTGGGAAACGACTGGCCAGGAGAGGTCGCGCGGTTCGAGGCGCTCTTCGCCTCGAGGGCATATCTGCCGGCTTCGCTGAGCACGCCGATCACCGAGCCCGTGCGGCGCGCGGCAACCGTGACAGCTCGTCCTCGGCGGGAGCCGCTCCCCCGGCGAGAACCGGCTCAGCTCGCTCTCGCGGTCTGACGAAGAGCTTCGCGTTCGGAGCTCCTAGGAGGAGCCTGCCGACGCGCGCCGTAGAATCGCGGCGTGGCCGACGAGATCACGTGCCTCATCGCCGACGACCACGAGGTCGTCCGCGAGGGCCTGCGCCTCGCGCTCTCCCGCTCGCCCCGGATCCGCGTCATCGGCGAGGCCTCGGACGGCGCGTCCGCTGTCGCGCTGACGGAGAGGCGGCGGCCGGACGTCGTGATCATGGATCTGCGTATGCCGGACATGGACGGTCTCGAGGCGACGGAGACACTGCTCGCGAAGGTGCCCGGAACCGGCGTCCTCATCTTCACGGCCTACGGCGAGCGCTCGCTCCTCCAGCGCGGGCTCGAGTCGGGCGCGCGTGGCTACATCCTCAAGGAGACGCCACACGAGACGCTCCTCCGCGCGATCGAGAAGGTCGCAGCGGGCGAGACCTTCATCGACCCCGGTCTGATGGCGGAGTTCGTCTCCGGGCAGGGCCAGTCCGAGATCCTGACGCCGCGTGAGCGCGAGATCCTTCAGCTGCTCGCCGACGGCATGTCGAACGTGGACGTGGCCGCGAAGCTCTTCATCAGTCAGGAGACGGTGAAGAGCCACGTTCGCCACATTCTCGCGAAGCTCGAGGCAGACACCCGCACCCAGGCGGTCGCCATCGCGCTACGCGAGGCGATGATCGATTGACCGCGGACGACGCCGAGCGCGCCCTCCTCGCCGAGCGGATCCTGGCCGAGCAGGAGGAACGCCGCCGGCTCGCTGAGCTCCTCCACGACGGGCCCGTCCAGCACCTCTCGGCGATCGCCCAGATGCTCGACGCGGGTCTTGCCAGTCTTCGTGAAGGTGATCCCGAGCGAGCGGGCGACGCGATCACCCGCGGTCTCGCGCTCGCCCGTGAGTCCGCTCGAGATCTCCGCGCACTCTGCGACGACCTCGAGCCGAAAGTGCTCCGGGAGCTGGGCTTTGCGACCGCCGTGGGCGCGCTCGCGCGACGGCTCTCGGCGCGACACGATGTCGAGATCGACCTGGACGTCGACGACGCAGCCACGCTCGGTGAGAACGCGCAGACCGCGCTCTACCAGATTCTGCGCGAGGCAACCGATCAGGCGGTCAGGCGGGGTGCCCCGACCCGGATCGAGATCTCCGTGCGGGCCACGCCGGCGGGCGGCGTCGAGCTGGTCGTCGCCGACGACGGCCCGCCCGAGCGAAGGAGCACCGTTCTCGAGGCGCTCGCCGAGCGAGCCGCAACACTGAACGCCCGATTCAGCTCGGAAGTCCGGTATCCGCGTGGCTCGACCGTCCGGGTCGACGTGCCGCCCTCGGCCGCGCGGCGTTAAGATCGAAGTCGGTGGACAGCAACGGGCGAAGCGGCTTCCTGTTCTTCGTATGGGCCCCCACGGGCTACACGCTCGTCGAGCGGACCGGCGAGCCACCGCTGCTCGGGACGGAGATCGAGGACGGCGAGGGGCGCTACCTCGTCGCGAAGATCGCGCCGTCGCCACTCCCCGGCGACAGTCGCCGCTGCGCGTACCTCCTGCCGGTCTGAGCGATCCCGGCGCCCGACCCTCGCCCTAGGCGATCGGCTCGTTGTGGACGTCGTTCTCGAGCGCGTACTTGTCGACGAGCGGGTTGATCTTGTCGGGATCCGGAAAGGCGTAGTTGATCTCGACGAACGCGTTCCACTTGTCGGGTAGCGCGTCCTCCGGGAAGATCGCCTCCACCGGGCACTCCGGTTCGCACGCGCCGCAATT
>DATAEF010000086.1:0-15269 GCA_036258155.1 Gaiellaceae bacterium | reverse complement strand
CCGGCCGGGGGCGGGGATTCGCCTCGGACCCCACTTCTTCACGACCGACGAAGAGCTCCGGTTCGCAGTCGCGCAGATCGCGGAGATCCTGGAGTCCGGCGCCTACACACGCCACCTGGGCGCAGTCGCGCTTCACTAGAGCCTGGGATCTTCGTGGCCGGCCGGGCGCGTGCCGCTGGACTCGGAGCGGGCCGCCGTCATACGATCACGCGGGATGTCGCTGCAAACCGGCGAGAAGTTCCTGCACGAAATCGTCTCGACCGTCTCCTCGTCGCTCGAGCTGACCGAGGTCCTCCGCGCGGTGGTCCGGCTGATGTCCGAGGCGAGCGGCGTGCACGCCTGTTTCGCGTACCTCATGGAGGAGGACGGCAGTCGACTCGTGCTGCGTGCCGCCTCGGCGCCGTACGCGCGTCTGGCGGGAAAGGTCGTCATGGAGCGTGGCGAGGGCCTCGCCTGGTGGGCGGCTGAACGCGGCGAACCGGCGTTCATTCGCGAGAACGCACTCGCCGATCCGCGCACCAAGTACTTCCCCGAGCTCGAGGAGGAGCGGTTCCAGTCGCTCCTGGCGCTGCCGGTCATCGGTCGCTCGGGTGAGGCGATCGGCGTCATCACCGCGCACACGGAGGCGCCACGTGAGTTCTCGGACCCCGAGGTCGACTTCCTCGTGACGTCGGCGTCTCTCGTCGCGGGCGCGATCGAGAACGCACGCCTGTACGAGGAGACTCGCCTACGGGTCACCGAGCTCGAGCAGCTGACGGAGCTCGCCGAGGCGATCGCGCGCGCAGAGGCGCTCGACGACTTGCTCCAGGCGGTCGTCGCCGATGCGCGTCCACTCCTGGCTGCGCGCGCCTGCCACGTCTACCTGCTCGATCCTGCGCGGGAGGAGCTCGACCGCCGCGCAAGCGACCCCGAGCCGGGAAGCGCGCGCCAGACGCTCGGCCTCGCTGAGCTCGGCCCCGAGCTCGCCCGAGGCGGTCGGAGCGCGCGGCTCGCGATTCCGCTCGTGGCGAGCGACGAGCTCATAGGGCTCCTCGTCGCGGAGGGCAGTGACCGCGTCGAGCTCGGCCGGGCCGTCGCGAGCCAGGTAGCAGTCGGGATCAAGAAGGTCCAGGTGATCGAACAGCTCACGGAGAAGAACCTCATCAAGGACTTCTTCGAGGAGCTCGCCGGCGGCCAGCCGCGCGGAGATCTCGAGGGGCGGGCGGCACGCCTCGGTGTCAACCTCGGGCACCCGCACGTCGTCGTCGTCGCGGAGCCCGCGAGCGAGGCGCTCGAACGAGGGCTTCGAACAACCGCTCCGGGGTCGCTCTTCGATCACCGCGAGGAGTCCCTACGCGCCGTGGTCAAGCTTACGACTCTCTCGAGCGAGGCCTTTCTCGAGCGACTCCGCCGAGTCCACGGCGATCTCGAGCAGCCGGTCTCGGTGGGTGTGTCGAGCGTGTGCGAGGGCGAGGCTGCGTTCGCGGACGGTTTTGCCGAGGCCCAGCAGGCGCTGCTGGGCTCGGTCGTGCTGAAGGGAAACCCTTCCGTCCTGGCCTATGAGGAGCTCGGCGCGTACAAGTACCTCCTCCGAGTCGCCGTCGACGGTGGTGTGCGCGACGCCACGGTCGATGCCGTGTCCAAGCTCGCCGACTACGACGCGCAGCGGGGGGCCCAGCTCGTGGCCACGCTCGAGGAGTTCCTTCGCCGCCACGGTTCCATCAGCGCGACCTCGGAGGCGCTCTACGTCCATCCGAACACGCTTCGCCAGAGGCTGCGCCGGATCGGCGAGCTCTCTGGTCTTGACCTGCGGCGCGACGACTGGCTCCTGATCGAGATCGCGGTGAAGATGGTGAAGCTTCAACAGGCCCTCGGAGAGGCGAAAGGTCAGTAGTGCGCAAGACCGGAATCCGCTAGCGCGGACTTCGCGCAGATTCCTCCGCCACCTCGCGGCCGTGATTGTGCGCCCGCAGCATCCGAAATACACATATTGGCGCCGAGAAGGTGTGTATCGCACACCTTCATTCGAGCGTCCGAGGGTGGTAGGGCTATGGCCCCGACGTCAGAGGGAGGAAAACAGACATGGGTGGGACCGCAACCGCCGATTCGGTCTGGAAGGACATGGAGAAGCGCGGTGTCGAATTCGTGTTCGCGCAGTTCGTCGACATGTATGCCCGGCCGAGCGCCAAGCTCGTGCCTGTCGGATCTCGCGAGGCGTTCGACGGCCTGCTGGCGGAGGGCGCCGGCTTCGCCGGCTTCGCCGCCGGCGAGATCGGCCAGGTGCCGAGCGATCCCGACATCGCGGCGATTCCCGACCTCGCGAGCTATACGCCGGTCCCGTGGCAGCGGAATCTCGCGCGTTTTGCTTGCGACGTCACGGTCGAGGGCGAGGAGTGGCCGTACTGTCCGCGCACGATCCTCCGTCGCATGCTCGCCCGTGCCCGTGACAAGGGGTACGAGTTCAAGATGGGGCTCGAGCTCGAGTACTTCCTCGTGAAGCAGCTCGACGACGGCTCGATCGAGATCGCCGATCGCTACGACACGCTCGAGAAGCCCTGCTACGACATAGCCGGGCTCACCCGCCGCTACGACTTCCTGACGACGGTGTCGAAAAACTGCAACGACCTCGGCTGGGGGAACTACGCGAACGACCACGAGGACGCGAACGGGCAGTTCGAGCAGAACTTCACCTACGACGACGCGCTCGTCTCCTGCGACAGGGCGATCTTCTTCCGTTACATGGTTCACACCCTCGCGGAGCAGGCGGGGATGATCGCGACCTTCATGCCCAAGCCGTTCTCCACCCTGACAGGCAACGGCTGCCACTTCCACATGTCGCTCTGGGAAGGCGAGACGAACCTCTTCCTCGACGAGTCGGACCCCCGCGGCCTCGGCCTCGCCGAGACCGCCTACAACTTCATCGGTGGCCTGAAGGCGCACGCTCGCGCCACGAGCGCGCTCACCGCGCCCACGGTGAACTCGTACAAGCGCCTCAAGGTGGGTACGACGACGAGCGGCGCGACGTGGTCGCCCGTCTGGATCTCGTACGGCTACAACAACCGGACGCAGATGCTCCGCATCCCGGGCCCGGGGCGCATCGAGGATCGCACGATCGACGGCTCATGCAACCCGTACCTCGCGGCTGCGGCGGTCCTTGCTGCGGGGCTGGACGGGATCGAGTCGGGGCTCGACGCCGGCGAGCCGAACTCGGAGAACCTCTACGCGATCCCGTTCGACGAGCTGCGCGCGCGTGGGCTCGAGACGCTTCCCTCGAACCTGCTCATGGCGACGATCGAGCTCGCGCAGGACGAGGTTCTCCGTGCTGGTCTCGGGACAGCGAGGGACGAGGACTACGTCGACTACTTCATCCGGGTGAAGCTCGACGAGTGGAACCGCTACCACGAGCAGGTCACGCCGTGGGAGATCCGCGAGTACCTCACGCGCTTCTGAGCACTATGTACGAAAGCTCCATATACAAGACATCGGATTTAGCCGAAATACGCCTGTTGGCGCCGTGGTGAATGTGTACCTTCTGAACATATGTGCGGGATCGTCGGCCTCTTCGCGAAGTCGCTCGAGGTGGAGGAGCGTCTCGGGGAGCACCTGGGCGCCATGCTCGTCCAGATGTCGAGCCGCGGCCCCGATTCGGCCGGCGTCGCCGTCTATCGCGATCCCGCACCGAGCGGCTGGAGCAAGCTGACCCTCTACTCTGCGAGCCCGCACGAGCAGTGGGCCGCGGTCAGGGACGAGCTTCGTGATGCATTCGGCGACTGCGACGAGCCCGGGATACGGGCGAGCCACGCCGTCTTCGTCGTGGACTCGGACGCCGACGCAGCCCAGACGCTCATCCGCGACCGGCGCCCCGACCTGCGGGTGATGAGCGCCGGCGAGGTGATCGAGATCTACAAGGAGACGGGCCTGCCGGAGCAGTTCGCCGCCGCGTTCGCGCTCGAGGACTTCCAGGGGACACACGCGCTCGGACACACGCGCATGGCGACGGAGAGCAGAGTCACGACCGAAGGCTCGCATCCCTTCTCCACGGGGCTCGACCTCTGCCTCGTCCACAACGGCTCGCTCTCGAACCACAATCGCCTTCGAGAGAATCTACGACGCGAGGGCATCGAGTTCCAGACCGAGAACGACACCGAGGTCGCGGCGGGCTACCTCGCATGGCGCATGCGAGAGGGCGCCACGCTCGAGCAGGCGCTCGACGGCTGTCTCACGGACCTCGACGGCTTCTACACGTTCGCCGTCGGGACCGCGGACGGATTCGCGGTCCTCCGGGATCCGATCGCGTGCAAGCCGGCCGTGCTGGCGGAGACCGACGAGTGGGTGGCGATGTCGTCGGAGTGGCGCGCGATCGCCGTTCTTCCCGGCGCTGCCGACGCCGAGGCGTGGGAGCCCCAACCCGAGGTGGTGTACGTCTGGGAGAAGGAAAAGGTGTGACGGCGATGGCGGTCGTCGCTCGTGAGACGGCAGCAGTCGAGGTCGTCGATCTCGCCTCGACGCCGCTACGGGAGCTCAACCGGCGCCTCCACGAGCTCGCGACCGCGCCCGGGCCGGTCGCGTGGCGCATCCTCAACCCGAACGGGGCTCACGCGCTCGCATGCGGGCTCGAGGCCGAGATCGACGTCGAGATCGACGGGCACGTCGGCTACTACTGCGCCGGGATGAACAAGCGCGCGACGGTTCGTGTGCACGGGAACGCCTCGACCGGAATCGCCGAGAACCTGATGTCGGGCCGCGTGGTCGTCGACGGGAACGCGAGCCAGTCCGCGGGCGCGACGGGACGCGGCGGCCTCCTCGTCGTTCACGGTGATGCCTCGTCGCGATGCGGGATTTCGATGAAGGGGATCGACATCGTCGTCGGAGGCTCGGTTGGACACATGAGCGCGTTCATGGCGCAGACGGGCTGCCTCGTCGTCTGCGGTGATGCGGGTGACGCGCTCGGCGACTCGATCTACGAGGCTCGTCTATACGTGCGAGGGTCGGTTACGGGCCTCGGCGCGGACTGCGTGGAGAAGGAGCTGCATCACGAGCACGTCGAGCAAGTCGCTCGGCTGCTCGACGCCGCCGGGATCGATGCCGACCCGGCGGAGTTCCGACGGTACGGGTCCGCGCGGCAGCTCTACAACTTCAAGATCGACAACGCGGGCGCCTACTGAGTCGTGGCCGTCGGGACTGAGCGACCCTGGAACCTGCGTGAGTCGTACCTCTTCGACCGCACGGCCATCGCCGAGATCCAGCGTGCCGCGCGTGAGGGGATCTACGACATCCGCGGCTTCGGTGCGAAGCGGCGCCTCCCGCACTTCGACGACCTGCTCTTCCTCGGCGCGAGCATCTCGCGCTATCCGCTCGAGGGGTATCGAGAGAAGTGCGGGACCGACGTCGTCCTCGGCACGCGTTTCGCGACGAAGCCTCTCGAGCTCGAGATCCCGGTCACGATCGCCGGCATGAGCTTCGGCGCGCTGTCGGCTCCGGCCAAGGAGGCTCTCGGTCGCGGAGCGACCGAGGTCGGAACCTCGACGACGACCGGCGACGGCGGCATGACGAACGAGGAGCGCGAGCACTCGCGCACGCTCGTCTACCAGCTGCTTCCCTCGCGCTACGGGATGAACCCGGACGACCTGAGACGCGCGGACGCGATCGAGGTCGTGGTCGGCCAGGGCGCGAAGCCGGGTGGCGGCGGGATGCTCCTCGGTCACAAGATCTCCGACCGCGTGGCGGAGATCCGCGATCTGCCGAAGGGGATCGACCAGCGCTCGGCGTCGCGTCACCCCGACTGGACCGGCCCTGACGACCTCGAGATCAAGATTCACGAGCTGCGCGAGATCACCGACTGGGAGAAGCCGATCTTCGTGAAGGTCGGCGCGACCCGGACGTACTACGACGTGCAGCTCGCCGTGAAGGCCGGGGCCGACGTCATCGTCGTCGACGGCATGCAGGGCGGCACCGCCGCGACCCAGGACGTCTTCATCGAGCACGTCGGGATCCCGACGCTTCCGGCGACGAGGATCGCGGCCGACGCCTTGCAGGAGCTCGGCATGCACCGGAAGGTGCAGCTGATCGTCTCCGGCGGCATCCGGAGCGGGGCTGACGTCGCGAAGGCGCTCGCACTCGGCGCCGATGCCGTCTCCATCGGGACGGCCGCGCTCGTGGCGATGGGCGACAACAGCCCCGAGTACGACGAGGCGTATCGGGAGATCGGAAGCGCAGCCGGCTTCTACGACGACTACCAGGCGGGCCGCGACCCGGTCGGGATCTCGACGCAGGACGACGAGCTCGCTGCCCGGTTCGATCCCGTCGTTGGCGGCCGCAAGGTCGCCAACTACCTCCGCGTGCTGACGCTCGAAACCCAGACGCTCGCCCGTGCGTGCGGCAAGACGCACGTGCACAACCTCGAGCCGGAAGACCTCGTCGCGCTCACCGTCGAGGCCGCGGCGATGGCGAAGGTCCCCCTCGCGGGCACCGACTGGATCCCCGGCGCGAGCAGCCCTGCCTGAACCGACGCGTGTTCATTCTTGCCGACCTTGGACCAGCGCAGGACGACGAAAGGGAGTCGTTCACGTTTGGCGAGCCTACGACGAAGCCCGCTTTCCAGCGGGCTTCGCGTGGTGAAACGGGCCTGTGCCCCTGCGCGACCGAGAGTCGAACGCATTCTATCCGTGGTGGCGCGGAGGGCGCCGGACTCGAACCGGAACCGATTGCTCGGTCGCAGCGACTCTCGATCGTGCATCCCGCCTCGGGATTTCACCCTCCGTCGCCGCGGTTCACACTAGGCCCAGCTTCGTTCGAATCGACCGGATCTCAACGCGATTGGCACGATCTCGGCATCGAACCGTTGCAATCCGAGCTCGTCGGGTGGTCCGACCGTCAGACGATGCCGTCGTAGGAGTCGCGGAGGTAGGCATGCCGCGACGAGGTGTCGCGTGCAGACCGGAGGTAGCGGCTCCACGCTCGTTGCTCGTGACAGACAGCACCGAGCTCCCAGACGCAGAAGGTCGGGCGGTGCGTCCCCTCGACCGGCCACGGGTTGAACGACGCCTCGGCGTCGCCTGCCTTCGCCCAGACCGTCTCCCAGAGCTCGTTCTCGTTCCGCCAGGTCGACACGAGGAGGAAGTAGAAGCTCTCCCCGCAGCGGTGGAGGATGACGAATCCGAGGTCACCCGAGAGCTCCAGCTCGCCCGACTTCGACGCGTCGCGGAGATTGCGCCGGGCGAGAGCCCGAACCGCCAGTGGCACCGGAGCATCGTCGGCGGCGATGTCGTACCACTTGAGGACGGTATCGCCGAGCGTGAGGCCGGGCGCCGGCTCGATGAGCTTCTCGACGTGGACGTAGCCGGGCGTGACTCCGACTGCCGTCTCGGAGGCACTCATGGTCCGTCTCCGGTCGGCGTGAACTCCATGACCCAGTTCGTCTCCCACGTCGTCCCGCCGTCGGCGGAGAATGCCTGCTCCCAGCGCGGCGTCCGCGTGGTGACTCCGGACCAGGTGAAGCGCACGCGGATCGGCCGCCCGTCGAACGTGTCCTCGCCCTCGAAGATCCCCGTGTCCCCCGAGAAGCTTCCGATCACGGGCGGGTCGAGCAGCCCGGGCCGGCGGCTGTCCGCCCAGTAGATCGACCACAGCCTGGATTCGGGGTCGTAGAACCGGAAAGACATGCCTATGAAGCCGCCCCCGTAGTCGGTGCAGAACACGTCCTCATTCCCCAACCCACCTGGCAGCGGCCTCGCCGCTACCTTCGCCTCGAACTCGTCCCAGTCGTCGGATCCGGCGAGGCGTCGTACAAGACGTCGATTGCGCACGTGCCACTTCCCCATCCAGAAGTCGAAGTCTCGGGACGTCGCTCGTTCCTTCACGGCTGCTGTCACCTCGTACCTCCAGGTCGTGGCCATTGCCTCGACGCTAGTCCAAAAATAGGGCGGATTCAGCCCTCTATCTCTGCTTCACTACGGCGGTGCTCACGCCCACCGCACGGCTCCTCGAGCTCCTCGAGCTTCTCCAGACCCAGCCGTTGATCACCGGTCGTGAGATCTCCGATCGCCTCGAGATCGACCCGCGGACCGTGCGCCGGTACGTCGAGGCGCTGCAGGACCTGGGCATTCCCGTCGAGGGCCAGCGGGGCGTGGGAGGCGGCTATCGGATCCGTCCCGGGTATCGCCTTCCTCCGTTGATGCTGACGGATGACGAAGCGGTCGTCGTCGCGCTCGGTGTGTTCGCGGCTCGGAGGCTCGGGCTTTCCACCTCGGACGAGTCGGTCGACGGCGCGCTCGCGAAGCTCCATCGGGTCCTTCCCGACGCGCTGCGTCGCCGTGTGGAGGCGCTCGAGTCGTCGCTCGAGTTCACCAAGCAGCCAACCAGGGGCGTGCCGGTCAGCGGCAACGCCGTGTTGCTGCTGGCCGAGGCGATCCGGCGACGACGCCGGCTTCGGGCGACCTACCGCTCGTACTCGGGCGACCAGACGCGCCGCGAGCTCAGTCCGCACGGGCTCGTGGTCCACTCGGGGCGCTGGTATCTCGCGGCGCACGACCACCTCCGCGACGACCTCCGCACGTTCCGGGTCGACCGGATGCAGCGCATGCGCGTCGTCGCGGAGCCGGCGCTCGCGCCACCGGACGGCTTCGACGCCGTGGCGTACGTGAGCACTTCGCTCGCACGCGTGCCATGGCCGTGGGAGATCGAGGTGGTGCTCGACCTCGCGGTGGACGAGGCAGCGCGTCGCGTTCCCGCGACGCTGGCGGAGCTCGTCGAGACGGATGGAGGGACCTTGCTCCGGATGCGCGTCGGTTCGCTCGACTGGACGGCAACCGTGCTCGCCGGACTCGGCTGTGGCTTCGCCATTCGCAAGCCCGAGGAGCTTCGGACAAGCGTTCGAGCGCTAGGGGAGCGGCTCGCCGCGTCGGCCTAAAGGGGTTCCTCCAACGGCGCCAGCTCGCCGAGAACGTCCTTCAGCGCCGGGTCGCTCCCGAGCTCCTCGGGGTGCCGACGAGCGAATGATGTCTGCGAAAGAGCTGCGTAGACGTCCGCCATGGCTTCGAAGAGCGCCGGGGTGAGCCCCGCTCGAGACTGCGTCTCTGCGATCTCGCGCATCTCGCCGACGTAGCGTGCGGCCTTCGTCGCGCCGTTCGCGACCCTTCGCCCCGGGTTGAACACGAGCTCCGGCGCGCCTCGTTCGAGATCTGCGAGAACGTGCTCCAGGACGCCGTTCGCCCTCGCAGCGAGAAGCGCCTGCGTCAGGACGGCCGTCGTCCCCTTGTAGACGGAGGCGGTGCTCATTTTCACCGCCGAGGCGTCGCCGATCCGGTCTCCGACAACGATGCACTCGACCCCGTCGAACGGCAGATCGGCGATCTCGGACGCTCGAGCGCCCGAGAGATACAGACACGTTGTTCCCGGCTTCGAGGGCGGCGGGCCCGAGATCGAGCCGTCGACGAAAGCGCACCCTGCCGCGTCGGCGATCTGCTCGAGCAGCAGGGCGGTCGTCGGCGCGATGGCGTTCAGGTCCGCGACGAGGGTCTGCACGTCCCCCCGCCGCGCTGCCGAGGCGATGTCCCCGGCGATCTCGAGCGCCGCTTCCGGCGGCGCGATGGAGAGCACGACGTCCGAGGCTTCGACGACCGCCTCGAGGTCGGGAAGGAACTCGAGCCCGGTGCCTTCGGCCAGCCGCGCCGTGCGCTCGCTCCGCTTGTCGAGCGTTGCGATGACACGCGCGCCGCCGCGAATCAGCGCACTTGCCACCGCGCTTCCCATCGCCCCCGGGCTGACGATGCCGACGGTCCGCACGTTCGGCGAGTCTACGGCGAGCGCGTCAGCTCGTAGCGAAGGAAGAGGTGCGAGCGGTGTCGCCGGAGACTGACCAACCGTCCCTCCACGCCGTGCGGAACGAGATCCGCCGCTTCGACGAGTCTCAACCGCGTGGCGTGACCTGCGTCGCCGACGAGCAGGGGGGACGTCGTCAGGAAGAGCTCGTCCACGACCCCCGCTTCGAGGAAGCTGCCGAACGCGTGGGGGCCCGCCTCGGACAGGATGCGCGAATGGCCACGACCCCGGAGTGCCTCGACCACGAGCAACGGATCGATCGTCGTAGAGCTTCCGAGCTCTACGGCCGTGGATGCGCGCGGCAGGCGGTCGTCCAGCCGGGCGGCTCCGGTAGCGCTGGTGAGCACGAGTGCACCGGACACGAGCAGGGGATGCGCCGGATCGATCGAGCCGCTTCCCGTGAGGATCGCCACCTCGGGCGCCTCGGGCCTGCCGAGCTTCCGGCGAAGCTGGGCATAGCCATCCGCAGCAGGTGGGTAGATCCGCTCCGGCCTCCAGGTGCCGCCGGGCGAGGCGCGCAGCACTCGGGCGCCGATCAGGACGACGTCTGCGAATGCACGAAGGAGGCCCATGAGGAAGCGGTCGGCATCGCTGTCCGCGGCGATCAGGTCGTTCGAGCTCGGAATGCCGGGGATCGCGACCACGCCGTCGAGCGTGGACACGAAGTTCGCGTAGAAGCGCGATTCCTCGAAGCCGAGGTCGCCGGCGTGCAGGCGGCGGAGCTCGGCAGGGAGCTCGACCTCGGGCAGGGACTCGGCCTCGTACAGGAGCTCGAGTGGTTCGAGTCGAGACGTGTCGGGCACCGGCGAGTGATCCTACGAGCCGTCGTGTGCGGCCGGGCGCCAGCCGAGCTCGGCCGAGACGGCGGCTGCTCGCTCGAGGAGCAGCGGTACCGCTCGCTCGACGGCGGTCACGTCGAACCTCTCGCTGGGGCCCTGGAGCGCGACGATCGCCTCGAGCTCGCCGCGCGCAGAACGGATCGGTGCCGCGATCGCCGTCAGGCCGGGCTCGCGCTCGCCGACGGCCTGCGCGTAGCCGCGCTCCCGGACGGTCTCGATCTCCGTGGCGAGCGCCTGCGGATCGGTGACGGTGCGGGTCGTATAGGCGCGGAAGGGCCCTTGCGGAAGCTCGCGACCCGAGAACGCGAGCATCACCTTTCCGGCAGAAGTGGCGTGCGCGATCGAGGGACGTCCAAGCCTCGACACGGGTTGGATCTGATGTGCTCCGGGCACGAAATCGACCGTGATTGCGTCCTCGTCCCCCGGTACCGACAGCGTTGCCGTCTCACCGGTCGCGTCGACGAGCTCGAGGAGGTGGGGCCGAGCGACCTCGCGGACGTCGAGCCGCGCGAGGACCGCGTTCGCGAGGTGGATGAGGCGGATTCCGAGCCGGTAGCGGCCCGAGGTCGGGACCCGCTCGGCCAATCCGGAGGCCGCCAGTGTTCCGAGCTGTCGCGAGACTGTGCTCGGGGTCATGCCCGTTCGCCTGGCGATCTCGTTCGTCCCGAGCTCACCCGCCTCCGCGAGCGTGTCGAGGACCGCGATCGCCCTTTCGGCGGCGCCAATTCGACGGGTCGAGGGTTGACGAGTACGCGACATCGGTGTAGGTTCGTTGCGGATTCTGGCACAGCATTGCTCACGGTGCAATTCGCCTCATAGATGTCCTTCTTGCTCTCGTGTCCGTACTGCGGCCCTCGGCCGGTCGACGAGTACGCGTACTTCGGTGAGGTGACGAAGCGTCCAGCCGTTTCGCCCACGCTCCGTGAGCTGACCGACTACGTGTACTTCCGCGACAACGTCGCGGGCGTGCAGCGCGAGTGGTGGCAGCACCGGACGGGGTGTGGCGAGTGGTTCCTCGCCGAGCGCGATACGCGGACGAACGAGGTACTCGAGGCGACACTGCCCGAGCCGCAGCGACCCGGCCCGGGATCGGGTCTCGCGGGATCCGATCCTCGATGAGGCTCGAGCCCCAGCAGCGGGAGCGAATCGACCGCTCCCGGCCGGTCTCGTTCACATTCGCGGGCTGGAAGGTCACCGGGTTCGAGGGCGACACGCTGGGCTCGGCGGCGTTTGCGGCAGGCAAGCGCGTGTTCTCGCGCTCGTTCAAGTATCACCGCCCGCGCGGGCTCCTCTGCTGCTCGGGGCACTGCCCGAATTGCCTGATGACCGTCGACGGTGTACCGAACGTCCGCGTATGCACCGAGCCGATCCGCGAGGGGGCGGTCGTCCGCGGGCAGAACGTCCGCTGGTCGCTCGACCTCGACTTCATGTCCGTGACCGACAAGATCGGGGGGCCGTTCACGCCGGTCGGCTTCTACTACAGGACGTTCATCCGGCCGCGGCGACTCTGGCCACTGTACGAGAAGTTCCTGCGGGGTGCGGCCGGCCTCGGAAAGCTCGACGAGCACGCAGGGCACTCCAGGCGCTACGACGTCGAGCATCGCAGGGCGCGCGTCCTGGTCGTCGGCGGCGGCCAGGCGGGCCGTGCTGCGGCCCTCGCGGCAGCGACGACAGGGCCCGGAGTCGTGCTCGTCGACGAGGACGCACGGCACGGCAGCCTCCGGCTCGAGGGCGTCGAGGTGCTGGCGCCGGCTCGCGCGCTCGGGATCTGGGAGGGGGGTCTCGTCCCCGTGGACGCGGGGACGCTTCTCTACCGCTTTCGGGCGGAGCGGATCATCGTCGCGACGGGCGCGACCGAGCAACCGCTCGTCTTCCCGGGGAACGACCTCGTCGGGGTGATGCTTCCGGACGGCGCGCGGCGGCTCGTTCGCGACTACTCGGTCAAGCCGGGCAACCGGGCGGTCGTCCTCGCGTCCGACGACGCGGGACTCGAGATCGCGGACGACCTGCGCGAGGCCGGAATCGCCGTGCCGAGGGTCCTGGATCTCAGAGAGGTACGACCTCGCGAGCTCGCGGCGCAGGGTCGCAAAGGTCGGGTGCGACGTCTCGTCGTCGACGACGAGAGCATCGACTGCGACCTGCTCGTCGCTTCCGCGGGGAGCCAGCCCGCCTACTCGCTGCTCGCACAGGCTGGAGCACGCGTCGAGTTCGATCCCGAGCTCGGCGTGTTCGTCCCGACGGACCTGCCGCGTGGCGTCGAGGCCGTCGGAAGCGTTACCGGCGAGGGGCTCGGCGAGGTCGCCCCCGAACCGGACTACCGCGGCGGTGGGAAGTGCTTCGTCTGCGTCTGCGAGGACGTCACGACGAAGGACCTGAAACGGGCCATCGCCGAGGGCTTCGACTCGATCGAGCTGGCCAAGCGCTACACGACGACGACGATGGGGCCTTGCCAGGGGAAGCTCTGCCACCTTCCGAGCATCCGGCTCTACGCACAGGAGAACCGAATGTACGAGTCGGCGATCGGGACGACGACCGCGCGCCCTCCGTGGGCGCCCGTGGAGCTCGGCCTTCTCGCCGGCCGCGAGCTCACTCCGACGCGCCTCACCTCGATCCACTGGAGGCATGTGGAGGCGGGCGCGACGATCCAGTGGGCCGGCCCCTGGAAGCGCCCGTACGCGTACGGAGACAAGCCCGACGACGAGGTGCGCGCCGTGCACGAGTCCCTCGGCATCATCGACGTCTCCACGCTCGGCAAGCTCGTCGTCGAGGGTCCCGACGCCGTCGCGCTCCTCGAGCGCCTCTATCCGAACCGTTTCGGCGACATGAAGCCCGGGCGCATCCGGTACGGGGTCCTCACGTCGGACGGCGGTCGCATCATGGACGACGGCACGATCGCACGGCTCGCCGGCGACATCTTCTACGTGACGACGACCTCGACCGGCGCGGACGCAGTGACGGCGTGGTTCGAGTGGTGGAACGCGGCCTGGGGCTACGAGGCCGAGATCGTGAGCGTGACCGGTGCGATCGCCGCCGTGAACCTCGCGGGGCCGCGGTCGCGCGACGCGCTACAACGCCTCACGGAGGCCGACGTATCGGCCGAGGGGTTCAAGTACCTCGACGCGCAGGAGATCGAGGTCGCTGGTATCCCGACGCTCGCCCTGAGGATCGGCTTCGTCGGCGAGCTCGGCTACGAGCTTCACTTCCCGAGCGCCGCGGGCGAGTTCCTGTGGGACCGGCTCGTCGCCGAAGGCGCGCGGCCGTTCGGTCTCGAGCCCCAGCGCGTGCTCCGGCTCGAGAAGGGCCACGTCATCGACGGCCAGGACACGGACTCGGAGTCGAACCTCTACTCGTCCGGGATGTCGTGGTTGCCGAAGCTCGACAAGGACGACTTCGTCGGCAAATACGCCCTCGAGCACTTCGCGCGGCGCGAGGAGACGGAGCGGCTCGTCGGCTTCACGATGGAGGACGACTATCTTCCTGCCGAGGGCGCGCAGGTCGTGATCGAGGGGCGGCCTGCGGGTCGCGTGACGAGCGCGCGCCGCAGCGAGGCGGTGGGAGCGGTCATCGGGCTCGCCTGGGTTGCCGCCGACCGCGCCGAGAGCGGTACGCGCGTCGAGATCCGCATCGACCGGCTGCTGCGCGGAGCGCGTGTGATGCACGGCGCTTTCTTCGACGCCGCCGGGGAGCGGATGCGGGGATGAGACTGAGCTTCCTCTCGCCCTCGCGCTGCGAACAGGGGACGATCGCCTCCCCGCTGCGCCGTGCCCTAGACACGGTGTCTGACACCGAAGGTCGCAAAGAGCAAGCTTCTGGCGCCGAACTTGTCATCCAGCATCTAGTGCGCGATCTCTCGCTCCGGGGCATCGTGGAGATCCGCGGCGACCTCGATCTCGTCCCTCCGTCCGCCGGCGAGGGGCTCGTACGGCTCTCTCCTCGCCGCGGCTACGCGTTCACCGACGACGATCCGGCGGACGTCGCGGAGCGCCTCCGGGCCAGAGGTGTGCTCGCGTACGACGCGACGGGAGCCCTGGCCGGGATCGCGATCGCGAGCGAGCAAGTCATGCGTCGGCTGACCGATCTCGATCTCGAGCGCCTCCCCACTGCGGGGCCGTTCGCTCACGTGACCGCCATCGTGCGTCGCGACGAGGCGGGTTGGTTCGAGGTCTACGTCCAGCAGGAGCTCGGCCACTATGTCGCGGAAGCCATCGTAGATGCACTGGCCGGTCTGGACATGCCCCCGGGGCTGACACCGGAGGCGGGCGCGTGAAGGAGATCTTCTTCCCGAAGCGCATGTGGCGTCCGCGCGGCGAGCTCAAGCGCCGCTACGACGTCGTCGTCATCGGCGGCGGCTCGCACGGGCTCGCGACCGCGTACTACCTCGCGAAGCGGCACGGGATCAGGGACGTCTGCGTCCTCGAGAAGTCGTACATCGGCTCGGGTGCCTCGGGTCGCAACACGACGATCATTCGCTCGAACTACCGGACGCCCGAAGGCGCAGCCTTCTACGGCGAGAGCGTGAGGCTCTACGAGCGGCTCTCGGCCGAGCTCGACTTCAATCTCATGTTTTCGCAGCACGGCCACCTGACGCTCGCGCACTCGGACCGGGCGATGATCACGATGCAGGAGCGCGCC
>DATAEF010000085.1:0-1590 GCA_036258155.1 Gaiellaceae bacterium | reverse complement strand
CACTCGGCTTTATGATCGTCGCCCCGTGGCACTCCTCGCTGTCGAGAACGTGACGCGGCGTTTCGGCGGGATCGTTGCGCTCGACGATGTGTCGCTCGTTTTGGAGGAGGGCACGATCGGCGGTCTCATCGGCCCCAACGGCGCCGGCAAGACGACGCTCTTCAACGTCGTCACCCGTCTGTACAAGGCCGATTCGGGTCGTGTCCTCCTCGAGGGGCGCGACCTGCTCCGCACTCGCCCCTACCGGGTCGTCCGCGCGGGTGTCTCACGGACGTTCCAGAACGTCGTGCTGTTCCCGACGATGACGGTGACCGAGAACGTCCTCGTCGGAGCGCATACGCGCATGCATCCGTTCGGCGAGCGCCAGGGCACGAAGATGGCCCGCGAGACGCTCGACTATCTGAGTCTCGGTGCACACGCCGAGCGGCCGGCAGCCGGGCTGCCGTTCGGCACGCTCAAGCGCATCGAGCTTGCGCGGGCGCTCGTCTCGCGCCCGCGTCTGCTCCTGCTCGACGAGCCCGCGGGCGGCCTCAACCACGAGGAGGTCGAAGAGCTCGGCTCGCTGATCCGCAAGCTGAGGAAGGACTTCGACCTCACGCTCCTGATCGTCGAGCATCACATGGCGCTCGTCATGAGCATCTGTGACCGTGTCCACGTCCTGAACTTCGGCAGGAAGATCGCCGAGGGGACGCCGGCCGAGGTTCAAGAGGATCCGGACGTGATCGAGGCCTATCTCGGAGGCGAGGATGCCGCTGCTTGAGCTGACGGACGTCTTCGCGCGCTACGGGCCGATCCGCGCCCTGCACGGCGTCTCGCTGAAGGTCGACGAAGGCGAGGTCGTCGCCGTGCTCGGGGCGAACGGTGCCGGCAAGACGACGACGCTTCGCAGCATCTCCGGGATAACACGGACCTCCGGCGAAATCACCTTCGACGGCCGCCGCATCGCCCGCAGGTCGACCGAATCGGTCGCGCGGCTCGGCATCGCCCATGTCCCGGAGGGTCGGGGCCTGTTCCCGGAGCTGACGGTCTGGGAGAACCTGCGCATGGGGGCCGTCGGCCGGGGCGGGGACTTCTCCGAGGCGGCCACGCGAGTCATCGAGTACTTCCCGTGGATCGAGCGGCGCCGCGACCAGGCGGCAGCCACGCTCAGCGGCGGCGAGCAACAGATGCTCGCACTCGGCCGGGCGCTCGTCGGCCGCCCGCGCCTGCTCATGCTCGACGAGCCTTCGCTCGGGCTCGCGCCGACAGTCGTCCGCGAGCTGTTCGCGATCGTTCGCAAGCTCAACGAGGACGACGGACTGACCGTGCTCGTGGTGGAGCAGAACGCCAGGATCGCGCTGGACATCGCGGCCCGCGCCTATGTGCTCGAGGTCGGAAAAGTCGCAGTCGAGGGCACGGCCGACGAGCTTGCACGCCACGAAGGCGTCAGAAAGAGCTACCTCGGCTACTGATGGCTGCCTTTCTCCAGCAGGTCGTCAGCGGGCTCGCTCAGGGAGCGATCTTCGCGAGCCTCGCGCTCGCGCTCGTCCTCATCTACCGGTCGACGGACGTCCTCAACTTCGCGCAGGGGGAGATGGCGACGTTCACGAC
>DATAEF010000084.1:0-35640 GCA_036258155.1 Gaiellaceae bacterium | reverse complement strand
GGCTCTGGAACACGGAGATCGGCGGCGAGGCCAACGAGCTCGGCGGCGAGTGGGTCGCGCCGTACCACTCGTTCTTGCACGCCCTGCTTCCAGAGCTCGGGATCGAGCTCTTTCCCGCTTATCGCGACGGGGACGACGTGTACGTCGACGAGGCCGGGCGCGCGCACAGGCACTCGGGCGATGCGACTGGCCTCTCCTCGAGCTCCGAGCGAGCGCTGAGAGACGCGGATGCGAAGCTGGATGCGCTCGCGAAGGAGCTCGATCCGGAAGCGCCCTGGCAGCATCCCGACGCACGAGCCCTCGACACCATCACGTTCGACGAGTGGCTTCGCCGCGAGGTCCGCGACGAGACCGCGCGCGAGAACCTCCGCTCCTATCTCGCCGACGGCTTTCTCACGAAGCCAGCGCATTCGTTCTCGCTGCTCCAGGGGTTGTGGGCGATCGCAGGTGCCGGCGGCACCTACGAGCTCTTCGCCGCGGAGCAGTGCCTCGCCTACCGCGTCGTCGGCGGGTCGCAGTTGATCCCGATCCGCCTTGCCGAGCGCCTCGGCGACGACGTCGTCCTCGGCGCGCCGGCGCGCCAAATCAGCTGGACCGACGGCCGAGTCGACATCGATGCCGAGAGCGTTTGCGCCACCGCACGCGCCGTGATCGTCGCCGTTCCACCGAACCTCGTCGGCTCGATTCACTTCGATCCACCGCTGCCCGCCTGGCGGATGCGGCTTCAGCAGGCGATTTCGCAAGGGAGCGTCACCAAGTTCCTGGCCGTGTACGACCATCCGTTCTGGCGCGAGGACGGTCTCTCGGGCGAGGGATTTGCTCCACACCAGCTCGTTCGCGAGCTGTACGACAACACACCTCCGTCGGCCTCCGTCGGGGTGCTTTGCACCTTTCTTCCGGGCGAGCAGGCCGACGCGGCCGCGAGAAGGAACCCGTCCTCGCGCCGGGCAAGTCTTCTCGAGGGCATGGCCGCTTTCGTCGGCCCCGAGGCGTTGCGCGCGACTGACGTGATCGAGACCGACTGGACCGCGGAGGAGTGGACGCGCGGTGCCTACGCGGCAACCTTCGGCATCGGCGGCTTGACCCGATTCGGGAAGGACCTTCGACGCCCGGTCGGCCCGATCCAGTGGGCGTGCGCCGACATCGCGGGCTTCGGGCACATGCACATGGAAGGCGGCATTCGCTCGGGCGAGGCAGCTGCAGACGCCCTCATCGAAGGCTGAGACTCAGTGGTTCTTAGCGAAGCGGCTCGGCGTCGAGTGCTGCGAAGTCCTGCAGCGCCGAGCCGGTACCCCCCCTCGCCGCTCGCACGCCTCTCCAGAGGAGATAACCGACGAGCGCGACGACAAGGGTGAGGCCGAGCGTCAGCGTCGCAAGGGCGTTCAGCGCGGGCGTCGGCGCGGTGCGGCCGGTTGAGTAAATCCGTACCGGCACCGTGTCCGTCGCTGTTCCCGACGACAGGAACTGGCTGATCACGAAGTCGTCCATCGAGATGGCGAACACGATGATCGCGCTCGCCACCGTCGCCGGCACCAGCATGGGCAGCAGGGCGAGGCGGAGCGCCTGCAGCGGCGTTGCGCCGAGGTCGCGCGCGGCCTCCTCGTACTCAGGCCCGATGGAGAGCAGTCGCCCGCGGACGATGATCAAGACGAAGACGAGCGAGAAGGTGATGTGGCCGATCGCCTGCGCGCTCGTGCCGAGCGGGATGAATGTCAGGACGTGGACGAACACGAGTAGGAGCGCCGTTCCCATCACGATCTCCGGCGTGACGAGCGTCGCGAGCGAGACCGCGCGCGACGTACCCGCCCCGCGACCACGCCAGCGCGTCAGACCGATGGCGAGCGCGACTCCGAGCGGCACGGTGACGAGAACCGCGATCGTCGCCAGCCTGACGCTCTGGAGGAGGGCGGTGCGGAGATCCGGGTCGTGGCGCACGGAGAGGTCCGGGTCGTCGAGATACCAGCGAAGCGACCACCCCTGGGCGGTCGAGCGGGATCGACCCTCGTTGAAGGAGAAGCGGATCGCGATGAGGATCGGGACGATCGACCAGACGAGATAGAGCAACGTGAAGAGCGCGAGGAAGCGCGGTTTGCCCCACGGGTTCGACCACCACCCACGAATGCGGGCCATCACCCTCCGAGCCTCCGGTGCGTTCTCGCCGTCGAGACGAGGTAGTAGCCCATGAGGACTGTCAGGAAGAGCATGAGCACGACGACGAGGGCGGCGCCGACGGGGATCTGCTGGCCGCCCCGGATGTAGAGGAAGATCTGGTTTCCGATCATGCTCGTCTGCGGCGACTGGGAGAGCAGATCAGTCGTGTAGTAGTCACCGAACATCGGCAGGGCGATGATCACGATCCCGGCGAGAACGGCAGGCATCGAGAGCGGGAGCGTCACGAGCCGGAACGCTTCGAATGGACTCGCGCCCAGATCACGCGCGGCCTCGAGGAGGCTCCGGTCGATGCGGTCGAGGAACGCGTACAGAGGCAGGATCATGAATGGGACGTATCCGTAGACGAGGCCGAGGATCACCGACGACGCCCGTCCGTCGAGCCAGTTCCGCGGCTCGTCGAGTATCCCGATCCAGACGAGCACGTCGTTCACCCACCCGTCGTCCTGGAGCAGGTTGATCCAGGCGAGCATTCGCATCAGGTAGCTGATGAAGAACGGCGCGATGAGTCCCACGAGTAGGAAGCCCTTCCAGCGGCCGCCGAAGCGCGCGATGAAGTACGCCACCGGATAGGCGATGAGGAGGGAGAGAGCGGTCGCGATCGCGACGTACGCGAAGGTCCGTAGGAACACCTTCTGGAAGCCGGCGCCGCTCGAGAACAGGCCCTCGAAGACGAACTCGAAGGCGCCCGTGCCCCAGAAGAGCGGGTTCCACTCGGGCCGCGGCGTCTGGAAGATCGGGTGGACGCTGCCGAATGCGACGCAGAGAATGACGTAGAACGGGAGCAGGAAGAAGAGGCAGAGCCAGGCGACGCCGGGCAGCGCGAGCCCGGCCCAGAAGGCGTTTCCGCGTCCTACCTCGCGGTCCGGGTCAGGCACCCGCCTTGAACTCCGACCAGGCGTTCTGCCACAGCGTCTGGCCGGTCGGGGTCAACTCCGTTTGGAAGTAGCCCTGGTCGAAGTCGCTCTCGCGGACGATCGCGGTCTTCAGGTTCGCCGGGACGACTCCGTCGGCGACGAGCCGGTCGGGATCGAGCTTGACGAACGGCGGCTGGTACCCGACGAAGTTCGCGAAGTTGTCGTACCCGTGCTTCTCGTCGAGGAGGTAGTTCAGGAAGTGGTGAGCGAGGACCGGATGTTTCGCCGACTTCGGGATGGCCATCAGGTCGCTCCCGATCGTCCCGCCGCCGTCGGGCGGGAACCAGAACCTGAGCACGTTCGGCTTCGCCCCCTCGTTCATGTAGTACTGCGCAGAGACGGCGCTCCCGGACCACATCTGGTGTACCCAGGCGCGTCCGTCCGGGAGGTTCGTGTAGTCGTTCGTCGAGTACTTGATGTTGACTGCACCGATGAGCGACTTCAGCTCGTTCTTCGCGAGCTCGATCTCCTCGGGGTCTTCCGTGTTGATGTTCGTGATCCCGTTCTTCAGGAGCATGTGCCCGATGGCGTCGCGGCTGTCGTCGAGCACGTACACCTTTCCCCTGTTCGCCTCGTCCCAGTAGATCTCGTACGGGTTCGAGTAGTTCTCTGGACGGGAGTCCGTCTTGTCGGTCCGGTACCCGATACCGGTCGTCCACGTGACGTAGGGCACCGAGTACTGCGAGCCCTTGTCGTACCACGGGTCCTGTAGCGCGGGCCAGACCGTCTTCGAGAGGTTCGGGAGGTAGTCGTGATTCAGGGGCTGGAGCGACTTCCCGATGGCGAGCCGGCTCATCCGATCCACGGTCGGGAAGAACACATCGAAGTCGACCGCGCCCGTGGACATCTTCGTGATCGCCTCGTCCATGGTGTCGAAGAACGTCTCCTCGACCCTGACGCCGTACTCCTTGGCGAAGTCCTTCTTGATCCTCGGCCAGAGGTAGCCGTTCCAGTTGTAGATGCGGAGCGTGCCGCTCTCGGGGTCGAGGCCCGACGCGATCATCGGGTTGTCGTCGAAGAGCGGATGGGTGACGGGATTGTCGGGTCGCGGGATGTTCAGCTCGAGCGCCGTGCCGCTTCCGCCATCGCCTCCGCCGCAGGCGGCGAGGAGCGTTCCCATGCTGGAGAGCGCGACCGCTCCTGCCGCGCCGCGCTTCAGGAACTCACGACGTGCGTAGCGCGACTCGCGCGGGTGAAACGTGGCCATCCGAATTGCTCCCTTCTACCCCCGCCAGGTGACCCGTGCTTTCTATCGCGTCGGGCTCGGCCAAGCAAGCAAGTACGAGATTGCTCAACCCTTGCGGTCACCGACGACGACGAGAGCGTCGACCGCGATGGCGCCCGTCGCGTTCGAGATCAGCGGGTTGACGTCGATCGACTCGACCTCGGGGTGCGACGTCGCGATTCGGCCGAGGGCGACCAGCGTACGTGCGATTCCGCCGTCAGGGTCGCCCAGATCCGCGTCGGCGACGAGCTCGCGGGCGCTTTCGAGGTCGAGCGGCGGAATCGTGGCCGTGACGCGGGCGAGCTCCTCGACCGCGCCCCCTCCCGCGCCCACGACCAGCACAGGTCCGTAGTCGGAGTCTCGCGTCATCCCGCAGAGAACCTCCGTTCCACGGGTGATCTGCTTGGCGACGAGGACCGGGCCTCCCAGGCGGCGGGCGGCGTCCGCTGCCTCGGCGGGTGACGCGACGTCGAGGACGACACCGCCGTCTCGGCTCTTGTGGGCCGGCCCGTCCCGCTTGACGACCAGCGGGCCTCCGAGCTCCTCTGCGGCTCGCGCGGCTTCCTCGGGTGACGCTGCACGGAGCCGCGGCGCGAACTCGACGCCGTAGCGCTCGAGGACGAGCGCCGACTCGTGCTCTGGAAGCGATCCGGAGACGAGGAGATCTCGCAGATCGGGCGGATCTCGATCCACTGTCGGAGGTCGCCAGGGACGTCGCAGCGCCACGTTGGCGATCGCTTGCATCGAGTCGCCCGGGCCACGGAGGAGCGGCATGTCGAGCTTCCGGGCCAGATCTTGGAACGCGTGCGGCGGGTCCGCGCTGTGGACAGTCGTCATTGCGCAGAAGAGGTCGTACTGTTCGGCGAGGCGTGCGAGCGTGCGAAGAGTCAGCTCGCACCAGCGGTCGTTCGCCGGGTCACGGAACTGGGAGAGATCGGCCTGACCGAGGAGAATGTCGAACGCATTCGCCTTGGCCATGAGCTCGAGCGATCCGGGATAGACCTCGCTCTCGTCGGCGATGCCCCATGCATCGAGTGGGTTGCCGGGCGCGACGAAGTTGGGAAACGCATGGCTCAGCTCGGCTGCGAGCTCGCTCGGGAGTGGTTCGAACGGGACACCCGCGGCGTCTGCGTGGTCCGCCAGTAGAGCGCACTCGCCGCCCGACTCCGAGACGCCGCCGATACGGGTCCCGCGAGGCCAGCGCCGTCGTCCGAGTATCTCCAGCGTCTCCACGAGCTCGTGGAAGTCGCCGACCTCGATCGCCGAGTACCTTCTGAGCACCGCCGAGAAGGCGCGCTCCGAGCCGACGAGCGCGCCGGTGTGGGACAGTGCGGCGCGCGCCGCCGCCTCCGAGCGGCCGACCTTGAGACATACGACGGGTTTTCCGGCTTCCGCGCACGAGGCGAGCGAGCGGAGGAACGCCTCCGGTCGCCTCACGGTCTCGAGGAAGAGCCCGACCGCCCGGGTCTCACCGTCGTCGGCGAAGAACGACACGAAGTCGGCCGCGTCCGTCACCGCTTCGGCGCCCGACGAGATCACGCACCGAAGGCCGATCCGACCTCCGAGCGAGAGGAACGCGTCGGCGATCGACCCGGACTGGCAGAGGACGGCGACGTGCCCGGGCGCGGTCGTCTCGGGGGGGCTCCCGTTCCAGGCCGCGGGGCCGCCGGGAACGACGAAACCCATGCAGTTCGGACCGAGGAGCACTGCACCGAAGTCTCTTGCGCGAGCTGCGAGTCGCTCCGCCGTGGGCTTCGCGGCCGGACCTGCCTCGGCTCCGACACCCGGGACGACGAAGGCGCGGACACCGGCGGCTGCGGCCTCCTCGAGTGCGTGTTCGACGCGCTCGTGGTTCACCATGAGGAAGGCGACTTCGGGCGTCTCGGGGAGGTCCACGAAGCTCGGGTAGCAGCGGAGCCCGGCGACCTCGTCCCGGTTCGGGTTCACGCCCCATGCAGGCACGCCGCTTCGGACGACGGTCTCGACCGCGGCCAGGTTGCGCGGGGATGCGCCGACGACGGCGATCGAGCGCGGTAGGACGAGTGCGCGGACGTCGGACATCGCGCGCATTCTCGCGACTTCAACCGTCTAACATCGCCGCCCATGACTCACGAGAAGCGCGTCGAGATCCGGTGGAGCGACGTCGACGCGTACATGCACGTCAACAACGCCGTCTACGCCAGCTACCTCGAGGAGTGCCGAGACGAGTGGGTCGATCACGCCCTCGATGGTGTCAGCGACACCTGGGACTTCGTTCTCGCCCGCGTCGCGATCGACTTCAGGCGCGAGCTGCGCCTCGAGGACGACGAGGTCGTCGTCTCGTGCGGACTCGTCCGCATCGGCAACTCGAGCGTCACGCTACGGGAGCAGATCCGGACAATGGAGGGCGAACTTTCCGCCGAGTCGGAAGCGGTCCTCGTGGCTCGCGATCGCGAAGCAGGCAGGTCTCGGCAGTTGACGGACGCCGAACGAGCTGCGCTCGAGCGTGTTCTCGAGCCTTCTTAGTCCGCTCCGCCTCGGGCCGGTCGAGCTTCCGAACCGGATCGTCTCGACCGCGCATCAGACGACGCTCGTCCACGACCACCTGCCGACCGACGACTTCGTCGCGTACCACGAGGCCCGCGCCCGCGGAGGCGTCGGCCTGATCGTGCTCGAGGCGACGGCAGTCGACGCGAGTGGGCTGCTGACCTCGCACACGCTCGGTGGGTATCTCCCCGAGATCGTGGATGGCTACCGACGGGTTGCGGCAGCCGTCAGGCCTCACGGAACGCGTCTCTTCGTGCAGCTCTTCCACGGCGGCCGCGAGCAGATCGCGAGCGCGCCGCGGCCTCCGGCTCTCGCGCCGTCCTCCGTACCGAGCCAGCGGTTCCGGACCGAGCCGCGCGCGGTGCGTCGGGAGGAGATCGAGCGCATCGTCTCGGGGTACGCGAGCTCGGCCGCGCTCGCTGCCGAGGCCGGTCTCGACGGGGTCGAGGTCTCGGCGGCTCACCGATACCTCGTCGAGCAGTTCTTCGACCCCGCGCTGAATCGACGCGACGACGAGTGGGCGGACGGGCAGCGGTTCCTCCAGGCCGTTCTGAAGGCCGTGCGGCTTGCAGCGCCGGCTTTGTGCCTCGGTGTCCGGGTCTCGGGGGACTCCGGTGTCGGCCGGGAGATCGCAGAGGCCGCGGTCGCCGAGGGTGTGGACTACCTCTCGGTGGCGCTCGGGGACTCCTCGACATATCTGGGCTCCGTGGGAATCGTCCCGCCTCCGCCGATCGAGGAGAACGCGGTGGCGAGGCACCTGGAGGGCTTCCGGCTCGGCCCGCCGCTGATCGCGAACTCACGCATCGTCGATCCGGGGCGCGCAAATCGCCTCATCGGCGAAGGGACGCTCGATGCGGTCGGGATGACGCGGGCACTCATCGCCGACCCCGAGCTGCCGGCGAAGGCCGCCGCGGGCCGCCGTGTCCTGCGCTGTATCGGGTGCAACACGTGCATCGCGCACTACCACGCGGGAACGGCGATCGCATGTGCGGTCAATCCCCGAACCGGGCGCGAGCGAACGCTCCCGCCGCCCGGCCGCGCACGCCGGAGGGACCGCCTCGTGGTCGTGGGTGGCGGGCCCGCCGGGCTCGCAGCTGCGGCCGAGGCAGCGGAGGCGGGTCACGACGTCGTGCTGCTCGAGCGCACGGCCCGTCTCGGCGGGCAGATGGCTCTGACGAGGGACGCTCCGGGTGCCGCCGAGATCGGTCGTCGGCTGGTCGACCTCTTCGAGGGTCGACTGAAAGGCGGAGGTGTCGACGTTCGTTTCGACACCGAGGCCGACGTCCGGGCGGTTCTGGAGCTCGGGGCCGAGGCGGTCGTAGTGGCGACGGGGGCTAAGCCGTTCGTGCCCGCTCTCGCGGTGGACGGCCTCATGATGGCGCAGTCCTGGGACGTGCTGGCCCAGGGTGCTCCAAATGGGCTGCGGATAGTCGTCGCAGACTGGGGTGGCGATCCTTCCGGGCTCGACGCCGCCGAAGCGCTCGTGGGAGCCGGAAACGACGTGACGCTCGCGGTCGCTTCGATGACGGTGGGCGAAGCCGTCCACCAGTACCGGCGCAACCTCTACCTCCAGCGCTTGTATCGGGCGGGCGTCGACGTCCGCCAGCACCGCGCTCTCGCCGGTGCGAGCGCGGGGTTCGTCGAGCTCGCGAACGTCTTCGCGCCCGAGCTTCGGGAGCGGGTTCCGGCCGATCTCCTCGTTCTCGCGCAGGGTCGCGTGCCAGAGGACGAGCTCGCCGGTGGGCTCCGCGCGGCAGGGGTACGGATCGAAGAGGCGGGAGACTGCCTCTCGCCTCGCTCTCTCGAGGAGGCTGTCTTCGAGGGAACGGTTGCGGCTCGGGCCGTTCTCGCCTTGTCATAGGCTCCGCGTGGTGATCGTCCCCGATCTGACTCCCGAGATCCGCGACCTGAAGGTGGCCGTCGGGCGCTTCGTCGAGGCGGAGGTGTACCCGCTCGAAGCGCGAATCGCCGAGCGCGGCTCGATCGATCCCGACGAGCTGAGTGCTCTGCGGAGCAGGGCCCGCGACGCGGGCTTCGCAATGCTGAACATGCCGGCGGAGCTCGGGGGAAGGAATCTCTCCATGCTCGCGCAGGTCGCGCTCGAGGAGGAGTCGGGAAAGGCGACGAACGGGCTCGGCTTCGCCGTTGTCGATCGCGGGCCACGTGAGCTCCTCGAGATCGCGACATCCGATCAGGTCGAGCGCTTCGTGCTCCCGATCGCGCGTGGGGAGTACCGCGAGGCCTGGGCGCTGACCGAGCCCGGCGCAGGCTCGGACCTCGCAGGCTTGCAGGCGACCGCAGAGCGCGACGGCGGGGAGTGGGTCCTGAACGGCGAGAAGTGGTTCGTGACGAGCGAGGGCGATCCCGGCGTCTACATCGTTCTCGCGGTCGCGGAGGGCGAGCAGACGCTGTTCCTCGTGGACCCTGGCTCGGATGGGCTCGAAATCAGACGAACGCCATCGTTTCTCCACGACCCGTACATCGACCACCACCCGGAGATCGTGTTCCGGAACTGCCGAGTCCCCGACGCGAACCGGGTTCCGGCGAGCGGTGACGCGGGCGCGAAGGAATGGATCCTCGTGGAGCGGCTGTTCATCGCCGCACGTTGCTGCGGCGCGGCACTCCGGCTCGTCGACGACACCGCCGCCTGGGCGCAGGAACGGGAGGCGTTCGGGTCACGCATCGCCGACTTCCAGGGCATCTCCTTCCCGCTTGCGGACTCGCTCACCGAGCTGCACGCAGCACGTCTTCTGACCTACCACGCCGCGCATGCGTTCGACTCCCTCGAGGACCGGAAGGCCGTGCACGGAAAGGTCTCGATGGCGAAGCTGTACGCGTCGGAAATGGCGGGCAGGGTGGCCGATCGCGCCGTGCAGGCGCTCGGCGGGCGCGGCTACCAGGTAGAGAGCCCCGCTGCGCGGTTCTACCGCGAGCTCCGCGTCGATCGGATCTGGGAGGGGACGAGCGAGATCCAGCGCTCGATCATCTCCCGCGGCCTCTACAAGCGCGGCGCGGCTCCTTACCTGGGCTGGGAGTGACCTGACCGTGTGACGTAGCGCCTCCGTGGTGGCGTACCTGCTTCGTCACCGACTCCGCGGAGGTTCTCGATGAAACGCCTAGTTCTCATCACTGCTGCCGGGCTCACCATTGTCGCGCTCGCCGGCGCGGTCGGGCTGCCCGAACTCGCCGGCGCGCAGGATGCGGCGCCCGCCGAGGACTCGATCACCGTCAGCGGCGTCGGCTCGGTCGACGCGGTTCCGAATGAAGCGCAGATGTCGTTCGGGGTCGAGTCGCGTCGCGACACCGCCAAGGCGGCTGTGTCCGCGAACGCCGACGCGATGCGCAGGGTCATCAACGCGCTGCGACAGGCGGGCGGACGTGAGCTCGCCACCCAGTGGGTCAGCGTGTATCCGTTCACCGACGAGACCGGTGCGGTCACCGGTTACTCGGCGTCCAACAGCGTGTCCGCGGTGAGCGACGTCGCCGACGCGCCCGCCCTCATCGACGCCGCCACCGAAGTAGGCGCGAACAATGTCTCCGGCCCGGGCCTCAGCTCGAGCGATGCCGATGCGCTGTATCGGCAAGCACTCGCGAAGGCGGTCGCCGAGGCCCGGCTCAACGCCGAGGTCCTGGCGAAGGCCGCAGGTCGCTCGCTCGGCGAGATCACCGCGATCGTCGAGGGCGGCTCCGTCGGCGGCCCCGAGCCGCTGTACCGCGCCCAGGCACAGGCCGCCGATGCATCCACCCCGATCGTCCCGGGCGAGCAGGAAACCTCGGCGACCGTCAGCGTCACCTTCTCCCTCCGCTGAGTCGGTAGCGAGGCGCCGCGGTTCTGGCCCGCGGCGCCTCCAGCGGACGGCTCGGCGATGATTGCGCCGTGTCGGAACTCATCGACCGTAGCGCCCGTGTCTCGTCGCTCGAGCTGTTCTTCGATCTCGTCTTCGTCTTCACGATCACCCAGCTGACGGGCGTCCTCGTAACCGGCGTCGGCGCGGCATCGGCGCTTCAGGTGATCGTGATGCTCGCCCTGATCTGGTGGATGTACGACGGCTACGCATGGCTGACGAACGCGATCGCGACGGATCTCCTCCGGTTTCGCCTCCTCCTGCTCGGCGGGATGGGCGGGTTCCTTGTGATCGCTCTCGCCATCCCGACCGCCTATCAGGGCCAGGGGCTGGCCTTCGGGATCGGCTACGTCGTCGTCGTCGTGCTCCATGCCGGCATGTATTCGAAGAGCACGTCGGTCTCGGAGGTCGCCGCAATCCTCCGCATCCTTCCGTACAACCTCACGGCGGCAGGGCTCGTTCTCCTCGGCGGGATCGTCGGAGGGCGAGCCCAGGACGTGATCTGGGTCGTCGCGGCCGTCGTGCTCTGGGCCACCGGCTGGTTCGCGAACACGGAAGGTTTCGTCATCGTCGCCGAGCATTTCGTCGAGCGTCACGGGCTCGTCATCATCATCGCGCTCGGCGAATCGATCGTCGTCATCGGCGTCGCAGCAGCGGGCGTCCCGCTCGATCTCCGCCTCGTCGTCGTGGCACTTCTGACACTCGCCTTGAGTGCTGCGCTGTGGTGGCTCTACTTCCGCGACGAGGACGCCGTCGAGCGCGCCATGCTGCGGGCCGATCAGGCGCTCCGTGCTCGGCTCTCCTTGATCGGGTTCGGGTACTGGCACTACGGGCTGCTACTCGGCGTGGTGGCTATCGCTGCCGGCTTGAAGAAGGCGATCGGAGATCCTTACGACTCGCTGGGCGGTTGGATCGGCGCCGAGCTCGGCGCCGGAGTTGCGCTCTTCGTCTGGTGCACGGTCGGGTTCTGCCGAATGCTCGGCCTCGGCGTGAGTGTGCCCCGGCTCCTCGCCGGTGCCGCTGCGATCGCAACGATCCCGATCGGAACCGAGTGGACGGCGACCGCACAGCTCGGCGCACTGGTCGCGATCGTCGCCGTGGGGCTCGTGGTCGAGAGCAGCGGGGTCAGACGCGTGCGGCGTGACCCCGCTGCTCAGCAGTCGTAGTACAGGGCGAACTCAGCGGGGTGCGGGCGCAGACGCACCACGTCGACCTCGTTCTCCCGCTTCCACGCGATCCAGGTCTCGATGAGCTCCTTCGAGAAGACGTCGCCTCGGAGCAGAAACTCGTAGTCCGCCTCGAGAGCGTCAAGTGCCTCCGACAGCGAGCCCGGGACCTGCGGGACATCGCCCGTGGCGTCTTCGAAGAGGTCGTAGTCGGCCGGCGCGCCGGGGTCGAGCCCGCGCCGGACGCCGTCGAGGCCGGCCATCAGCATCGCCGAGAAGGCGAGATACGGGTTTGCCGCGGAGTCGGGTGGGCGGAACTCGACCCGCTTGGCCTTCGCAGAGTCCGAGTACATCGGGATTCGGATGCACGCCGAGCGGTTCCGCTGGGAGTAGACGAGGTTCACCGGCGCCTCGAAACCGGGCACGAGCCGCCGGTACGAGTTCGTCGTGGGAGCGCAGAACGCGAGGAGTGCCGGCGCGTGCGCCAGCAGGCCGCCGACGTATGCACGACCGAGCTGCGAGAGGCCGGCGTACCCGGACTTGTCGGCCATGAGCGGCGTTCCCTCCATCCACAGCGACTGGTGCGTGTGCATCCCGGAGCCGTTGTCGCCGAAGATCGGCTTCGGCATGAACGTGACGGACTTGCCGTGGCGGCGGGCTACGTTCTTCACGACGTACTTGTAGGTCATGACCTGATCGGCCATGCGGGTGAGCGTCGTGAAGCGGAGATCGATCTCGCACTGACCGCCGGAGGCGACCTCGTGATGATGGAACTCGCAAGGGATGCCGATCCGCTCTAGCGTCAGCACCATCTCCGTACGGAGGTCGTGGAGCGAGTCCGAGGGCGCGGCCGGAAAGTACCCCTCCTTCGCCCGCGCGGTGTATCCAAGACCCGGCTTGCCGGAGTTCCAGTACCCCTCCGCCGAATCGACGAAGTAGTGGGAGTGGTTCGGTGCGAGGTCGTAGTGCACGTCGTCGAAGACGAAGAACTCGCACTCGGGCCCGAAGTACGCAGTATCGGCGATCCCGCTTGCGCGGAGGTGCTCTTCGGCGCGGCGAGCGACCCCGCGCGGGTCCTTCACGTAGGGCGTACGTGTGATCGGATCGGCGATCTCGCACACCAGCGAGATCGTCGGCGCCTCGGTTGCGGGATCGAGGATCGCGGACGAGGGGTCGGGAATCAGCAGCATGTCGGAGTCCTGGATCGCCTGCCAGCCTCGGATCGACGATCCGTCGAAGCCGAGTCCCTCGTCGAATGCGCTCTCGCCGAACGCAGTGATCGGCAACGAGACGTGCTGCCACGTCCCGAGCAGGTCGCAGAACTTGAGGTCAACCATCGCCGCCCGGGTCTCCAGCGCCCACTCGAGCGCATCCCGCGCCTCCGGCAACGCCTCGGCGCCGTTGCGCAGGTAATGCCGCTCCGCGATCTCCGACATCCTCGTCACCTCCGTCGTTGCTCTGGCCAGCAGAGCGTCGTGGACCAAACAAAAGACCCCAGGACTCCGCGAGTCCTGAGGCCACGTCGCCTGGTCGGAGCCTTCCGCGACTCCTTCCACTTGTCACCGTACCCGCACGGGCGGACGGACGTCAATCCGTTGCCTTCAACCGGACGCGCTGGTATCGTGGCCCGCCTGTGAAGTTCCTCGTGCGTATCTGAGACACCGGTTGCCGGGGCCCACCGATAGGGCCGGGCAGTGGCTTGCACGTTTCTCGCTACGCAGTTCTTCGAAGGAGCTTCAGATGACAGACGTACAAGAGATAGCACTCAGAGAGGCCGTACCTCGTCGACTTGACGCGGCTGTCGAGGTGGACGCGCTGCGAAAGGAGTTCCGCCGCCGCGACGGCAAGCGCCGCCGCGAGCGGCGCACGCGCGTTGCCCTCGACAGCGTCTCGTTCGCGATGGAGAAGGGTGAGACCGTGGCCATCCTGGGGCAGAACGGCTCCGGGAAGTCGACGCTCGTCCGTCTGCTCTCGACACTGCTTCTGCCGGACGGCGGCACAGCCCGCATCTTCGGCCACGACGTGGTCGCGAACGCGCGTGCGGTTCGGCGGCTCGTGAACCGTGTCTCGGTCGAGGCGTCGTTCTTCAAGAAGATGTCGGCGGCCGAGAACCTCGGCTACGCAGCCCGCTACTACGGCATGACCGCGGGACAGACCCGCGACCTGATCCCCGCCATCCTCGAGCGAGTCGGCTTCCCGTCCGACCGACGTGGCGAGCCGATGGAGAACCTGTCGCGCGGGATGCAGCAGAAGGTCGCGCTCGCGCGGGCACTCCTCACGTCGCCCGTGCTCTTGCTCCTCGACGAGCCGACGACCGGGCTCGACCCTCGCTCGAAGCTCGAGGTGCAGGAGTTCATCCGCGAGATCCGCACCCAGCACGACTCGACGATCCTGCTCTGCACCCACGACCTGAACGAGGCGGAGACGCTCGCAGATCGGGTCGGGGTCCTGGACAGAGGACGCCTGCTCGCGCTCGAGCCGGCCGACGATCTCAAGCGCCGCTACGACGCGGAGACGCTCGAGGAGGCGTTCTTCGCCGCGACGGGCCGCGAGTTCGAGGCCGAGGAGGACGAGGACGACGACCGGGAGGTGTTCGCATGAGGGTCTTGCTGGGCACGATGCGAGCAGAGCTCGTCGGCGCCGGCGGTGTCGTCGAGCGCAATGCCTACCTCACGAAGCGCTACATCTGGTGGGACGTCGCATGGTTCCTCTGGACCGTCGCCAACACGCTCACGATCGTCTTCATCGCGAAGGGGATCGAGGCGACGGGCGGGTCGCTCGACGTCAACGAGACGATGACGACCCTGCTCATCGGCGCCGTCGTCTGGGCGTATCTCGGGATCATCTTCGAGTTCCTGATGGAGACGGTCGCCTGGGAACGCTGGGAGGGCACGATCGAGTACACGTTCATGGCGCCGCTCTCGCGTGCGATGCACCTGGCCGGCCAGGGCGTCTTCGCGATCATGTACGGGCTCGTCCGCGCGATCTTCCTGTTCGTCGTCTGCGCGTTCCTCTTCTTCGATCTCTCGATCCCGGACGCGAACTACTTCGCAGCGACGGTCGTCCTCGTCGTCGCGTCGATCTCGTTCATCGGCATCGGGATGATGATGTCGGTGCTGCCGCTGATCTCCCCCGAGAAGGGAACGCAGCTCGGGTTCGTCGCCCAGGGAACGCTGCTCGTCGTCTCGGGCGTCTACTACCCGGTCGACGTGCTCCCGCAGTGGATGCAGGCGATCGCCACGATCTCGCCGGCGACCTACGCGCTCGACGGCATTCGCGAGGCGATCCTCGAGGGACAGGGCCTGACCGCGATGTGGGACGAGATCTGGCCGCTGCTCGTCATCGGCGCGGTCTCGATACCCCTCGGGCTCTGGATCTTCTCCCGGGGCGAGCGGTACGCGAAGAAGCACGGGAAGCTGAAGCGAAGCGGGTGATCCTGTGCCGCGTTCCCGGGTGGACGCACAGCCGAGGTCGTGCTCGCTCGACCCCGGCCAGGTGTCGACGCAGATGAACATCGGGGCGTCGCACGGCGTGAGCCGAGGCAGCCGGCCTGCTAGAGTCCCCGCGTCTGTGTGAGGCAACGTGGCCTCGGGCGATCTCGCCCGGGGTCTTTTTGTGTTCAAGGAGGGATTCATGGCAAGACCGAGGACGCAGGCGCGCGGCACGATGGTCAAGAGCAAGGACCGCGCGACGTCGAGCGTGACCGCGCGACGTGCGGTGCTCAAGCGCATCACGGACGAGGGCGTCGAGCACGTCCTGTTCTGGTTCACGGATCTCGAGGGGCACCTGAAGTCGTTCGCGATCACGCCTGCCGAGATGCAGGAGGCGCTGAACGACGGGATGGGCTTCGACGGCTCGTCGATCACGGGTTTCAACGCGATCGAGGAGTCGGACATGGTCGCGATCCCGGATCCCGCGAGCTTCCAGCTCATGCCGCGTCCGCTCGACGAGCACGGACAGGCGATCGGCGCGAAGGTCGCACGCATGATCTGCGACGTCGTGACCCCCGACGGCTCGCCCTACGAAGGTGACCCGCGCTACGCGCTCCGGCGAGCTCTCGAGCGCATGAGGGGCATGGGCTTCGACGCCTTCAACGTCGGTCCGGAGCTCGAGTACTTCGTCTTCGAGGACGACGAGGGCACCGAAACGATCGACGAGGGCGGGTACTTCGCCATGACCGCTCAGGACGCTGCGACCGAGATGCGGAACGACACGATCGCTGCGCTCGAGTCCGTCGGTATCCCGATCGAGTACCACCATCACGAGGTCGGCCCGTCCCAGCACGAGATCGACATGCGCTACGCCGACGCGCTCGCGATGGCGGACTACACGATCACCTACCGTCTGATCGTCAAGGAGGTCGCCGCCTGGCACGGCTACTACGCGACCTTCATGCCGAAGCCGCTCTTCGGCGAGAACGGCTCCGGTATGCACACGCACATGTCGCTCTTCCGCAACGGCCGCAATCAGTTCTTCGATCGCCGCGACCCGCACCACCTGTCCGATACCGCCAAGGGCTTCATCGCGGGACTGCTCGTGCACGCGCGCGAGATGTCGGCAGTACTCGCGCAGTGGGTCAACTCCTACAAGCGACTCGTTCCAGGCTACGAGGCACCCGTCTACGTGGCCTGGTCCCAGCGGAACCGCTCTGCTCTCATTCGAATCCCGCTCTACAAGCCCGGGTCCGAGCAGGCGACGCGCGCCGAGATCCGTTGTCCCGACCCGGCCTGCAACCCGTACCTCGCCTTCGCGGCGCTGCTCCATGCCGGCCTCGAGGGTGTCGCGAACGGGTACGAGCTCCCCGAGTCGATGGAGACGAACCTCTACCGCCTGACGACCGAGCAGCGGCGCGAGCGCGGGATCATCGCTCTTCCGGAGTCGCTCGGCGAGGCGATCGACGAGCTCTCGGGCTCGGATCTCATGCGACGGGCGCTCGGCGAGCATATCTTCCCGCGCTACGTGGAGCTGAAGCGCAAGGAGTGGGACGAGTACCGGGTCCAGGTCACGGAGTGGGAGAAATCCAAGTACCTGGCTGCGCTGTAGCACATGGGTCAGGCCCTCGCGGGTCCGACCCCGTCACATCGCACTTGAACTCAGCCGTCGAAAGTTCCATGATGCGCGCTGCAGGGCACGCCGCAAGGCGAGCGGCGAGCCTTGTATCTGACGGCCGATCGCGGGCTCCCTGGTGTGGAGCCCGTGGTCGTTTGGCACTCGAGACGCTGACGCATCTCGAGTGAAGGGGTTCGGACCTCCGCGAAGCGCGCTCTCTAGTCCGGTTTTCCGGCCATCGCCCAGACCGCGACGACGTAGGCGGCGAGCAGGACGACCGAGATGGCCATCGTCGTCGTCAGGAGGCGGGTGCCCTTGCCGCGCCGCAGCCGGCGCACGCCGATGCCCCCGGCGATCAGTCCGATCAGGAAGAGCAGGCCGCCGAGGTCGGTCACGATGAAGCCGATCCCGAGCCAGACTTGGTCGGGAACTCCCTCGTCGTACCAACCTTCCCGGTCGGCGAGCCACTCGCCGGCGAGCCGGGTCAGGATGAATGCCGGAAGCCCGACGAGCAGGAGTGTCCAGTACCCGAGCCGGAGTAACCGCACATCCCCGTGTGCGAACCCCAGCAGCGACGCGCAAGTGAGGGTCGAGCCGACGAGAACCATCGCCCCGAGGACATGGAGGAAGAGTGGGAAGTTCCACTCCGTGGGACGGCTGACAGCGAGCACGGTGCTCATGCGCCTGGCTTCCAGATCATGTCGATGAGGATCAGGACCACGACAACAGTCGCGAGCCCGTGCAAGAGGACGCCGTTCTGCGTTCGGTTGAGCGCCAGCAACTCTGCGTTCGGCCCCGTCTGCCCGGCCGCTTGGAGCTCTTGCGCCTTGTTCATGCCCTGCATGTAGGCGTTGCCGGTGCGCTGACCCACCGCCGCTGCGATCGCCCAGAGCACGATCGCCGCGATGATCCAGCCGTCCCAGATGTCGTATCCGCCGTACGAGAATGCGAGCCAGATCCCGAGCACGATCGTGCCACCGGCGCCGATCCCCACCGCTGCGTTGCCCACCTTCACGATGGGTTCCATCCGGATCGTGCCCTCGGGTGTGTCGGTGCGGCGGACGGCGACGATGAGAACCCAGAAGATGACCATCCCGGCGACGAACGCGAATGCGCTCAACACGTGGAGGGCGAGGATCCAGTCGTCGAAGCTCACGCAGCGGGATCCTAGAAGAGTCGGCCGGATGTCCCAACGGCGAGAATGATCATGTGGACTCGACCGGGCGCCACCTGCGACTGCTGACGGAGACGATCGCGGCCGTCAACTCGTCGCTCGACCTCCAGGAGGTGCTCGAGCTCGTTGCGAGCAAGGTTGCCGCGGCGCTCGGAACCGACGCGTGCTTCGTCTACCTGTACGACGAGCGCACCGACGAGCTCGTGCTGCGCGCGACCCGCGGGAGCCGCGTAGAAGAGATGACGCGCACCCCTCGAATGCGGCCGGGGGAGGGCATCACCGGTGTCGCCGCGGCCGAGCGCGCGCCGGTGATGATTCCCGAGCAGGCGCACCTCGACCCGCGCTTCAAGCTCTTTCCGAATCTGCCCGAGGACGAGTACCAGTCGATCCTGGCTGTCCCGATCTTGGCTCGGGAGACGCTCGAGGGCGCGCTCAACGTACGCACCCGCGAGCCGCGCGTATTCACCGAAGCGGAGATCGAGCTCCTCGTCGCGATCGCGTCACAGGTCGCCCAGACGATCGAGCATGCGAAGCTCTATGAGCGGGCGCAGCGGCGGGTTGTTGAGCTCGAGGCCCTCGCGAGGATCTCGGAGGCCGTCTCGGAGTCCCTCTACCTCGAGGAGTCGCTCGAGGCGATCGTCAAGACGACCATGGAGTCGTTGCACGCGACCGGCGCGGCGCTCGTGCTCGAGGACGGGAAGATCGCGTGGCCGGACGGGCGTGCGGGCGCCTACGCGGTCCGCATGCCGGTCCGCTGGAAGCGCCGCCAGATCGGCGAGCTCGTCTGCGATCGCGACACGCCGTTCTCGGCGGACGACGAGGCGCTGCTCGAGGCGATCGCACACCACGCCGCCGTCGCCCTCGAGCACGGACGCGCGGTCATGCGCGGCGTGCTCGCCCAGGAGATCCACCATCGCGTGAAGAACAACCTGCAATCGGTCGCGTCGCTGCTCCGGGTCCAGGCTCGAGCCGAGAACGTCGACGCGCGCAAGTCGCTGAACGACTCGGTCAATCGCATCCTCGCGATCGCGGCCGTGCACGAGGTGCTCACCGAGCACCGCGAGGACGACGTCGACCTCGGCGAGCTGGTCGATCGTCTACGCGCGATGCTCGTCCAGGGGCTCGTCGTCGGGAAGGACGTCTCCTCCGCGCTCGAGCCCGTCTCGCTCGCGGGTCAGCGCGCGACTGCGCTCGCGCTCGTGTTTACGGAGCTCTTTCAAAACGCGCTCGAGCACGGTGGCGATCGCGTCTCGATCGCGCTCGCGCAGCGGAACGGCGACGTCGTGCTCACCATCGCGGACGACGGCCGCGGCCTCGCCGGAGACGGGGACGGCACGGGCCTGTCGATCGTGCGGGCGCTCGTCCGGGACGAGCTTCGGGGGACCTTCGAGCTCGCGTCCGGAGGAGGCACGCGCGCACGGGTCGTGTTCCCGGTGTGAGGCGGTTCGGATCTGGTAGCAAGGCGTAACGCTGCGCCCGAGATGTGGCCCTGCAAGCTTCGCCCTCCTCATCGAAGAGACGCACTTGCGAAACGCGTCATCGCCCAGGCTCAGAGCGGAGACGGCGACGACGATTAGCAGGCTGGCACGGTTCCAAGATGCCGGCGCGCTGCAGCGCCGCCCGAGGGGCGGCGTTGCAGCGCTTATTCGACGTGATGAGCTAGCGGAGCGTCGGCCGCCGCGTACGCGCGGCGAACGCGGCTCCGGTGATGAGCAGGGCGAAACCCCCGATCAACACCGCCGTCGTCTCCGGGCTGGGCATGGAGATGCTGAAGCCCTCGTCCGTCGCCGGTGCGACCTGAACCGAGACGGCTTCCGCCGAGCGGGCGGCTTCGGCCGAGCGGACGGCCTCGATTCCAGCTCCTGGCACCGTTGCCGCGGCGCCCGCCAGCGGCTCGGCTGAGCGAACAGCCTCGATTCCAGCTCCGGGTGCGCCCGCTGCGACCTCGGCGCCTGGCATCGGCGCGGCCGAGCGAACGGCCTCGATCCCGGCTCCCGGGACCTCCGTTGCCGCGGCGTCCACCAGCGGCTCGGCCGAGCGAACGGCTTCGATTCCTGCCCCAGGTGCCAGGGCCGAGGGGACACCCTCGCTCCCGGCTCCAGGGGGGATGCTGCCCTGGGCGATCCCTGCCGCGCTGCCGGCCACAACCGCGACGGCGAGGACTGCGCCGGCTTCGCGAAGGCCGTGAAGTTCGACGTCGGGCTCGAGTGCCTGCAGCATGGCCCGGGCGTCGAACGACAGCGTCACGGTCTCGCCGTCGCTGCGCATGAGGAGCGCTTCGAGATCCTCGCGCTCCCACTCGATGGCGATCTTTCCGGCCTCGGCCGTCTGCTTCTCGCCTTCACCTGTGTAGCGGGTGACGTCGAGAACGAGATCGGCAGGCCATTGGTGGACCGAGAGTGCCTCGTCCACGGCACGCCGGGGAATCGTCGTCGTCACCACACCCGATGGAAAGTCCAGACCGGCGTCGACGAGCTCCGCTCGTACGCTTGCGTCCTCCATATGTGCTCCTTCCCTCGATTGCCGCATCGGAGGTCCGTGTCGACCCATCCATAGGACACAGCAGGAAGCCGCAATCTTCCCACGTCGATGCAATTGCAGCAATTGACTGGAAGTCGTGCACGCCGCCGGCCGAGCGCTCGCTGCACGCGAGGGAAGGCGCCTCCGTCGCTTCCCTCTGTGGAGTAGCCTCGTCGCAAGTGGCCTCGAGGGTGCTCATCGCAGAGGACGAGACGATCATCCGTCTCGACCTCAAGGGGCTCCTCGAGGGGGCGGGCTTCGAGGTCTGCGCAGAGGCCCGAGACGGCGAGGAGGCGGTAGCGCTCGCGCGCGAGGCCGAACCCGACGTCGCGCTCCTCGACGTGAAGATGCCACGCCTCGACGGCATCGAGGCGGCACGCAGGATCCTCGACGAGCGGCCGATCCCGATCGTCATGGTGACGGCGTACGGCGAGCGAGAGCTCGTCTCGCGAGCAGTGGAAGCCGGTGTGTTCGGCTACCTCGTGAAGCCGTTTCGCGAGAGCGACCTCCTGCCTGCGATCGCCACCGCGACAGCGCGGCACGAGGAGCTTCGTGCTCTGCGCGAGGAGGCCGACTCGCTCGCAGAAGCGCTCGCGGCACGCAAGGCCATCGAGCGGGCGAAGGGGATCCTCATGCAGCGAGAAGGCCTCTCCGAGGACGAGGCCTTCGCGCGGTTGCGCAAGGCGAGCCAGATCTCCGGGCGCCCGCTGAAGGTCGTCGCTGAGGCGCTCATCGCGACCTTGGGGGACGACCGGGGTCAGACCCCACGGGCCTGACCCCGGCCTAGGTCGACAGCAGCCGCTCGTCTTCTCGATGCCTGTAGAAGCGGCGCCCGAGCCAGGCCGCGAAGGCGACGAGCGCAAACGGCGCCAGCACGATCAGCACCGCGAGAACGATGACGGCCTCCCAGGCGAGGACGTTCAACGCCTCGTCGATCGTCCGGTCGAGCCGCGCCGGCGGTGCGACCGCCCCGAACGCACCCGGCGTGACGACGGTGAGCTGGATCGTGGACATCCGCGCTTCCGCGTTCGTCACCGAGATTCCGCTTCGGATTCCCCGGAGCTCTGCGCGCAGCGTCTTCAGTCGAGCCTCGAGCCGTGCCTGGGTCTCGGCGTCGAGCGTTCCCGAGTCGAGGTTCGCGACGATGAGGGCGATCTGAGACCGCAGCGAGAGCTGGCGCCGTTGAAGCCGGTCGAGGGTTTCCTGCAGGTCGTCGATGGTGACCTGCTGCGCGACGATGCTTCCGAGCCTCGACAGTCCCACGATCGCCTCCTGCACCTTGGCCACCGGAACGCGTACGGTCAGCGAAGCGCTCCCCTCGTCACCCGTCGCGACCGAGGCGTTGACGACGTGTCCCCCGAGCCTTCGGGTCAGGTCGAGTGCGTCCTGCGCCGCCCGCGAGACTGCATCGGCATCCGCGACCTCGACGGTCAGCGTCGCGCTCACGCGCTGGGCCCGGCCGGTCGTCGGCGCGATCGCCGTATCGGCGAGGCCGCCCGAGACGCTGCCCGATAGCCTCGCGCCTTCCCCCACCGCATTGGGGGCCGGAGTCGTCGAATCAGCGCCCGCGGTCGTTGCGAGGCTGTCCTGCCGGATCGCCTCGGTGGAGACGTCGGAGCGGGAAAGTCCGACGACTCCCGCGCTTGCAAACGCGAGCGCGGCTGCGGTGGGGATCGCGATCAGCGCCACCCGGCGTACGGGAAAGCGGAATCGACCCAAGGGAGCCTTCGCCGGGCGTTCTGCCGAGAGCTCCCGCACACGTGCCCTCAACGCCGCGGGCGCAGCAGGGCGCGAAGCCCGGAGCTCGTGGATCAGTTCAGGCGACGATGTCATGGTCTCTCATCCTCTCTTCGAGCTTCGCGAGCGCCCGACTCAGCCGCGTCGAGACGGCGGTCGGCGTGATCCCGAGCAGGCGGGCCGACTCTTCACTGTCCAGGTCGAGGACGATCCGCAGCGCGACGACTTCGCGCTCGCCCGCAGTCAGGGCACGGAGGCTCTCCTCGAGCACCGGTGACAGGCCCTCACCGAAACCCCCTTCGTCCTCCCGGCGTGACTCCGCTGCTTCGGCGCGTTCCTCGCGCCGCCGGCGCCGGGCGTCCGCGCGGAACCAGTCGAGAGCGGTGGTGCGGGCGATCGCGAGCAACCACGCGCGCGGCGTCCCCCGACGCGGGTCGAATCGCCGCCACTTGCGGAACGCCGTCTCGAACGTCTCGCCGGTCAGATCCTCGGCCACGGCCCGGTTCTTGGTGAGGTACAGCAGGTAGCCGAAGACGTCGTCGAGGAGCTCCTCCGCCACGACGGCAAACGAAGGTGCGACGGACGCGACGGGCCGATGTGCCTCGACGGTCACCGCGTGCATGTTCCCTGTACGCCGCCGCGACCTCCGTTCGTCACCGGGTCGAGGCGTCCTCGAACAGCACTTCCCAGCGGAGGAGAAGCTTCTGGAGCTCGTCACGTGCGGCCCGGTGGGCGGTGAGGACGTCCATGTCGCTCCAGTCTCCGGCCAGTCTTCCCTCCAGCTCGACGATGCGGAGCTCCACCGCTGCGATCTCCGCCTCCACGCGCTCGAGCTCCGACGGAGGACCGGGCTTCGGGCGGGATTGTGGCCGCCGGGGTTTGACGGGCTTCTCTCCGGGTGGATTCGGCTCCGGCGAGGGCGCCGCAGCCGCTGCTGCCTTGTCGGCCCAACCGCCGTCGTACGAGCGCAGCGTGCCGTCCTCGATGGCGACGATACGGTCGGGGACCGCATCCAGAAGAGCGCGGTCGTGGGAGACGATGAGCACCGTCCCCGGAAACGCCTCGAGTGCGGCTTCGAGGGCCTCCCGGCTCTCGAGGTCGAGGTGGTTCGTCGGCTCGTCGAGGACGAGGAAGTTCGCGCCAGAAGCCACGAGGAGCGCGAGCGAGAGCCGTCGCCGCTCTCCTCCCGAGAGCGCGGTCACAGTGCGTCCGTGCGTCTCCCAGCCGGAGAAGAGGAAGCGCCCGAGGAGGGTCTGCGCCTGAGGTCGCGTCAGCCCCGTCTCGCCCGTCGTCGCGTCGAGCACAGACCCCTGCCTCGGCAGCTCCTGGGTGTGCTGCGAGAAGTACCCGGGGACGACGCCGTGGCCGAGGGCGATCGTGCCGCCATCCGGTCCGTCGCGCCCCAGGATCGCCTCGAGCAGCGTGGTCTTCCCGCTCCCGTTCGGTCCGACCAGCGCGACCTTCTCGCCGCGCTCGATCACGATGGTGGCGTCGGCGAGCAGGGGCTTGTCGCCTGCGGAGAGTGAGATGTCATCGGCCTCGAGCACGACTCGGCCGGTGCGCGGGGGCTGGAGGAAGTCGAAGCCGAGTGTGCGCTTGCGGCGGGTGAGCGAATCGAGCTCGTCCCGCGCCGCGGCACGTTCCTTCTCGAGACGTCCGATCTGGGTCAGCTTGGCCTGTGCCTGCTTCGCCTTCGACTTCTTGTAGCGGAAGCGGGCCACGAAGCGCTCGAGCCGCGCGATGTCCTCCGAGGCGCGATCTGCGGTCTTCTCGGCGGCCGCCGCGCGTGCCGCCTTCTCACGCCGCCACTCGTGCCAAGGACCGGCGAAGTAGTGGGCGCCGCCGGGGGCGAGCTCCAGCACTGCGGTCGTGACGGCTTCCAGGAACCAGCGATCGTGGGCGACGAGGATCACAGCCGCGTCGAGTGTCTCGAGCTCCCGTTCGAGCCATTCGAGGCTCTCGACGTCGAGGTGGTTCGTCGGCTCGTCGAGCAGGAGCAAGTCCGGATCGACCGAGAGCGAGCGCGCCAGCGAGGCGCGCGTGAGCTCTCCCCCCGAGAAGGTTGCGAGCTTCCGCTCGAAGTCCTCGTCGCGAAACCCGAGCCCACGCGCAGCTTGGGCGATTCGGTCGCGCCAATTCCAGCCGCCGGCGTGCTCGAGTCGTGCCTGTGCCTCGGCGTACCTGCGCATGGTCGCTTCGTCGTGTGCGCCCGCGGTCATATCGTTCTCGAGGCGCCGCAGCTCGTCCTCGACGGCGAGCAGGTCGCGAGCACCCGAGAGGACGTACTCCCTGAGCGTCAAGTCGAGCTCGCGCGGAGGTCTCTGGTCGTGGAGGGCGAGACGGGTCCCCTTGGCGAAAGCGAGCTCGCCTGCCTGCAGCGAGGTCTCGCCCGCGATCGCACGAAGGAGCGTCGTCTTGCCGGCCCCGTTCGGCCCGGCGAGCGAGAGCCGGTCGCGGCGACCGACGCTGAACGAGACACCGTCGAAGAGCGGGTCGCCGGAGAACTCCTTCCGGAGGTTGGACGCGATGAGAACGGACACGGTGAGCGAAGGGTAGAGAGCGCTGCCGTGACGCATCGCTGCGGCGAGTCGCTGCCGGCAAGCTCCCGCGGGACCCGGACGGGCTCCCGGTTCTACGCCGTCTGCACGGTCTGGCGAACGAGAGTGCGCGCAGCCGCTGCGATGTGCTCCGCGTCGATTCCTGCGGCCGAGAGCAGCTCGTCGGGCTTGCCCGAGCGGGGCATGCCACGTACCGCGAGCGAAACCACCCGCGGGGGGTCGTCCATTCCGGCGACAGCGGTCAGGACCGCCTCTCCGAGGCCGCCCTCGGGCCAGTGGTCTTCGACCGTCACGAGTCTTCCTCCGGTTGCCTCGGCGGCTGCCGCCAGCGTTGTCGCGTCGAGCGGCTTGATCGAGTAGAGGTCGATGACGCGCGCGGCGATCCCGTCCTCGGCGAGCACGTCTGCCGCTCGTAGCGCCTCGTGCACGGTGATGCCGGCGCCGATGAGCGCGACGTCGTCGTCCTCCGAGGAGCGAAGGACGCGGCTCCCGCCGATCTCGAACTCCTCGTCGGGCGCGTAGAGAACCGGCGTGGCGGGGCGCAGCGTGCGGAGGTACGAGACCCCGTCTGTCTCGGCCATGGCGGCCACCAGTCGAGCGGTCTGGTTCGCGTCGCAAGGGTGAAGCACAGTGCTTCCGTGGATCGCTCGGAACGCGGCGATGTCCTCGAGCCCCATCTGCGAAGGCCCGTCCTCGCCGATCGACACACCTGCATGCGATCCGCAGAGGGCGAGCGTGGCACGGCTCACCGCTGCCATTCGTACGAAGTCGTAGGCGCGGGAGAGGAACGCCGCGAACGTCGACGCGAAGGGGCGCCAGCCGACGGCCTGCAAGCCCACGGCGGCGGCGACCATCTGCTGCTCCGCGATGTACATCTCGAAGTACCTCTCCGGGTGGGCCTTCGCGAAGATCTCCGCGAACGTCGAGTTCGAGACCTCGCCGTCGAGGACGACGACGTCCGTGCGGGCCGAGCCGAGCGCCGCGAGCGCCTCGCCGTACGCCTGTCGTGTCGCGACGTCGGAGCCGACCTCGTAGCGGGGAAGCTCGAGTGGCCCGCCAGAGGGCGTGCTCCGCGTAAGGACGTCTGGCCTGGCAACCTCGACCCGGATGTCGCGGAGGCCGCCGAGCTCGGCGATCGCACCGTCCGGATCGTCGAGCGGCTTGCCGTGGAGGCCGTTCATATCCGCGACCTCCGCGACTCCCTGCCCCTTCACTGTGCGAGCGACGATCACCGTGGGCCTTCCGCTCGTCGCGATCGCCTCCGCGTAGGCCGCGTCGATCTCGTCGACGTCGTGGCCGTCGACGACGATCGCATGCCAACCGAATGCTCGCGCGCGCTCGGCGTGTACGTCGAGATTCCAACCCACCATCGTCTCGCCTCGTTGCCCGAGCCGGTTGACGTCGAGGATCGCCGTCAGGTTGTCGAGCTCGTAGTGCGCGGCATGCTCGAACGCCTCCCACATGGAGCCCTCGGCCAGCTCGCTGTCGCCGCAGACCACCCACACACGGCTGGGCAGTCGCTCGAGGTACTTCGCGGCGAGCGCCATTCCGACGCCGATCGGAAGGCCCTGGCCGAGCGAGCCCGTTGCGACGTCGACCCACGGCAGTAGTGGGGTCGGGTGGCCCTCGAGCGGGCTTCCGAACGTGCGATAGCGGAGGATCTCCTCGTCGCTTACGACCCCCGCGGCGCGGTAGATCGCATACACGAGAGTCGACGCATGCCCTTTCGAGAAGACGAGCCGGTCGTTCGCAGGGCTCTTCGGCTCGTCGAAGTCGTAGCGCAGGTACCCGTCCACGAGGACGGCGAGGAGGTCCGCCGCCGACATGGCCGAGGTCGGATGCCCGGATTTCGCGGCCGCGCTCATGCGGATCGAGTCGACGCGGAACTGCTGTCCCAGCTCACGGCGGCGCTCGGCATCGGTCATGGCGGCCATTCTAGGGAGCTCCCAACGCATGAACGGCCATGTCGGCGATCACTACGTCGGACTGAAGGGTGTTTCCCGATTCGGCCGCGCGGTAACGTTCGGGTATGGGATCGAGTCGTCTGCACCAGCTGTCGGCGCACGGCGTCAGCGTCTGGGTCGACTCGCTCTCGCGGGAGATGCTCGCGACGGGCGAGCTCGAGCGGTTGATCGAGGAAGACGCCGTCGTCGGCGTCACGTCCAACCCGACCATCTTCGAGAAGGCGCTCTCGACGGGCGGGTGGTACGACGAGCAGCTTCGGGCGACCCTCGAGCGATACGACGATCCCAAGGAGATCTTCCTCGAGCTGGCCGTCGACGACGTACAGCGTGCGTGCGATCTCCTCGAGCCCGTGTGGGAGCGGACCGGGGGTGTCGACGGCTACGTCTCGCTGGAGGTCGACCCCGCCCTCGCCTACGACCGCGATGCCACGTTCGCGGAGGCGATGCGACTCCACGATCTCGGCGATCGACCGAACCTGTACGTGAAGATTCCCGGCACCGCGCCCGGGATCGGCGCGATCGAGGACTGTATCGCCGCAGGACGGCGCATCAACGTGACGCTCATCTTCTCCCTCGAGCGCCACGCGGAGGTTGCCGAGGCATACATCCGCGGGGTCGAGCGACTCCTCGCTGCAGGCGGAGATCCCGCAGATGTCGCGTCGGTCGCCAGCTTTTTCGTCTCCCGCGTCGACACCGAAGCGGACCGCCGACTGGCCGAGGTCGGCCGGCCCGATCTCCAGGGAAGGCTTGCCATCGCGAATGCGAAGCTCGCGTACCAGCACTACCTGAGGACGTTTGCCGGCAAGCGCTGGGACGTGCTCGCCGCCGCCGGAGCGACGCCTCAGCGCTGCCTGTGGGCCTCGACCTCGACGAAGAACCCGGCCTACCGCGACGTGCTCTACGTCGAAGAGCTCATCGGCCCGGACACCGTGAACACGATGCCGTTCGAGACGATCGAGTCGTTCCAGGATCACGGGGTCATCGCCGAGACCCTCGTCGAGGGTGTCGACGAGGCTCGGCCCCTTCTCGCCGAGCTCGCCGATGCAGGAGTCGACTACGACGACGTGGTGGCGACCCTCGAAGCCGAAGGCGTCGAGAAGTTCGCCGACTCGTTCTCCTCCCTCCTCGACGGCATCCAGTCGAAACGAGCCGCACTCGTGGCCTGATGCCTGCTTGCGCTTTACATATGTAATTTGCATATAATGGCGGGCATGCACCGCCGCGGTCATCGCGCTCGTTCCCGGAATCGACATCGGCGCGCGGACGGATCATGGGAGGTGCGAGCCCGTGTCGAGCGCTTCGGAGAGCCCGCGCTGTTGTTCCTCCTCGCGGACGGGTCGGCACACGGCTACGAGCTGCTCGATCGCCTCCCGGCCCTCACCGGGGAGGAACGGGTCGACGTCGGAAACGTGTATCGCGCGCTCCGCGGCCTCGAGCAGGAAGGGTTCGTCGAGTCGGAGTGGCGTGCCGACCTGCCCGGACCCGCCAAGCGCACGTACACCCTCACGAGCGAGGGGCGAGCGGCGTTCGCCTCGTGGCTCGATTCCCTCGAAGGACTCAGAGACGGTCTGACCGTCTTTCTCGACCACGCGAGGAAAGGAGGTGACGATGTGCGGACGGCACCACCGAGTCCGGTGGCGAGCCCCGAACCGTGAGGAGCTGCTGAAGGCGCTCGAGGAGCGCCAGAAGGACCTCGAGCAGGAGATCGCGGACATCCACGATCTGTTGCGGCGGCTGCGGGACGAGAGCGCGACGCCACCGACCGAGCCCGCTCCCACGATCTGATTCGCGGCCGCCGATGCCGCCCGAGCAGGTCAGGTCTGGGCCTGCTCGGCCATCGCGGCGAGCAGTTCCTCGTGGACGAGACCGTTCGAGGTCACGGCGGTCCCGCTGTCGATCCTAGCCCGGCCCGTCCGATCCGAGAACCGGCCCCCCGCCTCCTCGACGATCACCTGGACGGCGGCCAGGTCCCACTCCCGCAACGTCGTGGCGTCCACGGCTCCGTCGACGGCGCCTTCGGCGACCAGCATGTGCGCCCAGAAGTCCCCGAGCCCACGCGCGTGCCAGGAGCGGCGAGCAAGCGCGGGCACCCGGTTCTCGAGGGGCAGGCTGAGGACGGCGTCCTCGAGACTCGAGATCGTGGACACGCGCGCAGGTTCGCCGCCGGCGTACGCGCCCGAGCCACGCTCCGCCCACCAGCGACGACCGAGAGCGGGCGCCGAGACGACTCCCAGACGTACGGCGTCCGACTCCTCGAGCGCGATCAAGGTCGCCCAGATCGGGATGCCCCGCGCGTAGTTCCGGGTCCCGTCGATCGGGTCCAGAAGCCAGCGCCGATTGCCGCCCGCGGATGCTCCCTGCTCCTCTCCCAGGACGCTGTCCGCTGGGCGCTCGGCGGCCAGCATCCGCCGGAGCTCGCTTTCCACGGTGCGATCCGCCTCCGTCACGGGCGTGAGGTCGGGCTTCGTCTCGATCGCGAGGCCCGACCGGAAGCGCGGGAGCGAGATCGCGTCCGCAGCGTCGGCGAGCCTCAGCGCGAGTTGCAGGTCGGGGCTCACGCCTCCGACCCTAGATGCTTGCTCGGAAATTCACGCGGCCGCCCTCGGCTGCGCGCAAGTTCCGATCAAGCATCTAGCGCCTCCTCCAGCAGGCGCCCCGCGGCGAGCACGAGGGCATCTGCTCCGGCTCGTCCCGCGATCTGCACCGAGGCCGGCAACCCGTCCTCCGCAGCGCCGCACGGGAGAGCAAGCGCCGGCCATCCGAGCGCATTCAGGGGAAATGTGAACCGCACCATCGAGCGGCGATAGCGCAGGTCTCCGGGCTCGCCCTGGCGCGCCGGAGGCGCCACGGACGCGAGCGTCGGGGAGATCAGGAGGTCGAGGTCGGCTAGCGCGCCTTCCGCTTGGGCGAGGAGCTCCGAGCGAGCCGTCGCCGCACGCTCGGCCTCGGCATCCGTCACCTCGAGACAGCGCTCGATCTTGCCGCGCACGTCATCGCCGTACAGATCGGCATTCTCGGCGAAGAGCTCGCGGTGCACGTCGGCGACCTCGCGCATCAACAGTGGGTCGATGTCGTCTCCTTCCGACAGCTCGATCGCCCGCCGGCGCCGGAAAAGCGCAGCCGCGGCCTCGACCCGGGCGCGGACGAGGGGATCGGCTCTCTCTGTCCAGACGATCCCGATCGCGAGCTCTTCGAGCGAGATCGAGGAGGCCTGCACGAAGCCAGGCACGAGTGCCTGCATGGCGTTCTCACAGGTTGCGACGTCACGCGCCATCGGACCCGCGTGGTCGAAGCTCGGCGCGAGCGGAAAACAGCCCTCGAGTGAGACGAGATCATACGTAGGCTTGAAGCCGACGACGCCGCAGCAGGCGGCCGGGATGCGGATCGACCCGCCCGTATCGGTCCCGAGTGCGAGGTCGGCAGCGCCGAGCACAAGGGCGGCAGCGTTTCCTCCGCTCGACCCTCCTGCGACTCGTCCGGAAGCGAGCGGGTTCGGCACGGCGCCGAAGTGCGGGTTCTCCGAGGTGGTTCCGAAGGCGAACTCGTGGAGGTTCGTCTTTCCCACCACGCCCCAGCCGGCGGACTCGAGTGCGACGACGGCGGGCGCGGTCCGCGCCGGAACGTGGTCGGCAAAGAGCGCCGAGCCGTACGTCGTGGTGAGGCCGGCGGTGTCGAAGAGGTCCTTCACTGCGAGCGGCCGGCCCGGTGGCTCAGCTTCCGGGAGCGCAAGGAAGACCCCCGGCGGACACTCGGTCGCCCTGCGATGCGATCCGGCCGCGGAGCGGCCGGCTTTAGGGATCTTCGCGCGACCGGAATCTGCGCTCGCGGATTCCGGTCTGCGCACCAATCAGTCCAATTGGAGATACAGGACCGCGACGAGCGCAGTACCGACGAAGAGCAGCCAGAAGAGCGCGAAGAGCGCCCAGCCGAAGCGGAGGTTCCGTCGTGCGAGGTCGTTGTCGTTCACAGGAGCACCGGATCGAGAGCGGCCGCCGTGAAGAGCAGGGCAAGGTACGCGAGGGAGTAGTGGAAGAGGAGCTGCGCTCGCGCGCGTGTGAGGTCGCGGCGCAGAAGGACCGCGAGCGCGACGAATGCGGTGCCGAGCGCGACGGCCGCGACCGTGTAGAGCGGGCCGAGCCAGTATCCGATGGCGATCGTGAAGGCGACCATCGCGATCGCATAGAGCATGATCTGGCGCGCGGTCTCCCTGTCCCCGCGTACGACCGGCAGCATCGGCACGCCTGCGGTGGCATACGCGTTCTTGATCATCAGCGCGAGCGCCCAGAAGTGCGGGGGAGTCCAGAGGAAGACGATGAGGAAGAGCCAGAGCGCCGGTAGCGCGAGGCTGCCCGTGGCCGCCGCGTACCCGACGAGTGGAGGCACCGCGCCGGCGGCGCCGCCGATGACGATGTTCTGCGGAGTCGAGCGCTTGAGCCAGCGCGTGTAGACGACGACGTAGAAGAGGTTGCCCACGAGCGCAAGGACCGCCGTCAGCACGTTTACCGCGGAGGCGAGGAGCGCGAACGAGACCGCCGAGAGGAGAAGCCCGAATTCGAGCGCCTGCTCGGGCGTCACGCGTCCGGAGGCAACCGGCCGCTCCTTCGTGCGGCTCCCCATGAGCACGTCGATGTCGCGATCGAGCACGTGGTTGAGCGCCGAAGCTCCGCCACATGCGAGCCCGAGCCCGAGCATGGTGACGGCGAGGAGGCCTAGCGGGGGCACACCCTGGGCGCCGACGAACATCCCGGCCGCGCCGGTGAGCAGGAGCAACGTCATGATCCGCGGCTTCGTCAACGTCAGGTAGTCGCGAGCTCGAGCGAGCGCCAGAGGCCTGCCGCGAAGCGCCGTGGCGACGACGAGCAGCGAGGCGCCGAGCGCCGCACCGCCCGCGCCGACATGCAGCACGGTCGCCCAGACCGCTTCGCCGCTCCAGGCGACGACCCCGCCGAGTGCGATCGCGACGAGGAAAAGCGCGAGTGCGCCGACTGCTCTCCCGAAGAGCTGCGGATACGCGAGCCGTGCCACGACCGCGTTCGCGACCAGCAGAGGAAGCGCCACGAGCGCCAGGCCCCAGTGTGTCGTTCCCAGCTCGAGCACGGCGCTCACGACGACGAGGCCTACCGCGAGCGCGGCACCGCCTGCGGACAGACGGTAGAGCTCGCCCGGTGCCCGCGCCCTAGCCAAGGTCTCGTTCTCCCCGTTGTTCACGCAACCTCCGCCTGAGATCGTAGAGCGGTCGTGCGCTCGTGACGTAGGGGACGTCGTCGAAGTTGTGGGGTGGAGGCGGCGACGTCGCATACCACTCGAGCGTGTCCGCCTGCCAGGGATCGTTGCCGACCCGCGGGCCACTTCGCCTCGTCTTAAGCACGTTTACGGCGAAGAGGAGGATCGCGACCGCCATCACGTAGGAGCCGATCGTCGACGCTAGGTTGTAACCCTCCCAGCTCTCGTCGGCGTAGGTGTAGATCCGCCGCGGCATCCCCTCGAGCCCCGCGAAGTGCTGCGGCATGAACGCGACGTTGAACCCGACGAAGAGGAGCCAGAACTGCCACTTCCCCAGCCTCTCGTCGAGAAGCCGGCCGAACATCTTCGGCCACCAGTAGAAGAGCCCGGCGAAGATCGCGAACACGACGCCGCCCAGGAGTGTGTAGTGGAAGTGCGCGACGACGAAGTAGCTGTCGTGTACCTGCCAGTCGATCGGGAAGGCTGCGAGATAGATCCCCGTAAGTCCTCCGATGACGAAGAGGGAGAGGAACCCGAGCGCGAACAGCATCGGCGTATCGAAGTGCAGGTTCCCACGCCACAAGGTCGCGAGCCAGTTGAAGATCTTCATCCCGGTCGGGACGGCGATGATCATCGAGGCGATCATGAAGTAGGCCTGGAGCGGGACCGCGAGGCCGACCGTGAACATGTGGTGGGCCCAGACCAGCATGGAGAAGAAGCCGATAGCGACCGTCGAGGCGACGATCGCCTTGTACCCGAACACTGGCTTGCGCGCGAAGACGGGCAGGATCTCCGAGATCATCCCGAAGGCGGGCAGGACGATGATGTACACCTCCGGGTGCCCGAAGAACCAGAACGCGTGCTGGTAGAGCACGGGCGAACCGCCCTCCGCAGGGTTGAAGAAGTCGGTCTGGACGTCCCACGGGCCAATCGAGACCCCACGGTCGAGGAGCAGCAGAGTCAGCGCGGCTGAGAGCACCGGGTAGACAGCCATGATCAGCCAGGCATACAGCAGCATCGACCAGACGAAGAGCGGCGTGCGGGTCCAGGTCATCCCTCGCGCGCGCATATTGTGGATCGTCACGACGAAGTTGATCGCCCCTGCGACCGTGGACGCGGTAAGGATGTGCAGCGAGAGGATCCACAGGTCCTGGCCGTTCCCCGGCGCCTGCGTCGAGAGCGGCGGGTATCCCGTCCAGCCCGTGTCGGCCGCGCCCCCCTCGGCGAAGAAGCTGAGCATCAGCACCGCACCGCCGAGGAAGAAGAGCCAGTACGACAGCGCGTTGAGCCGGGGGAAAGCGACGTCGTGCGCTCCGATCATGAGCGGCACGAGGTAGTTGCCGAAGCCGGCGAGGATCGGAATGCCGACAAGGAAGACCATCGACGTGCCGTGGATGGTTACGAGCTCGTTGTACCGGTCAGGCCCGACGATGTCCGCATTCGCCTGGGCGAGCTGGAGCCGCATGACGAGCGCCATCAGGCCGGCCAGGACGAGGAACACGACCGAGGTCAGGATGTAGAGGATCCCGATCCGCTTGTGGTCCGTCGTGACGAGCCAGCTCGCGATCTTGCCGCGCTGCCAGGCGGGCGTCGAATCGACTCTAGCCGCCACTCGGCGGGTTCTCCTGCAAGTAGCTCGTCAGGGCAGCGACCTGCTCGCTCGTCCAGCCCGATCCGACCGCAGGCATCGTTCGGCGGCCGTTGCGGACGAGATCCTCGACGGCCGCTGGGTCGGCGAGGACGATGGAGCCGGCGACCCGAGGCGCTATTCCGCCCTCGCCCGAGAGGCCGTGACACTTTGCGCACACGCCTTCCCACTCGTCCTTGCCGAGCTCTCCCTCACCGGCCGTCTGTTCGTCGCGGCGCTGCTCGAGCCAGGCCGTGAACTCGGCTTCGGGCATCACCTCCACGGACGCGAGCATCTTCGCGTGCTCGAGCCCGCAGAGCTCCGCGCATTGGCCCGAGTAGACCCCAGGTCTCTCCGCCTGGAACCAGGTTTCGTTCATCGTCCCGGGAATGGCGTCGATCTTGCCCCCGAGTGCGGGGATCCACCACGAGTGGATGACGTCCGAGTCGGGCGCCGTGACCTCGAGGCGGACCGGGACGCCGGCGGGCGCACGCATCGTGTCGATCGCGATGACACCGTTCGGGTACTCGAACTGCCAGTAGAACTGGCGCCCGATGACCTTGATCTCGAGCTGACCCCTTGCTCCCGCAGACGGGATGTCCTTGATGCCCGGCAGCTCGATGAAGACGAACGCGCCGATGAGGAACAGGACGACGACCGGAAACGACGTCCAGGCGAGCTCGAGCTTCGTCGCGCCGTGCACCTGCGCTCCGTCCTCGAAGCGCGCTCGCTTCTGGCGGCGGTAGCGGATGATGAAGGCGATCAGGAGGCCCTCGACGAGCAAGAAGATCGCGAGCGTGAAGATCGACACGAAGAGGTAGCTGTCGCGAATCCCCTCCGCATTCGGTGACTCGGGCGATATCGGGGCGAACTGAGCCAGGAAGAGGAACGTGCGCACCGGCTGCCATTCTATGAACGTGCCGGAGGACGCGTCCCGGAGAACTCGCGTGCGGCTCCCCGCCGACGTGGTGCGCCCGTTCCGGGTGTTCGTGAACGGCGTTCAGCAGGAGGAGGGCACGGACTTCCGGGTCGAGGGCCGGACGCTCCTCTTCTTCCGTGAGCTCAAGAGCGAGGGCAAGCTCGGCTTCTGGCGCTGGACATCGATGTGGGTCGGGATCGCCGGGACCTACCGCCAGAACGACTCCGTCGATGTCGCCTACCAGCGCGGTGGGAAGCCGGTCGTTGCGGCGAAGCTCCCCCTCGAGCCGCTCTGAGGGCAGACTGGCCGCCGCTAGTGTTGGACGGTGGAGCCCAGCGACAACGGGATCGAGGTCGAGGGGCTCGTCCGCGAGTACAAGAAGGGTCCGAGAGCGGTCGACGGGATCGACATCTCGGTCGCTCCGGGCGAGATCTACGGCTTCCTCGGGCCGAACGGTGCCGGCAAGTCCACCACCGTCCATGTTCTCACGACGCTCTTGCCTCCGACCGCGGGAACGGCGCGCGTCGGCGGTTACGACGTCGTCAAGAACGGGCCGAAGGTGCGCTCGCTCATCGGCGTCGCACTGCAGGAGGCCGCGCTGGACCCGCTCCTCACCGGCCGCGATCACCTCCGGCTCCAGGCCACGTTGCAGGGGGTTCGCAAGGATCAGCGCTCCGCTCGCGCGGAGGAGCTGCTCCATCGGGTCGGGCTCGCCGACGCCGCCGACCGGAAGGTCTCGGGCTACTCCGGAGGCATGAAGCGGCGCCTCGACCTGGCGCTCGCGCTCATCCACAGCCCGCGCATCCTCTTCCTCGACGAGCCTACGACGGGCCTCGATCCGCAGAGCAGGACGGCACTCTGGGAGGAGGTCTCGCTCCTGCGCCGGGAAGACCGCGTGACGGTGTTCCTCACCACCCAGTACCTCGAGGAGGCGGACGTCCTCGCGGACCGGGTCGGAATCATCGACCAGGGAAAGCTCGTCGCGGAGGGTACGCCCGCCGACCTGAAGGCGGAGATCGGC
>DATAEF010000083.1:0-8250 GCA_036258155.1 Gaiellaceae bacterium | reverse complement strand
GATCGCGCACCGGGAGTCGCACTCGCCCTTCCTCCCGCTGGGCGCGAAGGGACTCGGGGAAGGGACGACGATGAGCGTTCCCGCCGCGATCGCCAACGCCGTTGCGGACGCGCTCGGACGCGACCACGTCGAGCCGCCGTTTACCCCCGGCCGTGTCTGGGAGCTGCTGCAGACGTGAAGCCGCCGCCGTTCGACTACCTTCGCCCGAAAACCCTCGAGGGCGCGCTCGAGGCGCTCGCACAGAACGCGGAGGAGGCGAAAGTCCTGGCCGGCGGACAGAGCCTGGTGCCCGCCCTCAACATGCGCCTCCTACGGCCGGCGCTCCTTGTCGACATTAACCGCCTTCCCGGCTTGAACGAGGTCGTGGGCGATGGGGCGATGAGGGTAGGAGCAACCGTACGGCAGGCCGATCCGCGGCTCCTCGCACACCCGTTGCTCGCTGAGGCGCTGCCACACGTCGGCCACTTCGTTACGCGCAACCGCGGCACCGTCTGCGGCTCGATCGCCCACAGCGACGCTGCAGCTGAGCTCCCACTCGCGCTCGTGACCGCAGGCGGCTCGGTCGTCGCCATCTCTCGATCGAAGACGCGTGAGATTCCCGCCGGCGACTTCTTCCTCGGCCCCTACACGACTGCGCTCGAGCCCGGAGAGATCATTGTCGAGACCATCTGGCCGCTGCCTCGGGAGGACGAGACTTACGCCTTCGAGGAGCTCGCGCAGCGTGCCGGCGACTATGCGCTGGCGATGGCATCGGTCCGCGTGCACGACGACGAGCTTCGTGTCGTCGTCGGTTCCGTCGTCGAGCGGCCGATCGTTCTCGAGGTCGATCCAGAGCACCCTGGCGAGTCGGCTGCTGCACAAATCGAGCCGTGGGGGTCGATCCACGCGTCGCCGACGTACCTGAAGCAGCTCGTCCGGGTGCTCGTCGACCGTGCGGTGGCTCGTGCTCGAGGCAGGGCGGTCGCGTGATCGACATCAGCTTGACGGTGAACGGTCGGCGCTACGCCGAGACCGTCGAGCCGCGTCTCCTCCTGTCCGACTTCCTCCGTGGCCGGCTCGGGCTCACCGGCACCCACGTGGGCTGCGAGCACGGCGTCTGCGGCGCGTGTACCGTGCGGCTGGACGGCGTCGCCGTGCGCTCGTGCCTCCTGCTCGCGGCACAGGTCGACGGCACGGAGATCGTGACGGTCGAGGGACTCGCACACGACGGAGCTCTCACCCCGCTCCAGGAGGCGTTCCATCGCCACCACGCGCTCCAGTGCGGCTTCTGCACGCCGGGAATCCTCCTGGCCGCCTCGGACCTGCTCTCGCACGACCAGCCACCGACGCGCGAGGCGATCGTCGACATGCTCTCGGGCCAGCTCTGCCGCTGCACGGGCTACACGCCCATCGTCGACGCGATCGCAGAGGTCGCCGGAGCGTGAACCTGGCGCTGAGCCTCCTCTACGCCGCCGAGCGGGAGCCGGGTGCCGAGGCTCTCGTCGGCGCGATTGAGCGGTTGACCTATGCGCAGCTTCGCGAGCGCGCGGCCCGGATCGCGTCAGGGCTCGCGGCGCGCGGTGTCGGACGCACGGACAGGGTCGCATGCGTGCTCGCGAACGAGCCCGAGACCTTGGAGCTCTACTGGGCCTGCCAGTGGCTCGGCGCTGTCATCGTCCCGCTGTCACCCCGTATCTCCGAGGCGGATCTCGAGTACTGCATCGGGGACTGTGGAGCGGCGGTCGTGATCCGGGAGCCGGACGAGATACGCGAGCTCGTTGCCGCGGAGGAACATCCGGGAGCGCTCGACCTCCACGAGCTCGAGATCTCGATCCAGCTCTATACGTCCGGCACGACGGGGCGGCCGAAGGGCGTTCCCCGTTCTCACGGCGCCGAGCGCGCGGGCGGGCTCTCGCAGGTCGTCCACCATGGCCTTCACCCGGCCCACCGGACGCTCGGCGTCATGCCGCTGCACCATACGATGGGTATCCACTCGCTGCTCGCCGCCTCCCTCGTCGGCGGCTGCTACGTGGCCCAACCCGCCTGGGACGCGGGAGAGGCCATGGAGCTGATCGCGCGAGAGCACATCGACACCCTCTACCTCGCCCCAACCCTCTACTTCGACCTGGTGCATGACGACCGGCTCGCAGACGTGGACACCTTGCCGGTGCGCGCGATCGCATACGCAGGCGCCCCGATGACGAGCGCACTCGTGGAAAAGGTCTCAGCCGCATTCGGCCCCGAGATCTTCGTCAACCACTACGGCTCGACCGAGATCTACACCTTCTCCGTTCACCGCGACCAGCGCGCGAAGCCGGGATGCGCCGGCGGCGCCGCGCTCAACGCGTGGCTCCGCCTCGATCCTCCCGGCGAGGGCGAGGTCCTATGCCACATGAGCTCGGACGAGGCGTTCTCGGGCTACTGGAACCGGCCCGACGCGGATGCAAAGGCGATTCGCGACGGCTGGTACCACACGGGCGACGTCGGCCGGATCGACGAGGACGGCGACCTCTGGGTCGTCGGACGCGTGGACGACATGATCATCTCGGGTGGCGAGAACATCCATCCGGTCGAGGTCGAGGACGTGCTGGCGCGCGTTCCGGGCGTGCGGGAGGTCGCTGTGATCGCCGCGCACGACGAGCGCTTGGGCCAGCGCGTCGTCGCCTGCGTGGTGGCCGACGACAGGGTCACCGGGGAGGACCTGGACGCGCACTGTCTGGCATCCGACACGCTTGCTCGCTTCAAGCGGCCTCGCGAGTACCGCTTCGTCGCCGAACTTCCGAAGAGCCCGTCTGGGAAGATCCTGCGGCGAATGCTGCGAGACGGAACATGAGCGAGCACGACGGCTTCCGCGTCGAGCGCGACGACGAGCGCGGCGTCGCGACGATCACGCTCGACGTCCCCGGAAAGTTCAACCGCGTGTCGATGCCGGCACGCGACGAGCTCCGGGTCGTGTTCGAAGAGCTCGACCGCAATGACGCTGTTCGCTGCGTCGTCCTGACGGGCGCGACCGGGACCTTCACCGCCGGCGGCGACATCCCGGGCTTCCTCGAGCGGTCGGCCTGGCACGTGTCCCGCCTCGCCGAGAACGTCGCTGCTCCGGAGCGCTGCTCGAAACCGGTGATCGTCGTCCTCCAGGGGTACTGCTTCGGCGTCGGCCTCGAGCTCGCCCTCGCTGGCGACTTCCGGCTCGCCGCCGACGACGTTCAGCTTGCCTTCCCGGAGGTGACGATCGGGATGATTCCGGGCAGCGGCGGCACCCAGCGGCTCACACGCCTCGTTGGGCTCGGGCGCGCGAAGGACATCGTCATGCGCGGACGGCGCGTCGCAGCGGAGGAAGCGCTCGCGCTCGGACTCGTTACGGAGGTCGTCGCGGCGGGAGAGCTCGACGCGGCCGTTGACCGGCTGATCGAGGAGCTGTCGCGGCTCTCGCCGCTGGCACTCGCGATGGCGAAGCGGGTGCTGAACCACGCCTACTCGGGCCCGCTTCCGCTGGGGCTCGAGCTCGAAGGCCTTGCCTACGGGCTCCTTCAGCAGACGCACGACTTCCGCGAGGGCGTCGAAGCATTCACGGAGAAACGGAAGCCCGAGTTCCGGGGCGACTAGCGGCGCTCCCAGGCGAGGCCGGCGGCGAGGACGACCTCGTCTTGCGGGGCGACGAGCTGCATGTTTCCGACCGCGAGCCCCGCCCAGCCGACGAGGTTCACCCAGCGCAGGAACGACGTCAGCGGCAGCCGGACCTCGAGCTCGTCCGCATCATCCGGTGGCAGCTCGACCGCGTAGCACGGACTGACGTACAGGTCGACCTCCGGCTCGTACCGCCGCCACTCCGCGATCGCGCGGTAGGCCGCCTCAATCTCCTCCGACGTCGCCTGCTGCGCCGCCCGGAGCTTCGTCCGCATCAGCTCGCCGTACTCGTCGGCGCGGCTCGGGAACGTCGCCGCATGGGACTGGAGCGCCTCGTGCTGGAACAGTGGCCACGTGTTCGCGGTGGGATCGGGCACACGAGCCTCGACGACGCGCGCACCGAGGCGTTCGAGATCGGTCACCCACGCCTCGGCGTCGTCGCTCGTCTCCGTCTCGCGGCCGTCGCCGATTCCGGGTGGCTGGTGGATGAGGCCTACTGTGCGTCCGGCCAGTCTCGGCTCGGGCACCGAGCGCCCGGTCAGCAAGGACCACATGAGCGCGACGTCCTCGACACTTCGTGCCATCGGGCCGACGGTGTCGAGCGTCGGGACGAGCGGGAAGACGCCGTCCACGGGGATGAGCCCCCACTGCGACTTCAGCCCGACGACTTTGCAGGCAGCTGCAGGTAGCCGGATCGAGCAGCCCGTGTCCGAGCCGAGCGCGAGCTCGCAGAGGCCGGCTGCGAGCGCTGCGGCCGAGCCCGACGACGATCCGCCGGTCGTCTTCCCCTCCTGCGCCGGATTGCGGCACAGCCCGTAGAAGTCGTTCTGACCGAGAACGCTCCACGCGAACTCGGGTAGGTGCGTCTTGCCGACCAGGACCGCGCCGGCGTCGAGCAGTCGTTGAACTGCAGTGGAATTCCGCTCGGGAACGTGCTCCGCGTAAAGGCCCGAGCCGTACGTCGTGCGCACGCCCGCGGTGTCGAGGAGATCCTTCACGGCGAGCGTCCTGCCCGAGAGCGGCCCTGGCCTCGCCTCGCCGCCGGTTTCGAGGCGCGTGATGAACGCGTTGTACGGATCGGCACTCACGGCAGGGGAGGCTACGCCAAGTGAATGGCAGGTGTCACTTGCTCGCAGGGACGACAGCCACGCACTCGATCTCGACCTTCGCACCCGGCACGGCGAGCCGTGGAACCTCGACCAGCGTGCTCGCGGGCCGCGTCCCTCCGAAGAACTCCTGGCGCACCGGATTGATGAGCGGCCGGTCGTCGATGTCGGTCAGGAAGATCGTGACCTTGACGACGTCCTCGAACCCGCAGCCACCCGCCTCGAGCACCGCGCGCATGTTCTCGAACACCTGCCGCGCCTGCGCGACGACGTCCTCCCCACCCACGAGCCGGCCCGCGCCGTCGACGGCCACGATCCCGGAGACGTGGAGGAATCCACCCGCACGCACGGCGTCCGTGAAGTGCGAGATGGGCTCCGCGAGGCCGTCGACGCGGATCTCCTCGCGCATCAGGCCTCCCTCGCACGGAGCTCGCTCAGCTTGACCCGCGGGCTGATTCGCTCCGGATCGACCGGAAGCTCGAGCACCGCGGGCTTTCCCGCTGCGAGGGCGCGCTCGAACGCCGCCTCGAATTCCTCCGTCCGCTCGACCCGCTCTCCATGAGCGCCGTAGGCGGCCGCGAGCGCCGGGAAGTCCGGGTTCACGAGGTCGGTGCCGATCACACGTCGGGGATACATGCGCTCCTGGTGCATGCGGATCGTCGCGTACATCCCGTTGTTGACGAGGAGGACGACGACTGGGAGCTCGTACTGCACCGCGGTCGCGAGCTCGGGCGAGCTCATGACGAAGTCGCCGTCCCCCGTGAAGCAGACGACGACCCGATCCGGGTGGAGGAGCTTCGCAGCGACCGCCGCCGGAAGCCCGTACCCCATGGAGCCCGAGCGCGGTCCGAGCTGCGTCCCGTACTGCGTGAACCGGGCGAATCGGTGCGCCCAGACCGTGAAGTTCCCTGCGCCACAGGTCTGGATCGCATCCAGCGGAAGGCGTCGGCGCAGGAACGCCATGACCTCGCCGAGGTCGACGGGGCCCTCCATCGGCTCGTGCTCGAGGTTCCGTTCGTAGTCGCCACGAGCCTCACGCGTCCACTCGCGCCAGCGCGGCTCGACGGGCTCGAGCTCGCGAAGCCGCGCGGCCAGCTCGGGCAGCCCGGAGACGATGGCTAGGTCGGTCTCGTAGACGAAGCCGAGCTCGTCGGGCTCCGGGTGGACATGGATCAGCGTCTGGCTCGGGCACGGTGGCTCGACGAGGGTGTACCTGCGGGTGGGCACCTCCCCAAGGCGGCCGCCGATTGCGAGGACGAGGTCGGCGTCGCGGAGGCGTGCCGCGATCGCCTCGTCCATCGCCACACCGAGCACGCCGACGTAGCTCGGCGATCGGTTGTCGACGAAGTCCTGACAGCGAAACGCGCAGGCGACGGGAAGCTCGTTCGCCTCGCAGAAGGCAAGGACGTCGTCGCCGGTCTGTTGCGTCCAACCGCCCTCGCCGACGACGAGGAGCGGCCGTTCCGCTGCTGCGAGGAGCTCACGGAGCCGGGCGACGTCCTCGTCCAACGGCGACGGTTGCGTGATCTCGACCGGCGGCGAGTCCTCGACCGCTGTCGTCTCCGCGAGCACGTCCTCGGGGAGCGAGAGCACGACCGGCCCCGGCCGGCCCGTCAGCGCGACCGAGAATGCCTCGTCCAGGTGCTCGGGCATCCGATCCGCGCGGTCGACCTCCCAGGCCGCCTTCGCGATGCCGCCGAAGACGCGCTCGTAGTCCAGCTCTTGCCACGCCTCCCGTCCGCGGATTGCCCGCGGCACCTGCCCGACGAGCAGGAGCATCGGCGTCGAGTCCTGCCTCGCGGTGTGGACGCCGACCGCGGCCTGCGTCGCGCCCGGGCCCCGCGTGACGAGGCAGACACCGGGCCGGCCGGTGAGCTTTCCGTACGCCTCCGCCGCATTCGACGCGCCCTGCTCGTGGCGGGACGAGACGAGCCGGATCGGCGAGTCGTACAGAGCGTCGAGGACCGGGAGGAAGCTCTCGCCCGGCAGGCAGAAGGCCAGCTCGACACCGTTTCGCTCGAGCGCGGAGACGAGAACCTGGCCGCCCGTCCTCGTCACGGCTCGACCGGATGCTCGAGGAGGACGGTCGCGCGCTGGAGCTTCGGCTTCTCGTCGTCGGCCGGATCGAGATAGCGGATCGTCCGCTTCCCCGCCCACTCCGCAGGCAGGAGCAGGACGCGGACGAACGCCGTCTCCTCGGTCGCCGACGCGGTTGCGACCACGGGGTCGTCGGCCTCCTCGAGCCACGACTCGCCGGCGCGGTACGTGCGGGCGTCGCCCCCGCGGTCGATCGTCAGCGCGCCGTGGAGGATCCTGCGGATTCCGGCGCCCGGGTGCACATGCCGATATGCGATCCCGGCCGGCGGGAAGTCGACCCGATCGCAGCGCAGGACCCATTCGGCCGAGCCGGGATCGGCGTCGAGCTCCCAGACGAGCGCCGCGCCGTCCACATCGGCGGCCCCGAAGTGCGCCTCGTTTCGCTCGAGGTCGTACACGACGCGGTTTCCGGGCGGCGTCTTCACACCTCCCGGATGCTCGGACAACGACAGACTCAATGGAAGTACTGGCCGCCGTCGATGACCATGGTTTGGCCGGTGATGAAGTCGGCGCCAGGCGTGCAGAGGAAGACGACGGCGCCGACGACGTCCGCGGGCACCTGGTCGCGCTGGATCGTCCGCGCGGCGACCGAGACGCCCTGGAGCTTCTCCACCACTTCCGGATGCGCCTTGACGCCGTCCGACATCGTGAAGCCCGGCGCGACGCAGTTCACGTGGATCGAGTCCTTGCCGAGCTCCTTCGCGAGCGCCCGCGTGAGCGCGACGATCGCTCCCTTGCTCGTCACGTAGTGGAGGAGGAACGGAACGCCGCGAAACGGCGTGCCGGACGAGATGTTCACGATCTTTCCGCCGCCCTGCTCGCGCATCACGGGCACGACGGCGCGGCAGGTGAGGAACATCGACGCGACGTTCACGTCCATCACCTGCCTCCACTCTTCGAGCGGGATCTCGGTGAACGCGCGCATCTCGAGCGAGGCGTAGAGACCCGCGTTGTTGACGAGGATGTCGACACGACCCTGGTGCGCGAGCGTCTCCTCGACCATTCGGGCCACGTCGTCTTCGGACGAGACGTCGGCGCGGATGCCGTCGGCCGGTGGGTTCAGGTCGGCGACGACAACGGTCGCACCTGCTTCCGCGAGCCCCTCGCCGATCGCTTTCCCGATTCCCTGCGCGCCGCCCGTGACGATGGCAACCTTGCCGTCGAGCTCGCCCATCAGCGAAGCGGGGAGAACGACGTGGGGACGAGAACGCGGTTGTGCTGCGTGTGCATGAGCGGCTGCACCTTCGCGAGGAACTTCTTCCAGCGCTCGTCGGCCTGCAGCCGCGCACGCTTCTCCTCGCGCTCGGCGAACGAGTCGTAGCGCCAGAGCGTCGTGTACGTGGAGAGCGCTCCCACGTCGGTCGTGAACGCCCCCACGAGGCCGCCGAGGATCTCGTTCAGGAGCGGGATTCCCTCCGTCTCGTAGAGCCGGACGAGCTCC
>DATAEF010000082.1:0-1910 GCA_036258155.1 Gaiellaceae bacterium | reverse complement strand
CTCTGAAGAGAGCTCCATCAATTACATAGGTTCGAGCGCGCGCACGAGCACGAAGGGCTCGGCAGCCTCGCAGCCACAACTCGATCCGTAGAACGATGCGGCCGCGCGGATCGCCCTCTCGCTCCGCGGATGGGGATAGTCACGACGCTCCGTCTCGTAGTGGGCGAACGCCGCGACTTTGCGCTCGAGCGTCGCCGTCACGTCGACGAACCAGTTGGGCACGAACCAGTTCACCGCGGCAGGTGTCCACTCGGTGCTCGAGGTCGGCGCGTACGTGAGGACGCGACGCACGGGCTGGCCCGGCACGGGTCTGACGGCCACGGCGACCGAGTCGAAGAGCACTCGGTGATCGCGATTGACGTCTGGTTGCGGCGTGTACACGACATGCGGGGCAAAGTCGCGGATGCGCTCGTCGACCACCCGGTTCACGTCCACATGAGCAAGTGTGTCGAGGCGCATGTCCGGGAGGTCGAGATGCACGTAGTCAGCAACCCCGAGCTCCGCCGCAGCTCGCACGGCCTCCTCCTCCTTGCGTGCGCGTGTCTCGATGTCGCCCGGATACTGCGTCGACGAGCCGTCCGTCAGGACGACGACGCGCACCTCGTCGCCACGATCCGTATGGACGGCGATCGTCCCGCCCATACCCAGCACTTCGTCGTCGGGGTGAGCAGCAAGCACGAGGACTCGGCTCATCGACCGACCCCGATCGGTCGATGAGCGGGGAGGGGTGCGGGGAACCGGGAGGTTCCGCACGCTTTCAAGAAGAAGGGGGTTCGCGCGGGAAACATGGTTTCCCACGCGAACGCGAGCCGCGGGCGAGCGTTGCTCATCCCAGCCGCGCTCCCACTTCGAGCTCGGGCGCGCGGGTCTCGACGTCCTCGAGAAGAAGGCCGCCCTCGCCGCACGCGACGACCGGGCCATCCGGACGAATGGCGACGATCGTGCCGGATGGCGCGCTCTCGGCAAGCTCGACAGGCCGTGCGCTCCAGACGACGACCTTCTCCTCACCCGCATATGTGAACGCTCCCGGGTAGGGACGCGTCTGCGCGCGAACCCAGTCGTAGAGGTACGGCGCGCGTGTATCCCAGTCGATGATCCCGTCGGCGGGCGCTCGCTTCGGCCATGCGCTCGCCCTGGCCGGGTCTTGCTGGATCCGAGGGGCGGTCCGGGCGATCAGCTGCGGGACGTACTCGCGCAGGAGCTCGACGTGCGCCTCGGCGAGCCGCTCGAACAGCGTCGTTGCGGTTTCGTCCCGCGCGATGTCGACGACGGCCTGACCGATGATCGCGCCGGAGTCGGCGGTCGCATCGTCGATCTCGAAGAGCGTCACGCCGGTCCGGGCCAGCCCGGAGAGGATGGCCCAGGGGATCGGCGCCCGGCCGCGATGGCGCGGGAGGAGCGTCGGGTGCATGCCGAAGACGCCCTCTCGCGCGAGCGCGATGAACGTGTCCCGCACGAGCTGCGACCAGCCGACGACGAAGATCAGCTCGGGATCGAGCCGGCGTAGCTCGTCCAGCGTCGTTCCAGCGTTGACGTCGAGGGTCTCATGGAGTGAAGCGCCCAGGCGTGAGGCAACCTCGTCGAACGAGCACTGGCCCGAGCGGCTCGGGTCGATCGGCCCGGGAAGCGTGACAACACCGACGATCTCCGCACCCACTTCCGCAGCCGCCTCGAGGCAATCGCGACCCATCGTGTCGAAGCTGACCCAGACCGTGCGCATCGCCGCGCGATGCTATCGAGCAATTCGAAGATGCTCGCTACGAGCTAGTTGTCCTACCCACAGACGTTGTGAACGCGGCTGATGGGAGGCCGGCCTCCGAGCGAGCTGTGCGGCCTGCGGGTGTTGTAGTGGTGAAGCCAGTGTGGCAGGGCAGCTCGCCGCTCGTGGTGTGAGCGATAGGTAAGCCCGT
>DATAEF010000081.1:0-54028 GCA_036258155.1 Gaiellaceae bacterium | reverse complement strand
GATTCCGACGAGCACGATGATCAGGCCAGCGCCTGCCTTCAGTGGATCCTTCAGGTTCCCGAGCAGAAACGCGCTTGCCAACCCGACGATGGAGAGGCTGCCGATGAACGCGAGCAGCACTCCGTCGCCGAACGAGATCGCTGCAGCGAGAAGCCAGTAGTACGCCGGAGCGGCGAACGGAAAGCGCCGTCGTGCGAGGAGCGGTAGCACGAGGACGGCCACCGTCGGTATCGCGATCCAGAGGGTCGTGGGCGGCGCGCCCGGCGAGTCGCGTGCGACCACGAGCTCGAGCATGCCCGCGAACGCCAGGAAGGCGATGAGCAGCTCGAACCAGTATTCGCGCGCTACGTATCGGATCCGGCTCACGCGCTGAACGTACCGCACGCTCTCACGAGGCGCCTCCTACCCGAGTAGGAGTCCGAATCGTCGAGTCGTCGGAGCTCGATTCAGGCCTTCCGACGACGCGCGTCGCGCAACCGCCTCCTAGCGTCGGGCACCGGAATCCACCCCAAGAGGAGGACGCAGATGAGCGTCTCGTACCCACTCACAGTCACGGCCCGCTCCGACGCCCCTGTAACGAGCGTCGAGATTCCGCAGCTGCGGATCCGCGGGATCCTCGCCATCTGGGCAGCCGCCGCGCTCCCGATGGCAGTACTCGCCTGGCTCGTCGCGCCCGTGCTCGCCGACTCGTTCGCCGGCGATGGCCACGTGCCGATGGCGAAGGCGCTGATCGTGTCCCTCGCGATCGGCATGGTCTGGCAGTTCGTCCTCGTCGCGATCCTCGTCGGCCGCGAGCAGGGGACGCTCCGCTGGTCGACGGTCCGCGAGGCACTCTGGCTTCGCTCGCCGCGGAGCCCTCGCAGCGGCCGCGTCGGCGGTCGCGTGTGGCTGGTCGTAATCCCGCTCATCGTCGCGTTCACCTTCGCGCAGGAGTTGGTGGCAATCGTGCCGGCGCCCGAGAACCGGGAATTCGCCACGCTGCTCGACTCGGACGCCGGCAAGGCGTTCCTGGACGGGGCCTTCGGCTGGTACGCCCTCATTCTCGTGTTCTTCCTGTTCAACACCGTGCTCGGCGAGGAGCTCCTGTTCCGCGGGTATCTCCTGCCGCGCATGAACGGCGCCTTCGGGCGCGGCGACTGGGTGGCGAACGGCCTCCTCTTCGCCGGCTACCACCTGCACGTGCCGTGGGCGATTCCGGGGACGCTCCTCGAGATGTTCACCACCGCGTACCCGACGAAGCGGTATCGGAGTGCGTGGATCGGGATCGCGGTGCACAGCGCCCAGAGCGTGTTCCTCGGGATCCTCATCTTCACGCTCGTCGTCTGAGAAACGCACCGCTTCACTGACGTCCAAAGCCCTGTGGGCCCCTTCGGGCTCGCAGGGCTTTGCGCTTCGCCGGAGGTGCCCGCTGTGTGCCTCCTACTCGAGGAGGATTCGGAATCGTCGCGCGGTCCGACCTCGAATCCGGCTTTCCGACGACGCCCTTCGCGCGATCTACCCCTAGCTTCATGGCCGTGGACTTCGATCGAGCAACGACACGCGAAGGAGGAGTCATGAGCCCCGAGACATCTCGAGCCCGGGAGCTTGCGGCTCGCGAGAGCGACGGCATCCACGTCCTTCTGCTCTGGCACCCCGAGGACGACGGCCTTTCCGTGATCGTCGAGGACGAGCGTGTCGGAGATCGCTTCCAGCTCGCGGTCGCGCCCGACCGTGCCCTCGACGCCTTCTACCACCCGTTCGCCTACGCGGCCTGACGGTCGACGAACGAGAGACGCGCAGGCGTCGAGCCGGGAAGGCCAGGCAGGTCGACTAGGCTCAGTGTTGTGCCGACCCCGCGGGACATCCTCGGCTACATGCGAACCGTCTCCCGCGGGAGCCCAGTCGACAGGCGCTGGTCGGTTCCGGGGATGGTGCTTTCGCAGCTTCGGCACGGCCGCGGCAACGCGCCGGACGACTCGCCGCTGACCCTTCAGGACGTGATGGCTAGCGAGGGCTACCGCAGCCTGATGACGGCGAAGGTCGCGGTGGGCGACCTCGCGCCCGACTTCGAACTCGCGCGTCTCGACGGTGCCAGCACCGTCCGGCTCGGCTCGATCGTGGCGGAGCAGCCTGTCGCCCTGATCTTCGGCTCGTACACGTGACCGCCGTTCCGCGCCCATGTTGGGACGCTCGAGGATCTGGCCGCGCGCTATGGCGACCGCGTGTACTTCCTGGTCGTCTACATTCGGGAGGCGCACCCGGAGGAAGGCTGGATCATCCCCGAAAACCGTCGCTCCGGAATCGCGGTGCACGAACCAGCGACGGACAGGGAGCGCCGCGCGGTCGCCTCGACCTGCGCTGTCAACCTCAGGATCAGCATGCCCACCGTGGTTGACGGTGTCGACAACGCGGTGGCCTCGGCGTACGGCGGCTGGCCGGATCGTCTCTACCTGATCGGCTCCGACGGGCGCGTCGCCTTCCAGGGTGGCGAAGGGCCGTTCGGTTTCAAGCCGGAGGAGCTCGAGTCGGCGATCGTACGGGAGCTGGCATAGGCGGTCGCATCGGGAAGACGCCAGATGTCTCCGGCATGAAGCACTCGCGTCAAATCGGGCACTGCATCCTGGCGCGGCACCCGCGAGTTCATGCCGTGACAGCGGGTGAGGTGTCTGAACTGAAGCTCAGGTTGCGGCGCGTCGCTTGCGCTGCCAGGTCATCCAGAGAGCACCGACGCCGCCGATCACGCAGATCACGCCGAGGATCCACAGGACTACCCCGCCTATGATCATGAAGATCACGCCCGCCACGATGAGCCCGAGGCCGATGATGTTGGGTGCCATGACCTCGAATGTTCGCGGGCGAGCACGCCTCTCCTCCTCACCAATCGGCGGAAGCTACACCCCGCGCACGCACGCGAGGCACCCACCCTAGTCAATGCCGGCCGGGAAACCGCGGCGATATCCCGAACCTTTAGCCTCGTGCCATCTGGTCGATGCAGACGGTGCAGGAGAGAATGAGCGCGTCGTCTTCGCCGGTCGCAACCTCGATGCCGTAAGTGTCGCGGAGGCGGAACCAACGCTTGGAGACTTCCGCGATCTTCTCGCCGTCGCGCTTGAACTCGTACTCGTGGTCGACGATGTTGCCCTTCGCTTCGAGATCGGGCCCGCCTTCGACCTCGATCGAGTAGCGGTCGCGGAGCGGGGTGACGAGCGCCTTCTTGATCGTGGCGACCTTCCGTCCGTCGCGTTCGATCTCCATCTTGTCGCGCACGCTGAGTTTCTTCTCTTGGATGGTGAACAGCTCCTCGCCTCCTGGTGTCTCCAAGACGAACGTGTCGCGTAGCCGTAGAGCCTTCCCGTTGACCCTAAAGGCTCGCTCCCCGCCCTCTGTTTCGATCCAGAAGTCGTCTCCAATGGCGAAGAGCTTCTCGCGCATCGTGTACCGAGTTCCCTGCGGGCCGCGGTTGCGAAGAAGTCCCACTCCGACCACTCCTTTCCATCGCGACGGCGTGTGCCGCGCTGATGTCAAGACATTCTTCCTGCGACGAGTCCGCGGCACATCGCCAGATAAGCGGATCGAAGCAGCAAAGGCTTGCGGACGATGCCGTCCCGGCCATAAGGGGACTGCTTTCGGGGGAGTCCGGCGTCGCCATCTCACCCTACGCTTGTACGAAGCAGCCCGAGGAGGAGCCACGTCGTGGTCTCCGCGTCCGCTCGACGATCCCGGCGCCGTTTCCGGAGATCGCGATCTCGAAGTCCGTCTAGCGCCGTCGCGCCGCGACGAACTCGGACGGCTGACCCGCCGGAGGGCACCCTCCTCAGGGCTTCGGCCGACGGTGCGCTTCACGATCGCGTCGATCCTCACCTCGGCCTGGGTGGCGTTCAGCATCTGGGTGTCCGGGCCATGGAGGGACGAGCTGGAGCTTGCCATCGGCCCCGTCATGGCTTGGGTGATTCCCATCCTTCTCGCCTACATCCCCAGCCTCGTCATCGGGTTCATGATCTTCACGCTCCTGATCACGCGATACCGGGCACTGCCGCTCGAAGCTCCCGAGGGACCCTGGCCGTTATGGCAGTGGCCATCCGTCACGATCGTGATCGCAGCGTGGAACGAGGGCGACGCGATCGTTCGAACTCTGGGACGGATCGCCGACCTCACGTACGAAGGCAGCGTCGAGATCGTCGTCGCGGACAACAACTCGACCGACGATACGGCGGAACTCGCGGACGCCGCGGGAAAGCGGCTCGGCCTCGACTACCGGCGCGTCTTCGAGCCGAATCAAGGCAAGCACCACGCCCTCAACGCCGCGCTTGCGACCGTGACGACGCCGCTCGTGGTGACGGTCGACGCCGACACGCACGTGCAGCGCGAGTCGCTGACGCGGCTGATCCTTCGCTTGACGAGCACGCCGCAAGATCAGCACGTATCCGCCTGCGCAGCGGCGCTCGTCGCCGAGAACCCGCTCGCGAGCTTCGTGACGCGGATGCAGCAGTGGGACTACCGGCTCGGGATCAACGGCGTGAAGCGCATGCAGGCCGCGTACAACACGGCTCTCGTCGCACAGGGAGCCTTCTCGGGCTACTGGGCGAGCGACCTGCGGGCCGTAGGCGGCTGGCCCGATGCGATCGGCGAGGACATCGTGCTCACATGGGCGATGCTCGGATCACGGGGAATCGTGCAATACGAGCCACTCGCGCTCGGTTTCACCGTCGTACCCGAGAAGCTCGACCGGTTGCTGAGCCAGCGTTCTCGCTGGGCGCGGGGCATGCTCGAGGGCCTGCACACGCATCCGCCGCCGAAGCAACCCCGCGTCCTCGCGAAGCTCGTCGCCGGGATCGACTACCTCGTCCCCTTCCTCGACATCGGGGTCATCTTCTTCTGGGTACCCGGAGTCATCCTGTTCCTCTTCGGCTACCCGCTGATCTTCGGTTGGTGGTCGATGCTGCTTCTCCCGATCACCCTCGCGGTGTTCGGGTTCATGCAGAGGTGGCAGGCACGCCACGTCTTTTGCACTCTCGACATCCGTCCTCAGCCCGACAAGCGCGGTTTCCTCGGCTACCTTCTCGCGTACCAGGTGCTGACCTCAGCAGCGGCACTTCGGGGCTACGGCCAGTACCTCGCGGGGTCGAGTCGCTGGCGGTAGACCATGCGAGGCAAGCTTCTTCCCGTTGCCGACGGAGTCGTCCTCGACGATATGAGGCGCTAGCGCGCGAAGCGGTCGAGCCCGACCGAGCCGTGGCGGTCAAGGATCTCGCCCACCACGCGCCCGTCTTACGTCTCGAGCGTCGTTGCTAGGTCGGAGCCTGCGAGGGACAATCGGCCCCATGGCGTTCTGCCCGAGCTGCGGGCAGCCGGTGCCCGTCGGCGCCCGCTTCTGCCCGAGCTGCGCCACTCCGATCTCGAGATCTGCCCCTCCGAGCGAGGAGCGAAAGCTCGCCACCGTCCTCTTCGCCGATCTCGTGGGCTCGACGGAGCTCGCCGGCTCCCAGGATCCGGAGCGGACTCGCGCGCTTCTCAACCGTTTCTACGACGCAATGGCGTCCGAGATCACCGACGCGGGAGGAACGGTCGAGAAGTTCGTCGGCGACGCGGTCATGGCCGCGTTCGGTGCGCCCGCGGCACAGGAGGACCACGCGGAGCGCGCACTCCACGTTGCGCTCTCCATGCGGAGGCGGCTCGAGGAGCTCTTCCATGGCGCGCTCTCGCTCCGCATCGGCGTCAACAGCGGGGAGGTGGTGGTGGGACAGGCACGCGAGGGCAGTTCGTTCGTCACGGGCGACGCGGTCAACGTCGCGGCGAGGCTCGAGCAGGCCGCTGAGCCAGGCGAGATCCTCGTCGGCGAGCGTACGGCGGCGGCCGTTCAGGGTGCCTTCGAGCTCGAGGAGCCGAAGACTCTGGAAGCCAAGGGAAAGCCGAGTGGAGTCACCGCCCGCCGACTGGTCCGCGCTCTCTCGCTCATGCGCCCGCGAGGCGTCGGTGGACTCCATCACGCCTTCGTCGGCCGAGGGCGGGAGCTCGACGCGCTGCAGCAGGCGTACGCCCGGGTTGTCGACGACGGCCGCACGCGGCTCGTGACCATCATGGGCGATGCGGGGATTGGGAAGACCACGTTGCTCCGGGAGCTCTGGTCGTGGCTCGGCTCCAGGTCGCCCGAGCCGCTACGGCGGGTCGGACGCTGTCTCTCGTACGGCCGGGGGATCACGTACATGCCGCTGGGCGAGATCGTTCGCGAGCATCTGGGCCTGCTCGAGAGCGATCCGCCGGGCACCGTCCGCGACCGGCTCGGTCAACGGTCGATTCTCGGCATGACGCTCGGGCTGGAAGCGCCCGCCGACCTTCATCCGCTCGCCGCCCGTGATCAGCTTCGCCAGGCCTGGGTCGCCTTTCTGGAAGAGCTCGTCATGCACCAACCCGCCGTCGTGGCGATCGAAGACCTGCACTGGGCGGAGGGGCCGCTGCTCGACCTGCTCGAAGCCGTGTTCCACGACGTCCGCGGCCCGCTCTTGCTCCTCGGAACCGCGCGGCCGGAGTTCGTCCACGGCAGGGCCAACTGGGGCGGACGCGGACGCAATGCCGAAGTAGTCTGGCTGGAGGCGTTGTCCGCGGCGGATGCCGACCTCATGCTCGAGGAGCTCATCCCAGCCGTGCTGCCGGCCCCCATTCGTCAGGTCATCCTCCGTCATGCGGAGGGCAATCCGTTCTTCGTCGAAGAACTCGCTCGGACGCTGATCGACCAGGGCGTGCTCGCACGGCGGAACGGTGAGTGGATCGCAACGGACCTACCCGACGATCTCGTCGTTCCGGACACGGTCCAGGCGGTTCTCGCCGCCCGCATCGACCTCCTGGAGCCGGCCGAGAAAGCAGCGCTCCAGGCGGCTGCCGTCATCGGCCGCACGTTCTGGTCGGGTCCTGTCTACGCGTTGCTCGAGGGCGCCGAGCCGGACCTCCGCCTCCTCGAGGAGCGCGACTTCGTGCGCCACGTCTCCGGGTCGTCGATCATCGGGGAGCGCGAGTTCGTGATAAAGCACGCACTCACCCGCGAGGTCGCATACGAAAGCTTGCCAAAGGCCAAGCGCGCCCGACTGCACGCCGGCTTCGCAGACTGGCTCGAGCGGGTGGGAGGAGGGCGCGACGAGCATGCTTCGTTGCTTGCCCACCACTACGCCGAAGCGGCTCGCCCGGAGGACGTCGATCTCGCATGGCAGGACGACGCCGAACTCGCGCGCATCCGTGGCCGTGCCCTAACCTGGCTTCGGCGCGCCGCCGAGCTCGCCGTCGGACGGTACGAGATTCAAGACGGTCTGTCCCTTCTCCACCGTGCCCTCGCGCTCGAGGAGGGCGTGCCGGGCAGGGTGGAGCTGTGGCGGGCGATCGCGCGTGCCAACGCTCTCTACTGGGACGGGGAAGAGTTCTGGTCGGCGATGCACCACGCGATCGAGCTCGCCGACAGCGACGATGCCACCGGCGACCTCTACGCCGAGCTGGCGTTCCAGACGCTCGTCCGGTCTGGGATGTGGCGGACCTTGCCGGATCGCTTGCTCATCGACGGTTGGATCGATCGAGCGCTCGAGCTGTCGCCGGCCGGCACCCAGCGGCGGGCGAAAGCCCTGATCGCGCGCTGCTACCACGACCGGGAGAAATCGCTCGAGCTTGCGCGGGAGGCATCCGACCTCGCAGCAGGTATCGGTGACACGGCGCTTGTGTCCTACGCGTTCGACGTCCGTGGGCTGACGGCGTTCGCAGCCGGCGACTACGAGGAGGCGCTCGTCTGGCAGCAGCGGCGCGTCGCGCTGGCGGACGAGATCGACGACCCCGACCATCAGGCGGACATCTACGCCAACGCGATCTCTCCCGCGGCCGCCTGCGGGGAGTTCGAGGACGCGCGGCGCTACGCCCAGGCGCAGCTCGGGATCACGCGCGCACTCTCTCCCCACCACCGCCTCCACGGCATGCTGGGTGTTCTCTTGGTCGACGAGCTCGCCGGCGCCTGGCCGCGCATCCGCCAGCTACAGGCCGAGACCGAACGTATGGTCGAGGAGAACGCCGCCACGCCGTGCATCGGCAACGAGCGCTTACTCCTCGTGTGCGCGCTCGCAGAGATGCTCGAGGGCGACGAGGACGAGGCGCGGCGTCTCGAGCGCCAGTCCGAGCGGCATCACATGGAGGGCTACGGCATGGTGACCGGCGGCCCCCGTCTGCAGCTCGCCCTCCAGCGCGGAGATCTCGACCGGGTGCGGGCCTTGCTCGAGGAGGCCTGGGTCAGGCGATCGACGTGGTTCCACCTTAGCTCCCTCGCGACGCGACTCGATGCGCTCGCGGCGATACGCGAGCGCGACCGCCTCGAGTCCGAAGCGACTCGAATTGCAAGTGGGAGCACGTACCTCGAGCCCTTTGCGTTGCGGGCACTTGGCCTCGTGCGCGGAGACGAGCAGCTCGTGGAACGGGCAGCCGAGCGCTTCGCCATGCTCGGCCTCGACTGGCACTCCGCTCGAACAAGAGACCTGCTCTAGTCGGTCCAGAAGTCCTGGATGAACTCGACATCGTCGAGGCCGGCCTGAGGCGCTGCGATCGTTACGAAGACAGCGTCTTCTTTTCCAGCGGCGCGGAGCGCCCTCGCGGTCCGAGCCGGAACTCGGACGGCCGTCCATGGTTCGAGATCGATCACCTCGCCGTCGAGCTTCACCTGGGCACGTCCCGAGACGAGGACGTAGACCTCCTCCTGAACGGTGTGCCTATGACCTCGCCTCGGCTTCCATCCCGCTCCGAAGCGCTCGAAGGTCACTGCGAAGTTCTGGAGGCCAAGGTACTCGCGCATGAACCGTATTTCGAAGTGATCGGGGTCCATCCCGACATCGGCGGCCCGATCGGGGACGTCACTCACGGACACGACGGTGTACTCGGCCATGGCTACCTCCTCTCCTCGTCCTGGCCCGCGCGGTCGCCACGAGGCGGCGCGCGGTGTTGCCGTAGCACCCGGGAGCACCCCACATGCCGAAACGCGCGGCGAACCCGAGAAAAGCGGGAGTGCTCGGAGCGTTACACATCTGACGAGGCGACGTGGGAACGCCGAGAAATCGACGTGGCTACCCGAGGCCTGCCTCGGCGAGGGGGCGCCTCCCCCAGGCAAAGCTCGATTCGTACCAGCCCGTCATGGGCGTCAGTGTCGTCCCGAAGCGCGAGGAGTGGACGATCCAGCTGTTGCCGAGATAGATGCCCATGTGCCCGACCTCGTTCGGTTTCGAGCGCGGGCCGCGCGGGCCGAAGAAGACGATGTCGCCGGGCTTCAGCAGCTCACGCGTGAGCCGAGCCGTCCGGAGGACCTCTCCGCTCATTTCGTAGCTCGACCTCCCCTTCAGCACGTCCATGAGCGCCGGCGCACCTGCGAACGGCTCGAGCTTGTAGACCCGCCACACGAAGCCCGAGCAGTCGAAGCCACCTGGCAATAGCTTCCCGAAGAGCTGCTGCGGACGATCCGACGTTCCGGCCCAGACGTATGGCGAACCGACGAACCGCACCGACCGCGCGAGCACCTCACGCTGCCATTCCGTGAGGATCGGGAGCGAGAATCCCTCCGCTGCTTTGCGCACGGCGTCGATGTCCGAGGGGTCGAGCTCGAGCACGCGCGCGACGGAGAATGCGGCCTCCGCGCGGGTGGCCGGCTGCAACACCTGCCGTTCGAGCTCTTCGACGTCGCGTAGGTGGTTCAGGCGAAGCTCCAGCATCCGCGCCAACGTCTCGGTTCCGAGCCACGGTCTCGGAGTCAGGTCGGCATCGAGAGCGGCCAAGCGGATCCGGCGGGCGAGGGGACGAAGGCCGACCAGACTCACGAGCTCGGCATCGAGCTCGCGCATCGTAACCAGCCGATCGGGATCGTCGACCGTCACCGAGCCACCGAGGCTCGTGAGCACCATTGCGAACTCGGCGGCCGTCAGCGGATCGGCAGGCCTGAACTCGGCGGCCGAAGGTGCCATCAGACCCGCCTCCACGACCGCCGCGATCTGCGGAGCCGCCCACGAGCGAGCGGACGGGCGCGCACTCGCGGTGCCGACGACAGTCGCCAACATGAGCGCTGCGAGCGGTACGGCGGCGGACCGGCGCATGGAGTACGTATCGGCGGATGCGCCGGCTAGCCACACCTTTCGAACGGATGAACTCCGGCCACGGCCGCGGGGTGCTCATGACTGTGCTGTGTGCACTTGCCGCCGCCGGCAGCGGCGGGGCGATCCGGGAGAGCAAGCGGCAAGCCAGGATCCGGGGGCGACTCGAGCCGAGGCGCCCTCAGCCACGTCCGGGCGCGAGCGAGCGCCGACGATCGCAGGCACGTCTCTCGAGGACGAGCCGATCTCGCTCGCCGACTACCGGGGTCGACCGGTGCTCGTTCAACGTGTGGTCTTCGTGGTGAAGCACCTGCCAGAGCGAGGCGGTCGCCCACGCAGCGTTCCAGCAGGAGCATTCGGAGGTCGCGTACCTCGGCATCGGCGTCGCGGATACTCCTGCCGAGGGGAAGACGTTCGTCGAGCGCTACGACTGGCGCTGGCCTTCGATCCAGGATCCACAACGTGACCGCGCTCGCTCGCTGGGAGCCGACTATCAGCCGCACTTCATCCTCGTCGACGCAACCGGCGACATCGTGGACGCGTGGGAGGGTGAGGGCGACGAGGATGTCTGGAAGGCAATGCTCGCCCAGCTTCCGTCGTTCCTCTTTCGGGCCGCTAGGCTGCCGGCGCATGCTTGCGACGCCCGGCGCCCGCTATCGGGACAGCATACCCGCGACCTGGCTCGCGGACCGCCTCGCCGTCGACCCTGTGAAGATCGACGTGATGCGCCGCAGCGGTGAGCTGATCGCGGTGCGCGAGCCAGGCTCGGTCGAGTGGCGCTATCCCGCCTGGCAGTTCGACAACGGAAAGCCGCGCCGCGGAGTTGCCCGCGTCGTCGCGGCGGCCCGCGAGGCCGGGATCGACGAGGCGCGCCTGTACGACGTGCTCACGGCCCCTCTCGGACTAAGAGAGAGCGGCCGCAGGCGGCTCGTCGACCTGTTGCTCGAGGGCCGCGAGGACGAGGTCGTCGCGGCCGTCAGAGCTGCCTAACGGATCACCGCCTCACTCGACCGGACGATCGAGACATCGCCGCTCACCGTCTTGACGTGGAGCGGCACCACCGGGTCGACCCCGTGTTCGTCTTCGTCCGGCTCCCGGTCGTCGAGTCCGAGCTCCGAGCCGAGATCGCCGGAGACGGAGGCAGCATCGATCCACACGCGCGTCCCGCGGCTCACGCCGACGCGAACGTCGCCCGAGACCGTCTCAATGCGAACCTCCCCAGCCTCGACCGATCGCACGTCGACGTCACCCGACGTGGTGGAGAGTGTGAGAGATCCCCTGAGAGAGCCGATCCTGACGTCTCCGGAGACGGCACGCGCGACGAGTGGGCCGTCGGCGCGGCCAACCATGAGATCGCCCGAAACCGTCATCAGAGACGACTCGGACTCCAATCCTGCGACGGAGATGTCGCCGCTCGCCGTCTTGACCTGAAGCTTGCCCTTCACCGTCTCGAGCCTCGCGTCGCCAGAGGCAGTTGTCACCGACACCTCACCGAGCGCGCCTACGACGTGAAGATCCGTGGAGCCGCCGGAGAGCTCGAGGTCGGCTCCCGGCGGACACGTGATGCGAGCTTCGACGTCGCCGCCCCGGGCGACCTGAATCGGACCCCAGCTGATCCTGTCCTTCTGCTCGATGCGAATGATGTGGCGACCCTCGTGCTCGTCGGCGCTGACCGATACGTGGTCTACTGCGTCGGAGCCACCGCGGTCGATCGGCATGAGCTCGACGCTCGCCCGTGGCTCGTCCACAGTCGCGATCACGACGCGTCCACTCGGCAGCTTGATCTGAAGGGAGACGCTCCCGGGCGTTTCGAACACGTGCATCGCGGTACCTAGGCCGCGTTGCGCGGGCTCGTCCTGCGAACCCGGCTCTCGGAGGTGCGCCCGCGGATCACGCGAACGCGATCGCCGCGATCGATGAGCTTGGCGTAGCCGAACATCAGCGGGGTGGGAAACATGGTGCTCTCCTTTCAGCCTTGGGCATAGCCCTGAAGTCGGTTCCGGCCGCGCTTCGACGAGCGCTGATCGAGCATGCGTGCGATCCCGCGCACGAGCCAGGCATTGGCCGAGATGCCTTCACGGGCGGCGGCGGCCTCGACGCTCAGCTTCAGCGACTCGGGAAGGCGGAGCGTGATCCGGCCCGTGAGCTCCTCCCCGCTCGCCACCTGGACGGTGTCCGAAGCCTCATCGACGACGACCACGAGCTCGGGCTCACGGCCGGCGAGACGGACCTCGATCCGACCGGCTTCGAGCTGGCCGCCGATCTCGAGAGCGGCCTCGCCGAGGAGGTCGAGGAGCCGGAGATGGAGCGTGGAGCCGAGAGCCTCGCTCAGGCGGCGAGCGGCCTCGGCGGTCGCCTCGTCTCCGAGGCCGGCCGTCGTCGCGAGGTCGTGCTGAATCGCCTGGATGTGGCTCTCGAGCTGCATCCTGACATCACTATGACATCATCAGTGCAGTCCGTCAAGGTCAGACTTGACGTCGACGTGCCAACACTAGGCAGTGTCTGACACTCAAGTGCCGGAAACCCGCATGGTTCCGCGACCCGGTGTCAGACACCGTGTCTACCCGCCTCTAGCTCGCGGCCGCGCGAGTCCGTTACGCCAGCTGCCAGACGTCCGAGCGGATGATCGGCGTCGCGCGGCCGCTCTCGTCGAGGCCGTCCACCTCGACGCTCTCCCCGCCAATCATGAAATCCGTGTGCACTCCGGAGACATTGACCCCGCGCGCGAGAAGCTCGTCGGAGCTCGCTCCGTCGGCAGAGATCGCTGTCCGGATTCCGGCGCCGTAAGCGACGTGGCAGGTCGCGTTCTCGTCGAAGAGCGTGTCGAAGAACACGAGTCCCGTTCGCTTGACTGTCGACGAGCCGTCGACGAGAGCAACCTCGCCCAGATATCCGGCTTGTGTATCGATGGCGAGCTGCTCGCGAATGATCTCGCCGCCGGCCGACGCGTTCACCTCGACGATCCCGCCTCCCTCGAATCGGACCTCGAGGTCGGAAACGCGCGCTCCGGCGGCGATCAGCGGTGCGGTCGACCGGACATGGCCTTCGGTGCGGCGCCAGTCGGGCGTCGTGAAGATCTCTTCGGTCGGCATGTTGGGGATGTGCTCGATCCCGGCCGCCGTCGTGAAGGTCGCACATTGCCAGCGGGATTCCAGGATCAGCCCGACTGTCAGATCGGTTCCGGGCCCGCGGAAGCGAATCGCGTCGAAGCCGCGGCTCGTGAGCTTCGCCGCTCGCGCCTCGAGTTGGTCGGCGTGAGCACGCCAGGCCTGCACCGGGTCCGGAGCATCGAGGCGCATAACGGTCGAGACCGCGTCCCACAACCGTTCGACGTCGGGCTCTCCGAAGACCTGCGTTGCCCAGCCCTCGTTGGGTGCCGCGACGATCACCCAGTTCACGTTTCGTGCCGCAACCTGTTCGAGGTAGGCGGCTCGGAACTCCCGCTGCTCGGACCGGCCGACGAGGGAGGGGTCGAGGTCGGCCAGAAGATCGGGATCGGGAGTTCCGGTCAGCAGGATCACCGCGGGTCGCTCGTCTCCCCACCGGCGGATCCAGTCGAGAAGGTACGGAGGCGACCAACCGAGCTCTGCCTCGGGACCGAGCTCGATCGCAGCCCTCGCGAGATGGAGGTCCGTGTACAGGACGACGACGTGACGCGCGCCCGCTCTGTAGGCCTCCCTGGTGACGGCTCGCGCGATCTCGACGTGCTCGACGAGGCCCCTCACGACGACATCCTGGCCGGGCTGGACGTTGGCGCCGACCCTGACCGCGAGCTCCGCGTACCGCCGCAGACGTTCCTCGGGGGTCACACGCGTAACCGTGTCGGCGGGAAGGTCAGTCCCCCCAGTCGAAATCGCGCGGGCGCCCCGTCCAGAGGGCTTCGTCCAACGCAGCGCCCTCGACGTCCTCGGCAGTCTCCTCGCCGGGCCACGGCAGTCGCTCGGAGCTCAGCTCGGCCGCGGGCTCACCGTCCATCGTCTCCTCGATGCGGGCCTCCTCCTCGCTCTTGAAGAGCGGATGGTTCTCGAGCTGGTCGCCGTCGAGGTAGCGATCGAGCGGCATCTCGGCGCCGAGGCTGGCGTTGCGCCCCTTCAGCTCCAGATGCTCGCGAATCGCCTGCGCGAACGCGGACTCCGTATCGACAGCAGAGAGGTCTTCGTGATCCGACATGGCTTTCCGAAGCGTCAGAGTCTACCGCAACACCATCTGGCAAAGACCACTGCCAGATGGCCCGAATCGAGTGCCGGCCGCGCTTGTGCGAGGATTCCGGCATGCCGCTGCTCGTATCCGCCCTCGTCCTCTACCTCGTCAAGCGCGTACGGCCGATGACCGTGGCCCTTGCGATGTTCGAGGCGTGGCGACGACTCCCGCCCGAGCACCGACAACGGCTCCTCGAGGCCGCCAGACGCAACGCTCCGCGCGTCGCGTCGTCGCTCGCGCGCCGCGGCCGCCCGCGAATCTAGCCCGCCCGAAAGCCGAGCGCCTCGCGCACGATCCTGTCCTGCTCGCGAAGATGCAGGCCCGGATAGCCCTCGCTCGGACTCGCCCGCCACGATCGACCGACGTACTGGACCGTGGCCGCATAGGGCGCATGCGCCGCAGCCTCCTCGAGCCGGTGGCGCAGCGAGCGCCAGGCTCCCATGTTCTGGGGCTCCTCCTGCGCCCACACGATCTCGCGCAGCTCCGGGTAGGACGTGACGAGCGCAGACACCGCCTCGAGCGGGAACGGATAGAGCTGCTCGATCCGGGCAACCGCCACTGTCTGCGCGCGGCTACGGAGCTCGTGAGCCAGGATGTCGTAGTACACCTTGCCGCTGCACAGAACGAGACGGCTTGCTGTCGCGTGATCCGCGTCAGGATCGTCCAGCGTCGGCTGGAACGATTTCGACGTCAGGTCCTCGAGGGTCGACGTCGCCTGCCGCAGTCGGAGGAGCCCCTTCGGGGTCATGGCGACGAGCGGACGTGCCGTCGCGTCCAGCGCCTGCCGACGCATCAGGTGAAAGTGCTGTCCGGCGGTCGTGCAGTTGACGACGCGGACATTGTCCTGGGCGGCTTGTTGCAGGAACCGCTCCAGACGGGCGCTCGAGTGCTCGGGGCCGCTGCCCTCATAGCCGTGCGGTAGGAGCAGCGTCAAGCGGGACGTCTGACCCCATTTCGAACGTCCGGAGACGATGAACTGATCGACGACGATCTGTGCGCCGTTGACGAAGTCCCCGAACTGCGCCTCCCAGATGACGAGCGCGTCAGGCGCCGCGATCGAGTAGCCGTGCTCGAAGGCGAGCGCCGCGAACTCCGAAAGAGGCGAGTTGTAGATCTCGAACGAAGCGGCTGCCGTCTCCAGTTGCTGGAGCGGGGTCGACGTCTCGCCGGTCCGCGGGTCGTGGAGAACGGCGTGGCGGTGCGAGAACGTCCCTCGCTCCGTGTCCTGGCCTGACAGGCGGACCGGGATTCCCTCTTCGAGCAAGGTCGCGAATGCGAGTGCCTCCGCATGCCCCCAGTCGATCGCGCCTTCCTGCATCGCCTCGCGACGACGCTCGAGCTGGCGGGCGAGCTTCGGGTTCACCTCGAAGCCCTCCGGCACGCGCAGGAGTTGCTCGTTGAGCTCGAGCAAGCGCTCGGCCGGCACCGCGGTGACGACCTGAGCGCCCGTATCGGTGCGCGTGCGAGGTTCCGCCTGCGGCTCGGAGTCGGAAAACGACGCGCGCAGCGCGTCGTGAATATCGCGCAGCTCCCCGAGCGTCCGCTCGAGGAGTGTGCTTGCCTCGTTCGCGCCGAGAACGCCGTCTGCAACGAGACGGGCCGCAAAGGACTCGCGGACCGGAACGTGCTGCTCGATGCGCTCTGTCTGGAGAGGCTGCGTGTAGGCGGCCTCGTCCTGTTCGTTGTGACCGAACCGCCGGTAACCGACGAGGTCGATCACGACGTCGTGGCCGAACTCGGCGCGATATGCGAGAGAGAGCCTGATCGCCGCGAGCGCCGCCTCGGGATCGTCGGCGTTCACGTGGATGATCGGGACGTCGAAGCCCTTCGCGAGGTCGCTCGAATAGCGCGTCGATCTCCCCTCCGCGGGATCGGTCGTGAATCCGACCTGGTTGTTGGCGATCACGTGCAGCGTCCCTCCCGTCGAGTAGCCGTCCAGGGAGTGCAGGTTGAACGTCTCCGCGACGACTCCCTGCCCGGCGAACGAAGCGTCGCCGTGGATGAGGATCGGCAGCGCAACCGTCGGGTCGTGAACACCGGCCCCGTGCGACCGATCAGTCTGCTCGGCGCGCGCGAGCCCCTCGACGACCGGGTCGACGGCTTCGAGATGGCTGGGGTTAGCGGCGAGCGTCACCTGGACCTCACCCGCACGTGTGGTGCGGGACTCAGAAGCCGCCAGGTGGTACTTCACGTCGCCGGTACCGCCCTCGGGATCCGACACGAGCGCATCGACGCTTCGCTCGCCCTCGAATTCCCGCAGAATCGACTCATACGGGCGGCCGACCGTGTGTGCGAGCACGTTGAGTCGGCCTCGGTGCGCGATTCCGACGAGCACCTCGTGGGCGCCACCCTCGGCGGCGATCTCGATCGCCTCGTCGAGCATCGGCACGAGAGCGTCCAGACCCTCGATCGAGAACTGCTTCTGACCGATGAACGCCCGACGCAGGTACGTCTCGAACGCCTCCACCTGCGCAAGGCGCTCGAGCAACGCTCGGCGCATGGAGGGTTCGAGCGGCCTCCGGAAGCGGCCAGTCTCGATCGCCTGACGCAGCCACACGCGCTCGGCGTGGTCGGAGATGTGCTCGATCTCGTAAGCGATCGTGCCCGTATAGACCTCCTTGAGCCTCGGAAGCGCCTCGAGCAACGTGTCGCCGGGAACGGAGAGCCGGAGGAGCCGAGAGGGGATGCGGGCCTGGAGCTCGGGGGTGAGCGGTGGCTGGAGCCGGGTCTCGTCGAGCGCAGGGTCGCCCATCGGCTCCGAGCCGAGCGGATCCAGCCGAGCATTCAGGTGGCCATGCATGCGATAGGCCTTGACCAGCGACATCGCCGCTGCCACTCCGGCCACGAGCTCTCTGTCGGCGGCTGCCGCTCCGGCACGAGGCGCACGTGGCTCGTCGGCGACGATGGCCTCGGCTGGAGGGACCGGCTCGGCGCTGGGTGCGGACGTTTCGACAGGCGTTCTCGTGTCCTCGATCGACGCTGCGGGCGCCGGCGCACCGTTCCCACCATCCCTCGAGCGGAGTCCGACGAGGCGCGTCAGGCCCGGGAGGGCGCGCAGCACGTGCTCGTCCGCATGATCGAAGAACTCCCTCCACACGGGATCGACCGCCTCGGGGTTGTCGAGGTACTGCTCGAGGAGCTGGCCTACGTATCCGGAGTTCGGGCCGGCGGGCTCGGGGGAAGGCGCCATGCCCGTGTTCCTCAGTACAGCGGGGTCGCGGTCGTGATCGCGATCACCATGCCGAAGAAGAACGCCAGGCCGGAGACCGCGACAGCCGCGCCGGCGAGCGTGCGGTGCTCCGTCGTCATTCGCACGGCGACGAGCGCGACGAGAATCGCGGCGGGGCCGAGCAGACCCGGAGTCCGGGCGAGAGCGATTCCCGAGAGGACGAACGAGAACGCGCAGAGGAACCCTGCGACGCGGTCGGCGCTCCGATGGGCGGCCGCTTCCATCAGTTGACGCGCGCCGCCCGCGCAGACCGCACGGCGCGCCCAGATGGGCGGACCGGACGAATGCCAGGCCGCGTCGGCCGACGGCGGCGCCACTCGTTCCAGCCGCAAGGCGTGAGCGGAACGAACGCCCGCACCGGCTCACCCCCGTCGCCTGGCACGGGTTCGGCCCGGATCGCCCACCAGACGACGATCGCGAGGTAGACGAGCGGGATCTTCAGGACGACCAGCATGAAGATCCCTTCCCAGACGGAGACTGACACGTCGTCCTCCAGTGTAGCTCCGGTCTGACGGACCGCCTTCGTTCTTTCGAGACCGGTCCTTTACACAAGCCTCATACGGGAGTCGCTAGGGTGCTGGGGCTCTTACAGCCGCCTCCGGTCGACCCGCCGCCTTCAAGGAGACCTCGTTGAGACGTACCTTCCGCCTCGTCCTTGCTCTGTTCGCACTGGCCGGCCTCGCGACGCCCGCAGCGTTCGCCGCCGAACGCATGTGGATCGGCTTTCACGACGACCCGAGCTTCCGCTGGGTGGCCGATCGCGCCGACCGCATCCGCACTCAGGGACAGACGAACTCGACGATCATGCGGCTACTCGTCCAGTGGAATCTCGTTGCGGAGACACGACCTGCCAATGCGGCGGATCCGTTCGATCCCGCATACGACCTCGACGACGTCGACGAAGCCGTCCGCGCGGCGCAGGAGATCGACCAAGAGGTGATCCTTACGATCTCAGGCACGCCGTCTTGGGCCAACGGTGGAAAGAATCCGAACATCATGCCGACGAATGTCGCCGATTTCACCGCGTTTGCGAGGGCGATAGCGTCGCGGTACTCGGGACGCAACATGGGGTATCCGTTTGTTCGTTTCTGGTCGATCTGGAACGAGCCGAATCTCCAGAGATTCCTCAGTCCGCAGTTCAACGCCGCCGGGAAGTCGGTCGCGCCCGCGAACTATGCGAAGCTCGCCGCCGCCGGTTACGCGGGGATCAAGGCCGGGAGCCCGCAGGCGCAAGTCGCCATCGGTGAGACCTCGGCGCGGGGGTCGGACAAGCCAGCGGGAATACGCCCGACGCACTCGCCGGGCAAGTTCGCGGAACTCGTGGCCAAGGCCAATCCGAGGCTCAAGTTCCAGGCCTGGTCGCACCACCCGTACCCCTCGGTACCGAGCTCGCCGCCGTCGCAGATCGTGAGGTGGCCGAACGTCTCGTTGGCGTCTCTTCCCCGCTTCGACGCGAGCCTGAAGACGTGGTTCAAGCGCAAGTCGGTACCGATTTGGGTCACCGAGTACGGGCATCAGACGAAGCCGCCCGACGCGCTAGGCGTCTCCTACGCGACGCAGGCCGCTTACATCCAGCAGTCCATCTCGATGGCTTCGAGTCTGCCGTTCGTCACGATGTTCATCTGGTTCGTCTACCAGGACGACCCGGGCCAGCCGTGGGAGTCCGGTGTGTACACGCAAGGCGGCGCCGCGAAAGGCACCTCTGCGGCGAGGTTCACCGCCAGCGCACGGGCTCTGGACGCGAGAAACGGCGTGCTGAAGCTCCGCGGGGGCACGGTCACGCCGCTCGTGAACGTCTACACGCGCCGCTACTGCGCGACCGATACCCCCGGAACGTCGATCGGGATGACGTGGCGCGTCTTCAGAGGCGGCCGGCTGATCAAGGTCGGACAGCAGACGGCGCCCCTACGCGCCGACTGCACGATCAATGCCCGGCTCCAGTTCACCGTCGTGAAGGGGCAAACGTACACGGCGACATTTGCGCTCAACATCTTCAGCGGAGTCGAGCTCAATCGCCGGTTGACGATTCGCGGGACCTAGAGGCTCTGGGCTCCGTCCCAGGCCAAGACCTGCATTCCCTCCCACCAGTGAGGGAATCCTCGATCCTTGCCGTCGATCATGAGGATCCTGCGAGCGCGAGGCTGCTCCGCGAGGTAGTCGTCCATGGCCCGCTCGACCTGCTCCCAGTCGGTGTCGTCCACGATGAGGAGCGCGCCAGGCGCGAGCAAGGCCTCGGCCACTCGAAGCCCCTCGAGCTGAGCCTCGTACGTGTGTAACGCGTCGTAGTACCACACCCCGGCGCGCACGTCTTCGAGCACGCCTCCGGGGACGAGCTCGAAGACGTCGCCCACAAGGAGCTCGGGTCGCGGGAGGCCGAACGCCTCGAGGTTCCGCTCGACACCGTCGAGCGTCGCGTCGCGGAACTCGAAGCTGTCGATGCCGACGAACCGCCGGTCCTCGTTGCCCAGCATCGCCGCGATCAGGCTGGCGCCGTGGAAGACGCCGACTTCGACGTATGCCTCGCGCTCATCCAGGCACGACGCGGCCAGGTTGAGAAGTGCGAAGTTGTTCTCCTTCGCGAGGTTCTCGATCTCGTCGGCGATCCGTGCGAATCGTCGGTCGCGGGGGTGCTCCGACCGCGGGAAGTCGTCGAAGAGACGGGGGAGCTCGCGGAGGAAGCGTTCTGAGTCCATCGCGGGAGGATCGCAGACGCAGGGCCAGGACCGGTGCTGGCCTGAGCATCGGGTAGCGTCCGAAGCGATGTCAGCCGGCGCGCCGGGACACGCGGCTCGGATTCTGAAAGCGTTGGCCGTGTGAACGCCAGGGCCGCGCTCGCGAAGTTGACGACGTCGACGATGACGCCCTTCTGGACGATGAGCGCGATTCGCGTCGGCTACTGGCTCGTGGCCATCGTGGCGCTCCTTTGGGCGCCGGTCCAACGCAACATCCCACACTTCCCCGCGGATGGTCCACACCTGAGCCTCGTCTTCAACGTGTTCGCGCAATGGGATTCGGGATGGTTCATCCGCATCGCCGACCGCGGGTACGACGTCGAGCAGAGCGCTTCCTTCTTCCCGCTCTACCCCTTGCTGGTGAGGGGAGTTGGGACGGTGCTGGGCTCGACCGTGATCGCCGGAGTCCTGGTGTCGCTCGTCGCGGCGGGCATCGCAGCGATTGCCGTCTTCAAGATCGCGCAACGACTCGTCGGCGACGAGGTGGCTTCGGACAGCGTGCTCTTCCTCGCGCTCTTCCCCTTTGCGTTCGTCTTTACGGCCGTGTATTCGGATGCTCTGTTTCTGGCGCTTGCAAGCTGGTCCCTCTTGGCTGGGCTACGTCAGCAGGCCATTCCGGCCGCGCTCCTCGGAGGGCTCGCGGTGGCGACCCGGCCAATGGGCTTGGCCCTGCTGCCGGCGCTCGTCGTGCTGTTGTGGCCCAGGGACCGGTCCGTTCGGTCGATCATGCGACCGCTAGCCCTGGTTCTCCTCCCCGCGGCCCTCGGCGCCTACGCGCTCTACCTCCACTACCACTTCGACGACGCGGGGGCCTTCTACCACTCCCAGAACGTGTTCTGGCTCCGGGAGACACCCGCTTTGGGGCCACTGCAGGGAGCCTGGGACGCGCTTCGCACCGCCGAGCAGGGCGCGGCCGAGCTCGTTCTTCACCTGCCCGCGAACAACGGGTACCCCGCCGGCTTCGAGGACTCCCAGCAGCGAGGCACATGGAATCTCTTGCAGGGGTTGCTTCTCGTTTCGGCGGTAGGTCTCACCTGGGTGGCCTGGAAGCGTCTCGGAGCTGCATTCGGCCTCTACTCGATGGCGGTGATCGCGATCGTTCTGACCACCCCCGCCGCGGTGGTGCCGCTCGTCAGCTTCCCTCGGTTCTTGATTGCCGACTTTCCGCTGTTCATCGCTCTCGCCTCGGTCGCGACGCCGCGCCCGAGGCTGCGGCTCGGAATCGTCATCGGGTTCGCTGCCGTCGGCGGGATTGCGGCCATCGGCTTTTCTCGCGCCATATGGATCGCGTGAAAGCTTCCAACGTCATGAATCGCCCGGCATGCCCGTTCATTGCGTTCGGAACTCTGAAGGCCTCAACTCGCGGAGCTTCGCATCGGCCTGGACGCGCGTCCCGATTTCCCGTCGAGGTTGAAAGGGATGATCCGATACCAACCGCTACGCGCACCTGAGCTCAGGTCGACGTAGCCGTCGTCGAGATCGGTCACGCACCGGTTGCAGATGGTCCTCCAAGGTCCCCCTCGGCCGGTCGCGCGTTGGACGCTGTAGTTCCTCGCGCCGGCAGATCCTTGCCAGTACACCCTCGCGCCAACGGGTCCCGTCGGGCTCGTCGGACCGAATACGACGGACGTGACGGTGGGCGCCGGGGGAACGGCGTGTGCCGGGACCCGCAAGCCCGCCATCCCGTAGTTGTGAGTCCGAATGACCTGCGCACGTGCGGCCATGTCGGCGGCCGTGTTGACCATCGTGGCGATCCCCGTGTAGTACATCGCCCACCACTGTCCGCTCTCCAGGACATGCGCAGTCGTCGGGTCGGAGGTATCCGCCGGAATCGGCATCCAGCCGTGGCCGTCCTTGTGCGCCTGCAGCGCCCAGAATGCATCGCCGGCGATCGCCGGCGTGCGCTCGAGCGTCTCGAGGAACGTTCGCAGGCCCCGCATGGTGGCGTAGTTCGTCCGGTCCCACCCGTACTCATACGCGACGAAGGGCTTGCCGGCGCGTTTGCACTTCGCGATATCACGCCTCACCGAGGCGAGCGGCTGGGACCAATGCGGATAGACGAAGCTCACGCAGACGTCGACGTCATGGAGGCCCGCGTTCACGGACCCGGACAGAATGAGGTGGCGGCCGTCGAGGCTCCGGACGTACCGAGCGATCTCGCGCGTCCAGGCCACCGGGCTCCCCCCGCCGTTCAGGAGATCCCAGCCGAGAATCGTCGGGTCGTCCTTGTAGGCGACCTTCGTGTAGACGTTGACGTGCTCGAGGAGCGCCTTGACGTGCACCTGGACGTCACGGATGACGGTTTCATTCGTCCAGAACGGCGGCATGTTGACGAGCGAGCAGTCGGGGACGGAGATGCCCCGCCACCGGAGGTAGACGCACCCCGTCCCTCCCGCGCGCGCGTCATCGCCGACGATGGTCGGGATGATCTTGATGCCGTGGGCACGGGCGGACTTGAGCGCGTAGTCGATTCGTTCGAAGGCCGCCGCGTTGTACTGCCCCGGCGTCGGCTCGATACATTGCTCGCATCCCACCGAGTCGCCCATCGTCTGGCTCCGGACGACCCTCGCGCCCATCTCCCTGGCCGTCGCCATCGCGTCGTCGATCTCGTAGTTGCTCGGAAAGTGCGGTCCGCTCGGATCGAACGGCCCGTACCCTGCGAGGCCGAGCCACTCGATGTTCGCACCACCGAAGCGGAACGGTCGGCCCGCCACGCGAAGGCGCGGCCCCGATCGCGTCACGAACGAATCGGCGAACTGCTGGAACCCGGCTGGCGATGCCGTGGACGTAGCAATCTGGTTACGTCCGACCGCAGCAGCCCCCGTCGAACCCCGCATGAGGATCACCAGGAGAAAGGCGACCAGCAGTGACGCGATGACCGAACGGTGCCGGGTCGAATGTGGAGTGACTCTCATCGAATCGTCATCCTTTCTCGGGGCAGGGACTGTCTCACGAGCTCCGTCGACGCACGCAGACATGATGGGTCATCACATGAACAATGAGGCCAAGGCGAGTCGAGCGCCCATCCTTGCCTGCAGGGGTTGCCATTGCTCCGGCTGATCGCCCTAGCTACAGGGGCGTTCGCCATGCTCATCGGAGCGGCCGCGTCGGGCAGCGCGGCTCTCGAGCAGTTTCCCGGAATCACGTTCGACGACCGCGCCGGTCGTCTCGTCATCGCAGCGCCCGCTTATCGACTCACCATCGACAAGCGCAACGGGAAGATTCTCGACCTCGTCGACCGGGCCGCGAAGGCTCGCCTCGTCCAGGGGACGAGGGGCTGCCTGTGGCGCGCCGAGTCCCGGGGCCGCCCTGCGCTCAAGAACGCGTGCTCGTTCACGCCACGAGGCGCCCGCCGCTTCTCGTACGAGTGGAACCCGGCATCGGCGACGCTGACGCTGGCGTACCGCGATCCCGCCGTCGGCTCTGCAACCGTCGCGCTTCGCGCACGCGCGCAGTTCTTCGATCTGCGCATGACGGTCGAGAACCGTGGCGCCGTGCTGACCAACGTCTCGCTTCCGGGGGAGCTGTTCGGGGACGCTCGCACCGTCGAAGCGGGTTACGCGCCGAACGTCCTTCCCGGCGTCCGGCTCAAGCCCGGCTACTTCACACGTGTTGGGAACGATCTCCACGTCTACCCGTCCCGCTGGGCTTTCGCCGACTACGTCGCCCTCGATGCCGGCGGCGGACACCTGTCGCTCTACTCGGTCAACTCTGGCTCGATCCACCCGGTCGTGCTCGGCTTCCTGCGGCACCCACCGTCCGGCCGCTGTTCCGGACAGGTGTTCTGCGTCATCCACCAGTTTCAGACGTGGATCACGGAGCGCGCGAAATGGACGAGCCCCGTCGTCCGCGTTCGAATCGGCCAGACCGTTCAGCAATCGATCCTCGCCTATCGGACCGACAACCGCATCGCCGCCTACCCGTCCTTACGGACGAAGCTCGGTGCTCGCCTGAACAGGCTCGCCCGAGCACCGCTGATCAAGGCGGACATCGTCAAGCTCAAGCCGTTCCGGGATTGGGGTGACGACCTGCCGCTCCTCCCCTCGCCGGCGCTCCTGCACCCGGTCGCGTTCCAACCGGGCGGACACGATCAGAGCGATCCCGACTTCCTGCCGCCGGACCCTCGCTGGGGGACGAATGCCGACTTCGCCTCGGTAGTCGAGACTGCGCGTTCGTCCGGTCAGCTGGTGATGCCGTACCTGAACGTCAGCTGGTGGTCGGACGACTCACCGACGATGAAGACTCTCCCGTCGCCGCTCCAGCCGAAGGACATTGCCGTCATCGACAGGGACGGCAAGCCGGTCGTCGACTCGTATGGTCCGAAGTCAGGGATCGTCGTCTCGCCGTTCGTCCCGTTCGTGCGGAGCCGCGTGGCACGGCTGATGCAGGAGTGGCGTACCGACGTTCCGGCGGATTGCCTCTTCTTCGACCAGGTAGGGGCGCGTCAGTGGCTTCGCGACTTCAATCGGGCTTCGACGAGCCCCCTCGCGTACTACGACGGCTGGGTCGCCGTGATGGGGCCGTACTCCGACCGGTGCCTCATGGCCGAGGACGGCTGGGACCGCCTGGCACGCGACTTCACGGGCTTCCACGGAAGCATGCTCATGATGGACCGCGAACACGACCTCCCCGACAAGATCTTCGGTGAGGGCAACTGGGAGCCGTATCCACTCGCCACGTGGCTCTTCCACGACAAGGTACTGCTCTACCAGCACGACCTGTACGACGGGACCATGGCCGCCGACGACGAGGTCCTCGCCTGGAACATGGCATTCGGCCTCATCAGCTCGTACAGCTGGAACGAGTGGACCGACTCGCTGCGCAGCCCGTGGCTCGACGTCGTCGGAGATTTGCAGCGTGCCCTCGGCCCGCACTACGCGGGTGTACGCCTGACGGGGTACCGGGACGTCGCGCCGAACGTGACCGAGAGCACGTTCGGCGATCTCGTGGTCCGTGCGAACTGGGATTCGGCAACGGTGCATGTGGCCGGCGGCTACGGCATCTCGCCGACTGGCTTCTTCGCTCGCACGCGGGACGATCGTCTCGTCGCGGGTGCATTCGAGGACACCTTCGACGGAGTTGCTCTATCTCAGGGCACTCACTACGTCATCCTGGAGCGCGACGACTCGAGCGTCATCGTGCGGCAGCCGCTTGGAGCCGATACGAACCTCGCCATCGAGCCACCTTCGTCTTGGCGCCCGGGCCAGTCACTCACGGCGACGGCGCTTGCCCCCGACGGAAAGGTCGTCGGGGTGGTCGCGGGTGAGCTCCGGGCGGGCCGCCTCGTGGTTCGTTGGGAACGCGAGTTCAACGGTCACCAGGTCGCCGCGCATCGCATCACGGTTGACCCGTAGCTACAGGTGACTCGTCACGCCGGCGAGATCGGGCTCCCCGGACGGGGGCTCGTACCAGGACAGCGCGTAGTGCCCGTCGTCGAGATCTCGGGCGAATGACGAAAGCTTGAGCGGTCGGAAGGTGTCACACATCACGGCCAGCTCGGTCGTCTCTCGAACGCCGAGCGCTTTCTCGGCGAGGCCCGGCGCCGGCCCATGCGGGAGCCCCGAAGGATGGAGCGTGATCGAGCCGACCGAGATCCCCTTGCGCGAGCCGAAGTTGCCGGAAACGTAGTAGATCATCTCCTCCGACTGAAGATTGCTGTGGTGATACGGGATCGGCACCGCCTCTGGGTCGAAGTCGAGATGGCGCGGACAGAACGAGCAAATGACGAAATTCGGCCCCTGGAAGGTCTGATGCGAGGGGGGCGGCTGGTGAATGCGCCCGGTGATGGGCTCGAAGTCGTGGATCGAGAACGTCCATGGATAGAGGTACCCGTCCCAGCCGACGACGTCGAACGGGTGGTAGTCGAGGACGTAGTCCTGGTAGCCGCCGCGGACGCGGACCTTGACGAGGAAGTCGCCCCCTTCACGGTGTGTCCGAAGCTCGGTGGGTGGATGGATGTCGCGGTGGTAGTACGGCGCGCCCTCGAGGATCTGGCCGTATTGGTTGCGGTAGCGGCGGGGAATCTCGATCAGCCCCGGGGTCTCGAAGACCAGGTATCGCTGGGCGCCCTGCGGGACGAACCGATACGTCGTCCCCCGCGGGACCACGATGTAGTCGCCGTCCTTGTAGGGGACGTCGCCGAACGTCGTTTCCAGCGTGCCCGAGCCCTCGTGGACGAAGATCACCTCGTCGCCCTCTCCGTTCCGGAAGAAGTAGTCCATCGAGGACTCCGGCCGACAGAGCGAGATCTCGACGTCCGAGTTCCACATGAGCGTCCGCCGCCCGGCGATCTCGTCGCCACTCGAGTCGACGTCGTACGTGTTCATCCGGCGATGCGCGTGGGCCTCGGGGACCCACTCCTCACGCTCGATCGGCGTGAAGTCGCCGAGCTCCTTCACGCGGCACGGTGACTGCAGGTGGTAGAGGATGGACTCGTTTCCCGTGAAGCCCTCGAGACCCATCACTTCCTCGGTCAGGAGCCGGCCGTTCTCGCGGAAGACGATGTGGCGCTTGCGCGGGAGATCTCCACGTTGCTGGTAGAAGGGCATGGTCGTCCCTTTCGGAGTGGGTGGGACAGGTTCTACCGCACCGTGCCCGTATCGCGCCGGAGTGCCGGGCGACACCTCAACGAGGAGCCGCCGCCCGACGACGCGTTGTTCCCGCATCGCGCGAGCGGGGAGCACGGGAGCTCCCCGCTTCAGCTATGAGGCCTCCGTCGCTATGCCTCCGGCATCGAGGCATTCGGATCGGTCTGCCAAAGACCGAACTCGTTGCCTTCCACGTCCTTGCAGATCGCGAACCAGCCCATGTTCGGCACCGGCATCGCATCGCCGGCCTCTCCGCCAAGCTCGCTGACGCTCGCAGTCCCAGCGTTGATGTCGTCGACATCGAAGTAGACGCGCGCTCCGCGCTTGTCGCCGTCGGCGCCGTAGATCGCACCGCCGGTCGTCTCAGAGAACCGGGTCATGTGATACTCGGTCGGGCCCCCTGGGTACTCCTGGAACTCCCAGCCGAAGAGCGAGCCCCAGAACTCGCGCGCTTTGGCGGTGTCGCCCGCCGGAATCTCGACGTGAACCATCTGACCTGCCATGTCTCTCCTCCCGTCGTCATTTGCCGAGCGCCCACCGCGCTCTGCCGTCGTGTAGTACGACGAACGAGAAACACGTTAGTCGACAACCTCGAGCCGCTCGCACGCCGTACTCGTATCGCAGCATGCGCGAACCTCGCGGCGGGGCCGGCAGAACTTCGAGTGGAGCCGACGGGGATCGAACCCGTGACCTCGAGAGTGCCACTCTCGCGCTCTCCCAGCTGAGCTACGGCCCCAGGAGATCCGTCAGTCTAGCTTCGAACGCGAATTGATCGGCCCAGTTGATTCCCAGCCGTTGATTGTTCCGTGCCGGCCGGATTCGGAGTTGAAGCGCCGAACGCCCCTCAAAGTTCTCGATCGGAACGAAGTAAGAGCGGTCGAGCTCAGCGCAATAGCCAGCAATGGCGTCGACCTCTGCAGTCGTATAGGGACGGTGTAGGAGACCTTGGCGAGTGCGCCGACAGGATCGACAGGGAACTACCAGCACCTCGCCGACAAGGGCCGCCCACTTGCACTGCACTCGAAGCAGGTTCGGTCGCAGATCGAAGATGAGGTCGTACCGCTCCCCATCACTCAATGACTTGAAGACACCTGCCCCGAGGGCGGCCGCGGAGCGAGCGATTGCAAGCTCCGCAATCGCACACTTCTGGTCGGTGGTGAGCACGATTGACAGAGTAGTTGACGCATCGGACAACACCGACAGCGGCTCGAGGAGATACTCTGGGCTCCGTGCGTGGACGTCCGAGGCATCGTCGGACCCGTCGCGGGTTCGCACCGAGTTTGGGAAAGCGAGTGGTGCGGTTCTTCCGCTCGCTGTTCTCCAGCGACCCCAGGTTCGACGACTGGGGGGACGGCCTCACGGGCGGGCTCGGCGTTCGAGAGCCCCGCAGGCCGCTTCACCCGACTCTCGCCGGTGCCGCGGCGCTCGACCTACCGCCGGCGGAGTCGAGAGACGTCTGGGCGGTCGCGGACGACCGCGATTAGACCGCGGCGAGCTCGACCGAGGGAACGTCGCTCCACAACTCCTCGAGCCGATAGAAGCCCCGCGTCTCCGGCGTGAAGAGGTGGAGGACGACGTCGAGGTAGTCGGCGACGATCCAACTCGCCTCGGCCACGCCCGCCGATGAGCGTGGGAGGAGACGGTGCTCCTTCTTCAGGACGCCCGCGACCTCGTCGTAGATCGCCTTCGTCTGGCGTGTGTTTCGCCCCGTGGCGATCACGAAGAAGTCGGTGAAGTCGCAGACGCCGCGCATGTCGAGAATGGTGACGTCGGTCGCCAGCTTCTCCTGGCAGAGAGCGGCGGTACGGCGTGCTTGCTCGAGTGGGTTCAGTTCGGTCTCTCTCGTCCTTTCGGGTTCCGCCCCAGTTTACTCGGCGCTCGCATACAGACCGAGGCGCGCGATCTCCCAGGCGACCCGCGGTGGGACGAGCCCGTCGATGCTCTCGCCCAGAGCGACCCGCTCACGAATCTCCGAGGAGGAGACCGGAACCGCGCGCATCTCGAAGAAGACGACCCGGTCGGGTGCTGCCAGATCGGCGCGCGCCTCTCGGACTCGCTCGTCGGAGGTGCCAGGCCGCGTCGCCACTGCCAGACGGGCGAGCTCGAGGACGCGCTCTGGTCGCTTCCAGCCCGAGAAGCCGACAAGCTCATCGGCACCCAGGATGAACACGGCGTTCTCGGGCTTCCGTGCCTCGAGCGAGTCCACCGTGCGCGCGTGATCGTCGAGCTCCACCATTGCTTCGGGCACGTCCACGAAGGCCAGGCGCGTCAGCTCGAGGCGCGTCTCGGCCGGCGTCGTGGCGACCTTGTGCCCGGGATCCGCGACGACGAGCACGAGGAGCCGCTCGAGGCCGAGCCGATCGAGCGCGGCGCGCGCCAGCGCGACATGTCCCACGTGCGGGGGATCGAACACGCCTCCGACGATGCCTAGCGCTAACGCCATTCGAGCGTCTCGTCGCCCACCTCGACCTCGGTTCCACGCTTGACCCCGACGCGCCGCAGCGCCTCCTCGAGCTCGTCGGGCGGTGGTGGTCTACCGACGACGCGATACCCGCGGTCCGTGCGGAGGATCCGAAAGCTCGGCCCGCGCCTTGGCTGCGGTCGGTACTCGAGGAACTCCGGGACGAGCGCTTCCGGCGCCTCCTCCGGGCTCTCGACCGGACAGAGCTCGAAGAGCGTGCGCTCGAGATCGTCGATCCCGGCACCGGTCGCGCACGACGTCGGGACCACTCGAACGATTCGGTCGTCGGTCGCCGAGAACACGGGCGGCTCGGCGAGCAGGTCGATCTTGTTCAACACGACGAGCTGGCGGCGCTCGCCGAGACCCGAGCCGTACGCCGAGAGCTCCCGATCGACCTTGCGAAACCGCCCCTCGAGATCGGGCTCGGATGCGTCGAGGACGTGCAGGAGGAGCTGTGCGCGCTCGAGATGGGCCAGGAACTCGTGCCCGAGCCCCGCACCTTCCGCGGCGCCTTCGATCAGGCCCGGCACGTCGGCGACCGTGAGCTGCCTCGCATCCGGTCCGTCGACGACTCCAAGGACCGGCTCGATCGTCGTGAAGGGATAGTCCGCGACCTTCGGCTTCGCGTTCGAGATGCGGCGAAGGAGCGATGATTTGCCCGCATTGGGGAGACCGGCGAGCGCGGCATCGACCAGGAGCTTGAGTCGCAAGATGAGATCGACTTCGTCGCCCGGAAGCCCGGTTTCCGCGAAGCGGGGCGTCTGCCTGGTCGGCGTCGCAAAGCGGGCGTTCCCGCGCCCACCCTGCCCTCCGCGAGCAGCGACGAGGCGGGCACCCTGAGCCGTCAGATCGGCGATGAGCCTCCCTTCGACGTCGAGCACCTGCGTCCCGACCGGAACGCGAACCTCGACCGTCTCCCCATCGGCGCCGTGCTTCTTGGTGCTCCGTCCGCTGCCGCCTCGTCCCGCGCGCAGACTCTTCACCCGCTGGAGGGCCGACAGGTCGCGAAGAGCGCCGTCGGCAATCACGACGACGTCCCCGCCGCGCCCGCCGTCGCCCCCGTCCGGCCCCCCCCTCGGCACGAACTTCTCGCGGCGGAAGCTGAGGCCGCCGTCACCGCCACGACCGGCTTCGGCGTGGATGTGCGCTCGGTCGTGAAACATGCCTCCGCCGCCCTCGGCGGAGGTTAGTGGTCTCTCCGGGAAGTCCGGGGCTGATTCGCCGGCGAAAGCCGAGCAGAGCTAGGACGCAGGGAGGTCGACGCCGTGCACCGGCTTTCAATCGCGCGAATCGGTGTCGTAGTTCCCGGAGCGACGATCAAGAGGCTCACTCCGAGTCCGCCGCGACCGAGACGAAGCGCTTGTCGCCGGTCCTGCGGAACTCGACGGTCCCGGCACGAAGCGCGAAGATCGTGTCGTCGCGGCCGAGCCCGGCTCCGGGGCCGGGGCGGAACCTCGTTCCGCGTTGGCGGACGATGATCATCCCCGTCTTGACCGGCTGCCCGGCGAAGACCTTGACGCCCAGACGCTTCGACTCGGAGTCGCGGCCGTTCCGCGACGAGCCGAGACCCTTCTTGTGTGCCATTAGGACTCACCCTCCTCAGCCAGCACCGACTCGAGAGCGGCGATCGCGCCCTTTCGATTGGCGTTGTCGCGTTCGAAGGCGAGCGCAGCGTCGAGCGCGCCCGCGTCCCAGCCCCCTGCCGCCGCTTTGATGTCGGCGATCGTCATGTCCGGATAGCCAGCCGGGAGATCCGAGAATGAAGGCGCTGCCCTCGTGGCGGGCTTCTGCGCCTTCTCGGCCTGACTCTTCGACCTCGCGGCAGCTCGAGCGGTCTTGCCCCCGATGGACTCGATCTGGATCTGCGTCAGTGAGGCGCGGAAGCCCGTGTGCCGGCGATACCCGGTGCGCTTCTTGTACTTGCCGATTCGAATCTTCGGCCCCTTGACGGCGCCCAGCACCTTCGCGGTCACCTTCACGTCATCGGGCTCGAGCACCGGCGCGCCGTCGCCGCCCACCAGCAGCACGGTTGGCGTGAACGTCGCGCCTTCGTCCTCGGCAAGCCGGTCCACGAGCAGCCGCTCTCCCTCGCGAACGCGGTACTGCTTCCCGGCAACCTTGATGATCGCGTAGGTCATGGACATCTCCGAAGGTCAGAACGGGCCAGCGGCCCGCGAAGCCGCCGCATGATACCGGACGAAGAACCTCTTTCAAGCCGAGATGGACGCAACCGAGGATGCACCATCGCGGCGCGGAGGGCCGCATCGCGACATGGTCGCTCGTTGTGAAAGGGTCCTGTGCCTCTAGGAGCGGCGCGTGCGAGAGTCGAAGTCCCCGATCCACTCGGACATCGGAACGTACTCGGGAACCCCGTCCTGCGCGCCCGGCTCGATGACTGGGGCAGACACTCCGTGGTTGACGGAGCTCGACGCCGCGGTGGTCCCTACCCCGGCGAGCTCGTCGGCCGTCTCGGGCGCTGCTGGTTCGGCACTCGCTGCCGGCTTGCGTCGCTTGCGCCCGCCTCGCGAGCCGCGGCGGGAGCGCTTGCGCTTGGGTTGTTCGTCTGACACGGCGGCGCTATCGGAGTCCTCTCCCGACACCACGTCCAGCTCGGGCAGGTCTGCTACGGCGGCGGCATCTGCGACCGTCTCGTCGTCGGGCTCGGTCGGCGGGGGCGGGACATGTATCTTCGGTCTCGATTTCGAAGCCCGCTTCGGCGCCTCTCCATCGGTCGTCTCCTCCGAAGCCGTCGCCGCAGGTGCCTTCTTTCGGCTTCGGCCGCCCCGAGTCCCGCGCCGTGTCCGCTTCTTGTTCGGAGCCCCGTCGGTCTGGATCTCGGCCGGCTCACCCTCGACATCGACAGGAGCCAGGTCCTCGGCGACGACACCGGCGTCGGGTTCGGGTACGGGCACTCCGTCAGCGTCGGAGCTGGTCTCGATCTCCGGCTCCCCCTCGGCCGGCTTCTTTCGACTCGGCGCGCGCGTCGGGCGTTCGGCCTCCGCCTCGAACGTGATCGCGGAGGACACTGCCAGGTCCTCGGCGAGGGTGGCGTACGCCGTGCTCTCGAGAGCCCGGCCGACGAGGAGCTTGACCTTCTTGCCGACGAGCTTCGCACCACCCGCAACCACGACCTCGTAGTCGTCGACCTTCCCGACTCCCGCTGTTGCGTCGTGCAAGCCCACTTCCACGAGCTTCAGTTCGATCGACGCTCCTTCCTTGATCGGAGTCGTCGGTCGCAACGCGTCGAGCTTCCCTTGTCCGAGCACGTCGAAGTGATCGAGGTGGACGTGACCGTTCTCTGCAGGCGTCAGGAAGAACCGACGGCGGGCAGCCGCCTCGACCGCCTCGAGCCTGGTCCCCCCTGGACCCACGATCAAAGGCAGTACGCGCGGGTGAACGGCGACGCGGAACGCCTGCACGCGGGACCCCTTCGCGAGGATGCGAAGCCTTCGCTCGATCTCCAGCGCGTGCGTCGCATCGGACACCACGAATCCGTCGCCCTCGCAAATGGGACAGCGGCTCGTGAGGATCTCGCGCGGTCCGTCCGTGACGTTCTGGCGCGTCATCTCCACGAGCCCTAGCGGCGAGATCTCGACGACGTACGTCTTCGTCCGGTCGCGTTCGAGCTCGCTGCGCAGCGCCTCTTCGACCGTCGCCCGGTTCTTGGGGTTCGCCATGTCGATGAAGTCGATGACGATGATCCCGCCGATGTCGCGCAGCCGCAGCTGGCGTACGACCTCCTTCACCGCTTCGAGGTTGTTCTTCACGATCGTGTCCTCGAGACGGCCCTGTGCGCTCTTCCCGCGAGAGCCGACGAAGCGGCCGGTGTTGACGTCTATGACGGTGAAGGCCTCCGCATAGTCGAAGACGAGGTACCCGCCGGAGGGGAGATCGACGCGGCGCTCGAGCGTCGAGCGAATCTCCCGGTCGACGCCCGACGCTTCGAAGAGCGGCGCGCTGCCGCGATAGCGATGGACGCGTTCGATCATGTGCGGAGAGGTCTTCTTCAGATAGCTGACGATCCTGCGATGAGTGCGCTCGTCGTCGATCTGCGCACCCACGAAGTCCCCGGCAAAGAGATCGCGGACGATGCGCAAGGGGAGCTCCGCCTCCTCGTAGACGAGCGCCGGCGCCGAGGCGGCCTTCGTCTTCGTCTGGATCGTCTTCCAGAGGCGCTGCAGAAAGACGAGGTCACGCTCTATGTCCTCGGCCGAGGCGCCCTCTGCCGCCGTTCGCACGATGATCCCTCCACCCTTCGGGTCGAGGGTCTTCACGATCTCCTTGAGGCGCGTGCGCTCGGCGTCCTCGAGCCGACGGGAGACACCCGAGCCCTCACCGTTCGGGACGTACACGAGAAAACGGCCGGGAAGGGAGATCTCGGTCGTCAGCCGTGCGCCCTTCGACTTCATCGGATCCTTGACGGCCTGCACGAGGATGGTCTGGCCTCGCTTGATCAGGTCCTGGATCTTTCGCGCGCCTTTTCGTCCCTCGAGCTCCGGTCCGACGATCTCGTCCACGTAGAGGAAGCCGTTCTTCTCGAGCCCGATCTCCACGAAGGCCGCCTCCATCCCGGGGAGCACGTTGTCGACGACGCCGAGATAGATGTTTCCGGCGATCGAGCGCCGCTCCGGTCGCTCCAGGTAGACCTCCGCGACGCGGTCGTCCTCCAGGATCGCGACTCGCTGCTCGCCGACGTCGACTGAGATGAGCAGCTCGCGCTTGGCGGCCGGCAACGGAGCTCGTTTCGTCGGCGTTCGTCGCCGGCTGTCGCGCGCGGAACGCCTGTCCGCCTTGCGTTCGGCCTTGCGTTCGGGCGTCGCACGCTGCGCATCCGACGGAGCTTTGCTCGATCTCTCGGGCGTTTCATCGGCAGCCTGCGCCGCCGCCCCCGTCCTCTTCCTGCCACGCCCGCCGCGACTTCCGCGTCTGCGCCTCTTCTTGGGTCCCTCGGGCGCGTCTTGCGCGTCCTCGGGCTCCACTGCCTGAGTCTCAGGCGGTGCTTGTGCTTCTTCGGCTACGGCCTCTTGGGCCGCGCCCTCTTCCTCCTGCTTCTTGCCGAAGCGAAACCAGCGTAGTGCCAAGGTGGAAATCTCCTATTTCGATCGCGCGCGGGCCCCGGGACGCCGTTGGCGTGCCCGGCCTCGCGCTGCGTGGGTTCAAGACATCGGTCGACATGACCTGATCGAACGGTAGCAGCCGAGACGAGCGAAGCCTCGATGAGTCGGGATGTCGTCGGCAGTCACGCCGCCGCCGGGCGAAGCCGAGCGCGTCGTGCGCGAACAGCTCGCAGTCGTTGAGAGAGGCGCGCCCAGGCCCACGGCTCGACCTCCGCGTACCGTGTCGCGGTCTGGCCGCGTGTCGACTCCAGGTACTCGAACCAGGCGTCGGCTTCCTCGAGCTGTAAGAGCTCCTCGGCCAGCTCGGTGTTCGGCATCGCTCCTCCCACGCTCGGTCCGCCAGCATCCTAGGACCCGGTCCGGACAGCACGCTCGCGGGGAAAACGCGCTCAGGACGACGCACGTCGCGCTTCGAGTACGCGAAGCGCCTTCGCGAGCACCCAGGTCCCTACCGCGGCGACGGCTGCATCGGCAACGGGCGCCGGCAGGACTCCTCGCGCCGCCCGTGCTGCACCGCGAAAGACGAACCCCGACGCCAGCGCCACTCCCGCCCCTGCGGCGAGCGCGGGGAGGCCGTCGGACTCGGAAGGGCCGGTCGTCATCGCACGAAGCCGGGCGAGCATGCGAACCTGCTCGAGGGCGATCAAAGGCCGCGCGGCCGCCCCCTTCCCGGATGAGGCGGCGCCGAGGACAGCAGAGCGAAGCACCCCCTGTCGAACAACGCCACTCGCGATCGCCTCGTTCAGCACCGGGATACGCGCCGCCAACAGCGGCCCGTGCTCCGAGGCCTCGAAGATCCTGTCGGCTATCTCGCGCAGCGGGAAGCCCTTGCCCGGCCGACACTCGACGACGAACGGCGAGAGCACGAACGGCGGCGTCCAATCCGCTTGCGGCCAGAGCTGAACGACGACGACGGACGTTCCACGTCGATCGCCGGCATCAACGAGCTCCTCGTCCTCTTCCGATGGCTCACCCGCGATGATCCGCACGAGTACGTCGGCGAACGGGACACTCGAGGCGTCGTGAACCAGAACCGAACCCGGCACTGCACCGGCGCCGAGCTCCTTGGCCAGCTGCTCGGCAAGCATGCCGCTGACGGCGACGGCGCCCACGCTCGCCGGGGAGAGCTCGCCACGCGCAGTCTGCAAGACGCTGCGCGCTTCGTATGCCAGTGCCCGTACGGCGCCGGCGCTCAAAGAGGCTGCCTTCCGGGAGGCTGCTCGCCTCGTGCATGGATCCCCTGCAGCACCCCGATGAGAACGAGATTCGCGACCATGGACGAGCCCCCGACCGTCACGAACGGGAGCGGAATGCCTGTCACGGGCGCAACGCCCATCGTCATCCCGACGTTCACGAAGACCTGGAAGAGGAACGCGAACACGAGCCCGCCCGCTACGACGGCGCTGTAGAGATCCCCGGCCACCGTGACGACTCGTAACCCCCGCCAGACGACGAGGAGGTAGAGCAGGAGCAGGATCGCCGATCCCACGAAGCCGCGCTGCTCGGCGAGCGAGGCGAATGCGAAGTCCGTCGCATGCTCGGGGAGGTAGTCGAGCCGCGTCTGGCTCGCCTCCACGACGCCGCGTCCGGTGAGACCGCCCGAACCGACCGCCGTGATCGACTGGTTCAGGTTGTAGGTGATCCCGCTCGGGTCCGCGTCGGGATCGAGCGTGAGCCGCGCCGCCTGGTAGGGCTTCAGCACCTGGATTCCCGCCCCGGGGAGGAGCCAGAGCACGGCCGCGATACCTATTGCAGCGATCGCGAGCAGGGTGAGCAGCTGTCGCCAGCGGACGCCGATGAAGAGGAGAACGGCGAAGAGGGCTGCCGAGTACACGAGGGCGGTTCCCAGGTCCGGCTGCATGAAGACGAGCAGGATCGGGGCCGCGCCCAGTCCGATCGCCGAGAGGATCGTCCGCCACCGCGTCGCACGTCCGACGCGCTCGACGAGGAATCCGGCGATGGCGAGGACGAACAGGACCTTGCCGAGCTCCGAGGGCTGGAACTGGATGAAGCCGAGATCGACCCAGCGCTTGGATCCGCGAATCGTCTCGGCGGCGACGAAGACGACGATCATGAGCGCGAGCGTCGCGACGTAGACGAGCTGCCAGTGCCGTCGTGCGAGATCGACGGGTATCACCGTGGCGGCGATCAGGCCGACGAGGCCGATTCCAGCGGCAATTCCCTGGCGGACGACGAAGTAGCTCTCGTCGCCTGGGACGTCGAAGCGCGTGATGCCCGAGAGGATCCAGAGCCCGTACCCGACGAGGGCGGCTGCCGCCGCGAGCAGCACCCAGTCGAGACGCCGAAGGAACGCGATCGGAGCAGCCTCGGCTCGGCCGGACTGCCGGATACGCGGCTGCTGGGCAAACTCGATCATCAGTCCGTGTCCACCACAACGCTGGGCGGCGCCTCGACGCCGAAGAAGCGCTCGAAGACGCGGAGGGCCGCGGGCGCCGCTGCGCTCGAGCCGTGGCCGCCGTTCTCGATCAACGCGCACACGACGAGCCGCGCAGCGTCGGACGGCCCCCATCCACACCACCAGGACTGATCCTCGAGGTGGTCGATGGGATACCCGGGAAGGGGCACCACCTTCTCGGCCGTTCCCGTCTTGCCGGAGATGGGCACCGAGTAGTTGGCGAAGACGCCGGCGGACGTGCCTGTCGCCGAGTGCGTCGCGAGATACAGCCCGTCCCGCACCGCGGTGAGGGCGCCGGTGTCGACGCCGGCCGGCTGCGGTGGCGGCGGCGCGAACCGGCGGAGAACGACTCGCGGCGAGTCTTCCCCGCCAGGCTGCTCGACGTTCGAGACGAGGTAGGGCGTGACGGTGTTCCCTCCGTTCGCGAGCATCGCGTAGAACGCCGTCATCTGAAGCGGGGTGACGAGGAGGTCCTTCTGGCCGATCGCGAACTGGATCGAGTCCCCGGGGTTCCAGGCGCGATCCCAGTCGCTCTCGAACGTCTTTCGGCGCCACTCGGGCGTCGGGAGCAGGCCGTCTGCCTCGCCGCCGACGTCGAGCCCGGTCGGGCCTCCGAACCCGAGCCGGCGAGCCCACTGCTGCATGCGGACACGGCTCTCGGAACCGCCTTCGTAGAAGTCGTTCCCGATCTTGTAGAAGTACGTGTCGCAGGACTCGGCGAGCGCCTCGGGCAACGTCATCGGGCGGTTCACGAAGGGATTCCAGTTCCGAAACACCTGCCGGTCGAGGCCGTAGGTCGCCGAGGGGGTGCACTGCAGCGACTCGTACGGGGAGAACACGTGCTCCTGCATCCCCGCGATCGCCGTGACCGGCTTCCAGGTCGAGCCCGGCGGGTAGAGGCCCGCGATCGCCCGGTTGAAGAGCGGGTTGTTCGCATCGCTGTACAGCGCGTCGAGCTTCTCCGGATCCACGCGGCCGACGAAGACGGAGGGCTTGAAGGTCGGAGCGGAGGCCAGTGCCCGAATGGCGCCGTCGCGCGGGTCGAGCGCGATGATCGCGCCTCCGTTGGCCGCCCAGTGCTTGTTCTGGTGCGCGAGATCGATCCCGTACTGAAGGGCCTCTTCCGCCGCTCGCTGCAATCTCATGTCGAGAGTGAGGCGGAGCCCGTAACCGGGCCTCGCCTCCTGGCGGAGCTCGATCGGGGACTGGGGGTCGCCCAGGTTGTTGACGCGAATCTGTGCGAGCCCGGGGCGGCCGCGAAGATAGGTGTCGTACGCCGCTTCGATACCCGTCTTGCCGATCCGATCGCCCGACCGGTAGCCCTCCCGCCGGAGGCGCTCGAGCTCCTCAGGCGAGATCTCGCCCGTGTAGCCGAGGCTCTGGGCCGCGAGCGCTCCGTAGGCGTAGTCGCGAAGGTAGACCTGGACGATCTCCACTCCCGGGAACTCCGCCTGGTGCTCGTACAGGTAGTTGACCTGCTGCTCACCCACGGCGGTCTTGACCGTGATCGGCGTGAGCTGATCGAGACGTCGATCGTCGACCTCACGGGCGAGAGCCCGAGGTGGGACGTCGAGAACACGCGCGAGTCGCTGGACGAGCTCGTATCGCCCCTCTTTCGGCATGTCGCCGACCCAGAGTTGGACCGCCGTGCCTGCGACGTTCGAGACGACCACCCGGCCACGGCTGTCGAGGATGGGGCCTCGCGGAGCCTCGACACGCACCAGGCGAAGCTGGTTGTTCTGCGCGACGTTGAGGTGCTTGTCTCCGGAGAGCACCTGGAGCGACCAGAGGCGGAAGAAGAGGATCGTGAAGGCGACGAGAGCGACGACGCCGAGGATCGCGACCCGGAGCGCGAGCTGCGGCGTCAGCCGATGCGGTTCGCGCACTCTGGGATCAGGAGGAAGGAAACGGCCCGACGGGGCTCGACTCTGCTGATACGGATTCGAGCTCATCTCACGCCCAGCACCTCGAGCTCGGGTGAAGCCTCGATGTGCGCACCCTCACCGACCGCCCAGCGCACGAGAGCCTGGATCGGGAGCGCGAGCGCCAGGTTCAGCACGAATGCCGGTAGAAGAGCCGTGACGAGCGCGTGGCGCGCGACGACCTCCTCGCCGAGCATGTAGTGGAGGACGAACCCGAAGAGCCCGGCGAGCAGCGTGATCGCCCCGACCGCGATCACCGGCGCATACCGGCGATCGCGCCCCGTCGTCTCGCCGTAGCGGCCGGCCCAGAAGCCGGCCAGCGTGAGCACGAGCGAGCTGATCCCCATGGTGTCGAGCGTGAGGACGTCGACGACGAGGCCGCCCAGGAACCCGAAGACCGCACCGGGGACGGCTCCTCGGACGAGCCCCAGCGCGACCACGACCACGAGAAGGACGTCTGGCGCTCCACCACCGACGACGAGCGACGAGACGATGACGGTCTGCAGCATGGCCGCCACGAACACGACGACCACCGCGCGCAGCACGGCTCCCGCACTCATCGGCGACGCACCCTGGGGACGAGCACGAGGACGGCATCGAGCGAGCCGAAGTCGACGAACGGATCGATCTGCACCTGCTGGAAGAGATCGGTGTCCGTCTGTCCGACGCTCGTCACCTTCCCGATCGGGATGCCTTTCGGATAGAGGGAGCTGAGGCCGCTCGCACTCCAGCCTGCCGTCACGATCTGATCCTCCACCTTGACTCGGTCTTGCTTGCGAACGCGGTCGAGGACCAGCGTCTCGCGCGTGCCCCGGGCGTGACGCACGATTCCCTGGGCACTCGTGCGCAGGTCGACTGCGGAGACTGCAGCCTCCTCGTCCGTCAGCAGCTGGATGCGCGCGGTATCCGGAGTCACCCGTGTGACGCGGCCGACCAGCCCGTCGGCGGTGACCACCGGGTCGTTGACGCGGACTCCGTTGCTCGACCCGGCAGCGACGACGATCGCCTGCGTGAATGCGATGCCCGGGCGGCCGATCACCTCCGCGGCGACCGGGTTGAAGTCCGCGGGGAACCGAGGGCCGTCGAGGTACCTCAGGAGCCGCCGCAGGTAGTCGTTCTCCTGGAGCGCGAAATCGCTCTGGATCGCGCGCTGCAGGAGGTCCCGGTTCTCCACTCGGAGCCGTTCGGCCTCGGATCGCGCGTCGACCAGGCTGTCTGCCCAGCTGTAGGCGTCCCGGAACGGCTGCGCGACCCTTTCGAAGCCCACTGCGAACGGCCGCAAGACGGTCGAGCCAGCGGACTGGACGCTGGTAAGCGGGCTGTCCTCTCCCGAGCGGAACGACACGCTGATGAGGACGAGCGACAGCAGCACGAGCACGCCCACGACAAGCCGGCGGCGAAGCGGGTGTGCGCCGCGTGAGGAGGCTGTGGTCGTCGAGATGCGCCGGACGGTCACGCCCAGCGCCGCCGATCGCGCGCTGCGATGCCGGGACACGACAGGCCAGTGTAGATGGCGAGGCGGCAGGCCGAAACACCCTGGGCGATGCCGGTATCCGAGCGCTGCGCCCGCGCCGCCTCAGTACCGGAGCAGGCCGTTCCTGCGAGCGACACGGCTACGGCTTGCCCGGTGGATGACGTCGAACTCCTCAAGGCTGCGGCCGGAGCCGACGGCAACGCACGTGAGGGGGCTCTCCGCGAGGTGCACCGGCATCTGCGTCTCGGAGCGCACGCGCTCGTCGAGGCTCTGGAGCAGCGCCCCCCCGCCCGCGAGAACGATTCCCCGGTCCATGATGTCCGCCGCGAGCTCTGGCGGCGTCTTGTCGAGCGTGGACTTCATCGCGTCGATGATCTGGGTCACGGGCTCGTCGAGCGCTCGCCTTACCTCCTCCGACGAGATGATCACCGTCTTCGGAAGGCCGGTGAGCATGTCCCGGCCACGGACCTCGGCCGACAGCTCCTCCTTGAGGCGGTACGCGGACCCGACTTCGAGCTTGATCTCCTCGGCGGTCTGCTGGCCGACGAGGAGCTTGTACTCCTTCTTGATGTGGTTCACGATCGCCTCGTCCATCTCGTCGCCCCCGACACGCATGCTCTGTGAGACGACGATGCCGCCGAGCGAGATCACGGCGACCTCGGTCGTGCCGCCGCCGATGTCGACGATCATGTTCCCGGTCGGCTCCGCGACGGGCAGACCCGCCACGATCGCAGCCGCCATCGGCTCCTCGATGAGGTAGGCCTGGCGCGCACCGGCCGAGAGGGTCGCCTCCTCGACCGCGCGCTTCTCGACTCCGGTCACTCCAGACGGCACGCACACGACGACGCGCGGATGCGCGAAGCGGTGCTGGTGCACCTTCTGGATGAAGTGGCGGAGCATCTGCTCGGTGACGTCGAAGTCCGCGATCACACCGTCCTTGAGCGGGCGGATCGCAGAGATCGTCCCGGGTGTCCGCCCGAGCATGCGCTTGGCCTCGACACCCACCGCGTGGACCTCGCCCGTCCGCTGGTCGATGGCGACCACCGAGGGCTCCGAGAGCACGATGCCGCGACCACGCACGTAGACGAGCGTGTTCGCGGTGCCGAGGTCGACGGCCATGTCGCGGCCGCCGAAGCCGGTGAGGGACTTGAACCAGGCCACGAGGAACCGCGAGTCTACCTATGCGGTTTCCAGCAGATTTGGCGCATGACGATCGAGCAACGAGACGAGGAGCGCACCGGGAAGCCCGACGACGTTCAGGTAGTCGCCCTCGATCCGCGCGACGAGTCGGCCACCAAAGCCCTGGATCGCGTAGGAGCCTGCACGGCCCTCCCACTCGCCACTATCGAGGTACGCTTCGACGGCGGCGCGTGAGAGAGAGCGCATCGTGACGTCCGTGACCTCGTGCGCGACGACATCCTCACCCGCCCCGAGCAGACACACGCCCGAGACGACCGAGTGGGTGCGGCCCGAGAGGTCGTCGAGCATCCGCACGGCGTCGGCGCGATTGGCCGGCTTCCCGTACGCGCGACCGTCGAGGACGACCGCGGTGTCGACGCCCAACGTGAGCTGGCCCGCTTCATGGACGGAGCGTGCCTTGCCCTCGGCATGCAGGCGGACGAGCTGCGCCGGCCCGAGCCCCGGCGGGTCGTTCTCGACGTACGTGGGAACGACGACCTCGAACGGAATGCGGAGTTGCTCGAGGATCGCGCGCCGCTGCGGGCTCGTGGACGCGAGCATTAGAACCTCGCTCATGATGATCGCCCGACCTGGTCGCTCATTGTGAAAGGGGTCCTCAGCCGGGCGCTCACTCTTGGAAGTTCCTTCCGAGCTCCGATGTGTAGCGGCGGCCGAGCCGATCCGCGTTCGCCGTGAGCCACGTCTCGAAACGATCGCTTCCCGCGGGTGGCTCGTGCGACACGAGCAGCCCCGCTCCGAGCGCCCCGAGCTCGTCGCGGGTGACCACGACGTCTCGAAGGAGCAAACCTGCCACTCGCGCCGCGGCGAGGGCGACATCCGTCGGGCTGTGCCAGATGCGCGCACGCCCCCGGACCGCGCGGCGGATCAGCCGGACGAAGTCCTCGTAGGCCCAGCGGTCCGGCCCGGCTGCATCGAGGGTGACGTCGTCGTCTCGGGCGCCCACCTCGACGCAGAGGGCAGCGGTGTCCGTGACGGACACGGGCTGTACCAGCGATCGACCGTCGCCCCCGATGAGGAAGACCGGAACGTGCCGAAGTCCCCAGGCAATGTTGTTGACGAGGATGTCGTCGGGTCCGTAGACGAGCGTCGGCCGCACGATCGCATGCGACGCGCCGACTTCACGAAGCAGCTCCTCGGTTCGCGCCTTCCCGCGGAAGTACGGAAAGGGAGAGGCATCGTCCGGGTTTGCGACGCTGATGTGGACGATGCGCCTCACGCCGGCGCGTTGCGCCGCGCCGAAAAGCGCTGCCGTGTTGCGAACCGCGCTGTCGAAGGTCGTCTCGCCGCGCTCGAACCGGATCCAGTACGTGTTGTAGAGCGTGTCGACACCGCGCAGGCTCGCACCGAGCGAATCGTCGAATGCGAGCGACGCGACTTCGACCCGCGTCGCGAGCGGATGGGACGGGTCAAGGTGTCGCGTCAGCGTGCGAACCCGGCGACCCCGCGCGAGCAGCGCCTCGGCGATGTGACGGCCCGTGTACGAGAACGCGCCGGTCACGACGTCGAGCTCTGCCACCGGTCAGGTGAGGCGCTTCCGTGCAGCCCATATCTCTTCGGCGGGCCACTTCCGCGCCCAGTCCGCGGTGACGTGGGAGTAGTACTCGTGCGTTACGGCGTCGTCAGGCGCGAAGAGCTCGATGAGCGCCTCGACCTCGAAGCCCGTATCGCGAAGCAGCCGGAACATGTCGCTATGTGCGAGCTGGAACTCGACGCTCCCGTCCGACCACTCGAGCCGATGCATCCCGCGCTGCGGGCGCTGCAGCTGCTCGGAGGTGGAGTCGGGCTCCTCGACGGCGCAGAGAATGACCAGCGGGCTGCTCCTCAGGAAGACAAGGCGCCCGCCGGGACGGAGCAGCCGGTGTGCTTCCGGGATCCAGCGGTAGGAGTCGCACCAGATACTCGCTCCGAACTCGGAAACCGCGAGGTCGAACGAGGCGTCCGGGAGCGGTACGTCCTCCGCGTTCGACTCGATCAGCGGAAACACGATCCCGGTCTCCGCTTGGAGTCGCCTCGCCGTATCCAGCTGCGCAGGCGTGACGTCGACCCCGACGGGGCGCGCGCCACGTCTCGCGAGCCACGCGGAGAAGTACGCCGTGCCGCACCCGAGCTCCACCACATCCAGACCGGCGAGGTCCCCGAGAACGCCGACCTCGGTCTCCTTATTGCCGAACATGCCCCACGTGATCTCCTCGGCACGCCAGGCGCGGTCCGCCTGCTCGTCCGTGTACTGCGCGTTGCTCGTCGTCCACAGCGCGCGGTTCTCCGCGACGTAGTCGGGCTCAGACAAGACCGTCGGGGAAGAAGAGCGCGAGCTCGCGCCGCGCGCTCGCCTTCGAGTCCGAGCCGTGGACGATGTTCTTCTCGAGCTCGAGCGCGTAGTCGCCCCGTATCGTCCCCGGTGCCGAGTCGAGCGGGTTCGTCGCACCCATCATCGTCCGGACCACCGTGATCGCGGACTCGCCGCTCACGGCGAGGGCGAGCACGCGCCCTGACGTGATGAACTCCACGAGGTCGGCGTAGAACGGCTTGCCCTTGTGCTCCGCGTAGTGCTCGCGCGCCATCGGTTTCGGGATCTTCAGAAGACGCGCACCGCGCAGCTCGAGCCCGCGACGCTCGAGGCGGGAGATGATCTCGCCTGCCAGCCGGCGCTCCATGCCGTCGGGCTTGACGAGGACGAGTGTCGTCTCGCGGGCCATGCGGCCGGGGAGTCTATTTCGTCGGCCGCCGGCGCGGCGCCGACGTGAGGTCCTCGAGCGCCGGCAAGGCGGGCGGGATCTCCGTCGCGCAGTACGGGCAGACCTGCCAGAGCGACTCGAGCGGTTGTCCGCACGTCGGGCACGCCGACTTCAGCCGCGTCGTACACACCGGACAGACGAGATAGGACGCCTCGACGCGCGCACGACAGACGGGGCAGCGCTGATCGAGTTGCCAGAGCCGCTCCTCCATCGCCTTGATCTCGAGCTCGCGCTCGCGCGCGTCCTGGATGTACTCGGGCGGCCGGAAGAACATGTAGATGATCGGCCCGAGGAACGGTGGGAAAAAGCCGACGACCGTCGCCAGCGCCACGAGCCACGGGTCCTCGATCCGGCGGCGCGCGTCCTTGAACGTCCAGTAGGCGGTCGCGAGCCAGAGGACGACGACGAGGCCGATGCCGAGGTTTCGGAAAAGGGTCCAATCGGGATTCTCGAGCGACAGCGCAAGCGGCGGCACGGCCACGGTCATAGCAGAAGCTTGCCGATCCCGTAGCCGAGCCCGAACGCGATCGCGATGATCGCCCCGACGAGAAGAGCCGCGAATGCGAGCACGGACAGCCGCTCCGTCACCCTCGCCACGCCGCGCGCCGCTCCCGCTGCGCAATGTCGCCGAGCAGGTAGAGCGAGCCGGTCACGAGCACCGCGTCCCCGTGCTCGTGCGCACGTGCGAGTGCCTCCATCGGATCGTCGACGACCTCGACGTGCTCGAAGTGGCGCTGCGCGAGGCTCGCGAGCCGGTCGGCCGGAAGCGCGCGCTCGGACGACGATCGCGTCGCGACGAGCCGCGATCCCGCTCGACCCAGCTCTCGCAGCATCCCGTCGGCGTCCTTGTCGACGAGAATCGAGACGACGAGTGTGTAGTCGCCCACTGGAAGCCGGTCGACGAGGTAGCGCGCACCGTCGGGATTGTGCGCACCGTCCCGGATCTCGCCGTTCCGCTGCTCGAAGCGGCCAGGGAGTGCGACTGACGGGGTGGCCGCGATCGGATGCCCGACGAACGCTTCCGCGGCCTCGCGGGCGCCGCCCATCCTCACCTCGCGACCGGGAACGAGGTGCGCGTAGGTCCCCTCGGGCAGCACGACGATCGCATCCTCCGGGGCGACCGCGAGCTTCTCCCGCGCGATCGCCTCGAGCGTGGTTCCCAGCACATCCGTGTGCTCGAGCCCAACGTTCGTGAGCAGGACGACGCGCGTTCGAAGCACGTTCGTCGCGTCGAGCCGTCCGCCCAACCCGGCCTCGACGACCGCGACGTCGACCCGTGCGTGGGCGAAGGTGGCGAGCGCGGCAGCAGTCACGATCTCGAACTGGGTCGAGTCGAGGCGCTCCGCCGCCTCGCGAACGCGGGTGATGGCAGCCTCGAGGTCGGCCTCCTGGCCGTTCACGCGGATCCGCTCACTCCAGTCGGCGACGTGCGGCGAGGTCGTCGCCCCGACCGAGAGGCCCTCGGAGAGGAGAAGCTGCTCGATCGTGACGGTCGCCGTCGACTTGCCGTTCGTCCCGACGACGTGAATCGCCGGGTACTCGTTCTGTGGCTCGCCGAGCTCGGCGAGCAGCGCGCGCATCCCGTCGAGGCCGAACTCGCGCGGCCAGGGCGAGAGCGAGTCCAGCCAGTCGACCGCCGACACTGCGTCAGCCGCCGAGGGCGACGAGCTCGCGGCGGTAGCGCTCGAGCTTCTCGCGCTCGGCGGCCACGACGTTCGCGGGCGCGTTCGCAACGAAGCGTTCGTTGGCGAGCATCCCCTCCGCGCGGGCGACCTCCTTGCGCAGCCGCTCGATCTCAACCTCGCGGTTCCCGTCGGCGCGTGCGCGTTCGGGGCGCACCACCGCGGCGAAGATCCGGCGCTCGTCGTCCGAGCCGAGCTCGACCTGGACTCCGCTCCGGCGGAAGATCTGCGCAGCCTCCTGCACCCTGTCGAGTGCGCCCACAGCGTCCGCGAACCGCCCGTCCGCCTCCGGCCACGGCGCGACGATCAGCCGCGTCTCTCGCTCCGGAAGCTGCGACCAGATCTCCTCCGTCACGTGCGGCATCACCGGGTGGAGCAGCGCGAGGAGCCGCCCGAGCGCGGCGAGTGCCGTCGCGGTCGCGTCAGGGTCGCCGTCGTAGAGCCGGGGCTTGATCGCCTCGGCGTACCAGTCGCAGAAGTCGTCGAACACGAGGTGATAGAGCGTGTCCGTCGAGGCGGCGAAGTCGAAGCGCTCCCACGCGTCCTCGAGCTCGAACCGCGCCGCGTCGATCCGCGCGAGAATCCAACGCTCCTCGAGGTCGCGCGGCGCCAGGGCCGGAGTCACGTCCTCCGCATTCTGGAGGATCAGCCGCGCGACGTTCCAGAGCTTGATCGCGAGCTTGCGACCTTCCTCGATGGCGCCGTAGGAGAAGCGCACGTCCTGCGTCGAGGAGATCTTGAGGAGGCCGTAGCGCGTCGCGTCGGCGCCATGCTCCTCGATCGGATCCATGGGGTCGATGCCCGTGCCGAGACTCTTGGACATGCGCCGGCCGTCGACTGCGAGCACGGTCGAGTGGATGATGACGTCCGTGAACGGGACGTCCCCGAGCGCTTCGAGACCGGTCCAGATCATCCTGTTCTCCCACAGACGGATGATCTCCCGCGCTGTCGAGTTCACGTTGCCCGGGTAGTAGCGGGCGAGCTCCGGCGTCTCCTCGGGCCAGCCGAGCGTCGCGGACGGCCACAACGCTGACGAGAACCACGTGTCGAGGACGTCGGACTCGCGTTCGAGCTCGGTCGAGCCGCACTCGGCACACGCCGTCGGCGAGTCAACGCGCACGGTGGCATGCCCGTCAGGGCAGTACCAGATCGGGAGCTGATGCCCCCACCAGAGCTGCCGCGAGATGCACCAGTCGGGGGTCTCCTCGAGCGATGCGATCGCGAAACGATGTTGCGACTCCGGGTGGTAGCGCACGCGACGCTCGCGGAGCGCTGCGATCGCGGGCTTTGCCGGCTCCTCCATGGCGCACCACCATTGGAGCGAGATGAGCGGCTCGATCCGCGAATGGCAACGCTCGCAAGTTCCGACCGAGTGGCGATACGGCTCGCGCCTCTCGACCAACCCACGCTCGTCCGCCCAGGCGACGACGCGCGCGCCCGCCTCCTCCTGCGTCAGCCCGTCGAGGTCGCCGGCGGCTTCGTTCATGCGCCCGTCCGCTCCGATGACGATCGGCTCGGGCAGCCCGGCGTCGCGACCGATGTCGAAGTCCAAGGGATCGTGCCCGGGCGTGACCTTGAGCGCACCCGTCCCGAACGCGGGGTCGATGCGAGTGTCTCCAATGACCGGGACGCGACGCTCCGTATACGGCACGACGACTTCGCGGCCGACCGCCAACGCGTAGCGCTCGTCGTCCGGGTGGACCGCCACGGCGACGTCGCCGAGAATCGTGGCCGGGCGCACGGTCGCGATCGATACGCCCTCCCGGCCGTCACCGTCCGCGAAGGGGTAGCGGATCGTCAGCAGCGTGTCGTCCATCTCCTCGTGGACGACCTCGAGGTCGGAGATCGCGGTCTGGTGAAATGGACACCAGTTCACGATTCGGTTGGCGCGGTAGATCCAGCCCCGATCCCAGAGCCGGACGAAGAACGTCATCACCGCGTGGACGTAGTCGTCGTCCATCGTGAACCGCTCACGCGAGTAGTCGAGCGAGCAGCCCAGGCGGCGGAACTGGCCCATGATGGTACGGCCGGTCTTCTCGAGCCAGTCCCACGTCCGCTCGACGAATGCCTCGCGCCCGATGTCCTGGCGCGAGAGGCCCTCCCTCGCGAGTTCCTTCTCCATCACGTTCTGTGTCGAGATTCCCGCGTGGTCGTACCCCGGCTGCCAGAGCGTGTCGTAGCCCTGCATCCGGTGCCAGCGCACCAGCACGTCCTGGAGCGAGCCGTTGAGCGCGTGGCCCATGTGCAGCTCACCCGTGACGTTCGGCGGCGGCACGCAGATGACGTACGTGGCCTCGCGGCGCGCGCCCGCGCCCGCGGCGTAAAGCCCGTCGGTCTCCCAGGTCCGCTGCCAGCGCGTCTCGACGTCGTCGGGCCGATAGAGCGGATCCATCGCGCGCCAGTCTAAGGAGGCAGAGTCTAGAAAGGAGGCATCGCGGCGCTCGGCAGCTACGCGCTGCGGCGCCGCCCGGCTACCGGGAACGGCGACGGCCCTTTCCTGTCGCGGCGCATGAGCCGAGAGTAGCCCCTCGACGTACTCGAGCGCAATGACGTCTGGGCGAGTCCTTCAGAGGACGAGGATCGTGCTCGTGCCGTGCGCGCACAACCTGCCATCCGAGTCCTCGACCCGCGCTTCCGTCGTCGCAACTCGCCGGCCGGGATGGATGATCGAGCCGACGCAGCGCACGACCCCGGTGTCGACGGTCAGCGCTCGCGTGAAGTTCGCCTTCACCTCGAGCGTCGTCCATCCGAGAGGCTCGTCGAGCGTCGTGACGAACGCGAGCCCCATGGCCGAGTCCATGAGCGTCAGGGCGAGGCCCGCATGGACGACTCCGATCGGGTTGTAGTGGAACTCCGCGGGCTCGCACTCGAAGACCGCCCGGCCCCGCGTCGCTTCGACCAGCCGGAAGCCGAGGGTCTGCGCGATGGGCGGCGGCGGGAGCTCGCCTCCGGCCATCTTCTGCATCAGCTCGAGCCCGGAGAGGTCGGCCATGCGGTCGCGAAGAGCGAACGGGTCGTCCCAGCCGTACGTGCGAGTCCGCTCCCCGGTCACCGGCGAGACGCTACCGCCCGACGGCGTAGCCCTGCATGCCTCGAGGACTCGCTCCCGCCCTGAGAAGGCCGTCCGGCTCCCGTGCGACCGCCGTCACGCGCCCGGCCGACCACGGCGGCCACAGCGACACCTCGTGCCCGCGTCGTTGGAGATCCGCGACGACTCGTCCTCCGAACCGCGACTCGAGGACGAGCGACTTCGGCTCGAACCCGCGGGGGAAGAACGACGAGATGAGATGGTCGGTGTGGAACTCGGGAGCGTCGATCGCCTCCTGCAGGTTCATGCCGCGATCGACGTGACGGAGGAGGACGTGGAGCGCCCATTGCTCCTGCTGGTCTCCGCCGGGTGTCCCCCACACCAGGTACGGCTCGCCCTCACGCAGCACCAGGCCGGGGCAAAGCGTCGTACGCGGGCGCGTGCCGGGACGAAGCGACGACGGCAGGCCGTCCTCGAGCCAGAACATCTGCGCACGGGTGCCGAGCGGCCAGCCGAGCTCGGGTATCACCGGCGAGCTCTGCAGCCAGCCACCGCTGGGCGTCGCGGAGATCATGTTCCCGAAGCGATCGGCGATATCCAGATGCACGGTCCCGCGGCCCGGCTCGCCCGAGCCGGCCGTGGCGGCGAGGTCGTGGATCCGCGGGAGTCGTCCGAGGCCCGGGCTGTAGTCCGCGGACGCGGATTCCCCGACGCGTGCTCGACGCGCGTCGTTGTACTCGACGGAGAGAAGCACGTCGAGCGGAACGTCTGCGAGATCGCCGTAGAGCGCATCGCGGTCGGCGAAGGCGAGCTTCGCGCACTCGGTGACGACGTGGACGAGCTCGGTCTCGGAGAGCACGGCGACATCGAAGCCTTGGAGCAGCGCGAGCTGCTGGAGCCCGACGGCGCCGGCGGCCCAGGGTCGCGTCTTACACACCGTCAGCCCGCGGTAGTCGAACGTGGCGACCGGCTCCATCGTCGCCTCCCAGGCGGCCATGTCCTCACCGGTGAGCAGCCCGCCCTCGGCTGCGCTGAAGCGGTCGACCTCCTCGGCCACGAAGCCCTCGTAGAACGCGAGCCGCGCACGCTCGATCTCCTCCTCGCGCGAACCTCCTCCGCTCTCCTCGAAAATGCGCCTGTACGTCGCCGCGAGCGCCGGGTTACCGAAGAGCGCCCCAGCCTCGGGAACGGGAAGGTAGAGCGCAGCCGAGCCCGGCCACCCGCGCAGGAGCTCCTCGTTCAGCTTGATCGTCGTGCGGACCCGAGCGTGCAACGGATAGCCGTACTCGGCGTAGCCGATGGCGAACTCGAGGACGTCGGCGAGGCGCCAGGTACCGAACTCGCGCAGCAGGAGCAGCCAGCCGCCGAACGCGCCCGGCACGCACGCGGCGAGCACGCCGGTCCCGGGAACGAGCTCGTGGCCGAGCTCGTGGAACCGTTCGATCGTCGCCGCGGCCGGTGCGACCCCTTGGCCGCACAGGGCGAGCGGCTCACCCCGCTCGACGGACCAGAAGACCGCAGGCACCTCTCCGCCGGGCCCGTTCAGGTGCGGCTCGACGACCTGGAGCACGAAGCCAGTCGCGACTGCGGCGTCGAACGCGTTCCCTCCGCGCTCGAGCACGGCCATCCCGGCCTGGGAAGCCAGCCAGTGCGTCGACGCGACCATCCCGAAGGTGCCACGGAGCTCCGGCCGAGTCGTGAACGTCACGCGCGGAGCCTACGCTGAGGCATCGGAGGAGCGGACCCGTGCGGTCCGACCCCGCGGTCAGGGCCGCACGACGAAGTACGCGTTGAACGGGTCGTGGTCCAGCAGATGCACGTCGACCGACGAGAACCCGGCTTCGGCTAGGAGCTCGCGCGCCTTCTGCTCGCCCCACATCGCCCCCAGCCCGTCGCCACCTTGCGCGAGCGAGACCGTCATGCAGTGCATGCACGAGATCATGTAGAGGAGCGGCCCGCCTGGATGGTCGACGTTCTCGTGCACATGGCTCGACCCCTGGATGTCCTGCATGAGGTAGACGCCGTCGGGTGTCAGCGAGCGCCGAATGCCACGCAGCATCGCGAGCGGACGCGCCTGGTCGTGCACGGCGTCGAAGGTCGCGACGTACGTGAACGCCTCGGGCTCAGCGTCCACGTCGAAGGTGCTGAGATCGCGCTGCACGAAGCTGACGTTCTCGAGCCTGCGCTCACCCGCTTGCGCCGCCGCATGCGCGATCGCATCCCCCGACAGGTCGTAGCCCAGGAACGTGCTCCGCGGGAACCGCTCCGCGAGCAGCAGGAGAGCGCGGCCCCGTCCGCAGCCGAGGTCGAGAAGCTGCGCGCCCTCGTCCAGACGTTCGGTCATCCCGGGGACGAGCGGGAGGATGTGCGAAAACAGAACGGAGAGCACGGTCTGGGCACTCTCCTCGGCCATCACCTCGTGGAACCGCGAGTACCGCTCGTACGGAACGCCCCCACCCTGACGGAAGCACTCGACGATGTCGTCCTCGACAGTCGAAAGGGTCGTGATCCACTGCGCTTCCACCGCGAGGTTGTCGGGCGACGCAGCTCGAGTCAGCCAGGCGGCGTGCTCGGCCGGGAGCCGATAGCGGGCGGTGTCGGGCTCGTACTCGACGATGCGCCCGGCGGTCATCGCGCCGAGCCACTCACGAACGTAGCGTTCGTTCAGGCCGGCAGCGTCCGCAAGCTCCTGGCTCGTCGCTGCGTCCGTCTCGGCGAGCGCGTCGAAGAGCCCAGTGCGGTGGCCGACGGAGATCATCACGGCGAGCGCCCCGCTGTTGAGCAGCTCGAGCATGCGCCCGGCGAACGCTTCGGCACGATCGGTGTCGTACGCGGTCGACGTCATTCGGACCTCCTCGAACCCGTTCGGACCGGTTAGCTATATCGACCCTACGGTCGACCGTCAACCGAACGGGGAAAGGCTCTAGGCGGACTCTTCGGCGAGCTCGTCGAGCTCGTCGAGCGCGCCCTCGGCGCTCGTGAGGAGCGTCGGCTTCAGCCCCTTCGAGATCGTCTCCTTCGTGATCACGCACTTCGTCACGTCAGAGCGTGACGGCAGCTCGAACATCACGTCGAGGAGCGCGGACTCGATGATCGAGCGCAGCCCTCGCGCGCCGGTCTCGCGAGCGAGCGCGCGGTCCGAGATCTCCCACAGCGAGTCGTCGGTGAACACGAGCTCGATCGAGTCGTAGCCGAAGAAGCGCTGGTACTGGCGAACGAGCGCGTTCTTGGGCTCGGTGAGGATCTCGACGAGGTCTTCTCGCGTCAACTGGTGTACGGCTGAGACAACGGGCAGCCGCCCCACGAATTCCGGGATGAGGCCGAACGACATGAGGTCCTCGGGCATCACGCTCGAGAGCAGCTCCGCGCTCTCCGTTGAGTTCCGCGAGCGAATGTCGGCGCCGAAGCCGATCGTGTTCTTCCCGATTCGACGCTCGATGATCTTGTCGAGGCCGGCGAACGCACCGCCGCAGATGAAGAGGACGTTCGTCGTATCGATCGACAGAAACTCCTGGTGTGGGTGCTTGCGTCCGCCCTGGGGCGGCACCGAGGCGACCGTGCCCTCGAGGATCTTGAGCAGTGCCTGCTGAACGCCCTCACCCGAGACGTCGCGCGTGATCGAAGGGTTGTCGGCCTTCCGTGCGATCTTGTCGACCTCGTCGATGTAGATGATCCCGGTCTCGGCCTTCTTGATGTCGAAGTCGGCCGCCTGGATCAGCTTCAGGAGGATGTTCTCGACGTCCTCTCCGACGTAGCCCGCCTCGGTCAGCGCGGTCGCGTCTGCGATCGCGAAGGGAACGTTGAGGATGCGGGCGAGCGTCTGCGCGAGGAGCGTCTTGCCGCAACCAGTCGGACCGAGGAGAAGGATGTTCGACTTCTGGAGCTCGACCTCCGCGTCCTCCTGGCCCATGCGGACGCGCTTGTAATGGTTGTACACCGCGACCGCGAGCGTGCGCTTCGACTCCTCCTGCGAGACGACGTAGTCGTTCAGGACGGAGTAGATGTCGAGCGGCTTCGGGAGATTGTCGAGGTCGAGTTGGGCAGGAGACGTCAGCTCCTCGTCGATGATCTCGTTGCAGAGATCGATGCACTCGTCGCAGATGTAGACGCCAGGTCCAGCGATCAGCTTCTTGACCTGTCGCTGACTCTTGCCGCAGAAGCTGCAGAGGAGTTGCTCGTTTCCCTCGCTCGCCCGAGCCACGTTTCTCCTTTTACTCCGATTTCAGGGTTAGGGGAAGGGGATACCTATGAACGGTGCTCGATCACCGTGTCGAGGAGCCCGTACTCCTTGGCCTCGGGGGCGGTCATGTAGAAATCGCGATCCATGTCCTTCGAGACCTTCTCGATGTCCTGGCCCGTGTGCTTCGCCATGATCTCCTCCATTAGCCGCTTGAGGCTGATTACCTCCCGCGCCTGGATCTCGATCTCGGTCGGCTGGCCCGAGAAGCCCGCCGAGCCCTGGTGGATGAGGATCTTCGAATGGGGCAGCGCGCTGCGCTTCCCCGGCGCGCCGCCGGCAAGGACGACCGCACCCATGGACATGGCCATTCCGACGCAGATCGTCTGCACGTCGGGCTTGATGAACTGCATCGTGTCGTAGATCGCGAGACCTGCGTAGACGATGCCGCCCGGCGAGTTGATGTAGATCGAGATGTCCTTGTCGGGATCCTCCGACTCGAGGTGGAGCAGCTGGGCGACGACGAGGTTCGCGATCTGATCGTCGATCGGGGTGCCGAGGAAGATGATCCGCTCGTTGAGCAGACGCGAGTAGATGTCGAACGAGCGCTCGCCACGCGAGGTCTGCTCGATGACCATCGGAATCAGGGGGCTCATAGGTCGTTCTCCTTGCTGCCGGGGGTCCACAACTTCGTGTCTCCCTCGGCCTTTTCCTTGTCGGGTGTCCACAGCTTCTCTCGCGCGGAGGCGAGGTCGGGCGCGATCGGCTTGACGTCGGCGACGAGACGATCGAGCGCCGCACGCAGGCGCAGATCCTCCCGGATCGACTCCTGCTGGCCGTGCGCCCATACGTCGTCGACGAGGCCGTCAGGATCCTCCTCGCCGGCCGACTCGGCCTCCTCGCGCAGATACGCCTTCACCTCGTCGTCCGAGACTTCGATTCCCGCACGCTCGGCCAGTGCTTCGAGAGCGAGCTCGCGCGAGATGGACACAGCC
>DATAEF010000080.1:0-12095 GCA_036258155.1 Gaiellaceae bacterium | reverse complement strand
GCCTCGCGACCGTCCTGCTTGAACATCTTCCCGATCTCGGACGGGATCAGGAACCACGAGACGATCGAGACCACGATGTAGATGACCAGGCCGAGAACGCCACCCACGCCCTGACCTGAGTGCTCCTTGACCTCGTCCTGCGTCTTGAAGACCCAGTACAGCGAATAGATCCCCAACGTGACGATGAAGAGCAGGATTCCGAAGCCGATGCCACGCTGCTGGCCCAATGGGCCGGTGTTTCCCGTGTGTGTGCTCATGGGGAGGGATTCTCCTCGCGGTCTCGGACGACGCTACGCTGCGCGCCGTGAGCGCTGAGCCGGTGTCGTTCGAGGAGCGCTGGCCGAGGCCGGCCGTGATGGGGGTGCTCAACGTCACGCCCGACAGTTTCTCGGATGGCGGGCGCTTCCTGGACTCGAACCTCGCGGTCGAGCACGGACGCCGCTTGGCGTCGGAAGGGGCATCACTCGTGGACGTCGGTGGTGAGTCCACTCGGCCGGGTGCGGCTCCGGTCTCGGCAGACGAGGAACTCCGGCGAGTGACGCCGGTGCTCGAGGGGCTCACTGGTGTTCCCCTCTCGATCGACACGACGAAGGCCGTCGTGGCGCGGCGCGCGCTCGAGCTCGGCGCCGAGCTCGTGAACGACGTCACGGCGCTACGTGGCGACCCTGAGCTGGTGGGCGTCGTTGCCGCGCGCAACGCGTTCGTCTGCCTCATGCACATGCAGGGCGAGCCGCGGACGATGCAGGCCGCTCCGCGCTACGACGACGTCGTATCGGACGTGATGGGGTTCCTCGAAGAGAGGATCGCGTTCGCCGTCGGCGCGGGGATCGCGGAGGATCGGATCTGCGTCGATCCGGGCATCGGCTTCGGGAAGGCGCCGGAGCACAACCTCGAGCTGCTCCGCCGGCTCGACGAGATCGGCTCGCTGGGCCGGCCCGTCCTGGTCGGCGTGTCTCGCAAGAGCACGCTCGGCAAGGTGCTCGGCGATCCCGCCGCGACGCAGGCGACCCTGGCCGCCTCGCTCGCGGCCGCCGTCGCCGCGTACGAGCGCGGCGCGTGGATGATCCGCGCGCACGACGTCCGCGAAACCGTGGAGGCGCTCGCCGTCGCAGTTGCAGTGGAGCGAGGGCAGGTGACGGCATGACCATCGAGCTCGAAGGGCTGGTCGTCTTCGGGCACCACGGGTATCTCGAAGCGGAGCGGAGGCTCGGACAGCGGTTCCTCGTCGATCTCTGGGTCGACGTCAGCGGCGAGGCGACGGAGACCGACCGGATCGAGGACACCGTCGACTATCGGCGGCTGGCGGAACTCGTGCGTCGGGTGTTCGCGGGGAAGGAGCGCCTCCTGCTGGAAGGCCTCGCGGGGGCGCTCGCAGACGGCATCCTCGAGCGCTTTTCCGCCGTCGAGCGAGTCCGCGTCCGTGTCCGGAAGCCGGACGTCGTGCTCGACCCGCCGGTCGACCACGCAGCAGTGATCGTGGAACGCGATCGGTAGTGCCGCGCGCGTACATCGGACTCGGAGCCAACATCGGAGAGCGGGAGCAGACGCTTCGCCGAGCTGTTGCGCTGCTCGCCGCAACCGACCGGGTCGACGTCGTCCGAGTCTCCGAGCTCCGCGAGACGGACCCGGTCGGCATGGTCGACCAGCCGCGGTTTCTGAACGGAGCCGTCGCCCTCGAGACGACCCTCGACCCACACGAGCTCCTGGGGACGCTCCTGCGGATCGAACGGGAGCTGGGGCGGATCCGCGGCGAGCGCTGGGGCCCGAGGGCGATCGATCTCGACCTGTTGCTCTACGGCGACGACGTCGTGGACGAGCCTGGCCTCCGTGTTCCTCATCCCCGTCTCCACGAGCGTCGGTTCGCGCTCGAGCCGCTCGTGGATCTCGATCCCGCGCTCGAGGTCGCCGGGCACGGGCCCGTTTCCGAGCTGCTCGGGGCGCTCGATGATTGATGCCCTGAGATCGCCTCCTCGGCAGCGTGAGTGGCCGTGACGCGGGATCCCGCGGTCGCACGCGCGAGATCGTGGCGTCACTCATCTACACTGGGCGCGATGTCCCACCTCGACGAGCTCGACGAGTTCGAGGCCGAGCTCGAACTTTCGCTCAAGCGCGAGTACTCGGCCGTCTTCTCTCTCTTTCGCTATTGCGTGCTCACGCAGGACGCCACCTACCTCTGCAACAAGCTCGACGTGGAAGCCCTCCCGCAGGCGAGCTACCCGTTCTTCCACGTCCGCATGGAGGACGTGTGGGTCTGGGACAAGAACCGGCCCAGCCGGATCATTCCGCGGGCGGAGGTCTACACGTCGGGTGACGTCACGGTTGAAGAGCTGCGTGGCGAGGGCGAGGAGCCGCGTCTGACCGCCGAGGCTCTCGCGGAGCGCATCGGCCAGCCTCTCCTGGGCGAAGACGACACGCCGTAAGGCGACGCAAGTGTCGCCGGGGCTGGGTAACGTCTCGCCCCTACGGGGACGGGCGGCGGCGGTTGTGCTCCGCCAGCCACTGTGCGAACTTTCCCTGGGGCGACTCGAGGTAGCCGCGCAGGTCGTGCTCGAACCCCGCAACCTCGTCGCGAAGTTGAACGAGCCGATACTCGAGGCGACGCTCGGGATCGCAGACGTGCCCGTCTCGCTCGTCGGCCGCGAGCGAAGCGCCGCACTCGTCGCACGGCATGTAGTGGGAGTGGGCGAAGGCGCTTGACATCCCGTGTGGGAAGCCGTACTTCGCGGTCGCGACCCGTGTCCCTTCGAGAGCACCCCGCTCGAGCGCAACCTCGAGCGGCCATATCGGAGGACGATCTACGCCCGAGCCGGTTCGGGGACCGCACCGAGCTGGACGAGCATCCCCAACGTGTCCCAGGTCGTCCATTCCTCGACGATCCTGCCGCCCTCGAGCTTCGAGATCGTCAGTCCGGTGACCGTGACCTCCCTGCCCGTGGGGGCGATGCCGGCGATCTCGCCCGAATGTGTGCCGCGCCCGGTCCAGCGCGTCGCGACGTTTTCATGCTCGGAGATCTGGTCGTCGACCGTGACCACGCCACCGGGGAACGCCGCGATGTACTTGTCGAAGTTCGCCCGCACGCCTGCGGGACCCCGGATCGGCTCGGGCTCTGCAGGGTCGTGACCGACGTAGCCGGGCGCCACGCACTCCTCGATCACGTCGAAGTTGCCCTTCCAGGGCTCCTCGAGCAAGCGCCTGACGATTCGCTCGGCGTTCGCCGGCGGCGCTCCCGTGGCTCGCCGGCGCCGGCGAAAAACGACCGCGGCCGTACTCCCCGCGGCGACGAAACCCGCCCCCGCGAGCGCGATCGCGGGTCCCGACTTGCCTCGACTCCGCCTGCGAAACACCGTTGCTCGACTCTACTGAGTGATGAGGGCGTCGACAACTCGAGTGTCAGACACTGGGCCCCCGGGCTCGAACGGCCGTGGCCCAAGTGGAGCCGGCTACTGCTTCCTCGTCTGTCGGGGCAGCGCGAACAGCGGAGACGAAAGTGCTGTGGAGTAGTTGGCACGATCGCGTAACGGATTGCTCTTGACACACGGGGTGTCTGACACCGAGCGGCTCTGATTCACTTGCGCGGTGCTCTTGGCAGTCGACGTGGGTAACACCCAGACCGTTCTCGGGCTGTACGGGAATGGCGAGCTCGCCGACCACTGGCGTGTTGCCACGGAACGATCCACCACGGCCGACGAGCTCGGCGTCCTGCTGACTGGTCTCCTCGACCTCGACAGCGTCGACGGAATCTCCCTCGCGTCGACTGTGCCGGTGCTGATACGGGAGTGGGACCTGCTCGCGGGCAAGTGGGTGCATGCGCCATTGCTCGTGGTGGGCCCAGGAGTCAAGACGGGAATCCAGATTCGGTACGACGATCCTCGCGAGGTCGGGTCCGACCGGATCGTGAACGCCGTTGCTGCGAAGGAGCGCTACGGCGCGCCCGTCATCGTCGTCGACTTCGGTACCTCGACGAACTTCGACGTCGTCTCCCCCGAGGGGGAGTACGTGGGCGGCGTCCTCGCACCCGGAATCGAGATCTCGATGGATGCGCTCTTCGCGCGAGCAGCGCGCCTCGTGAAGGTGGACTACACCCCACCGCCGACGGTCATAGGAAAGACGACGGTTGCGGGCCTGCAGTCGGGCCTCGTCTACGGCTTCGCGGGTCAGGTGGACGGCATCGTCGGGCGTATTCGCGACGAGCTGGGAGCGGAGGCGCGAGCTGTCGCCACCGGCGGCCTCGCGGACCTCGTCGCGCCACACTCACGGACCATCGAGCGGGTCGATCCCTTCCTCACCCTCGAAGGTCTTCGGCTCGTCTGGGAGCTGAACCGGTGATTCCAGACGCACCCTCCCTCGGTCTCTTCGTCGTCGCCGCGCTCGCGCTTCTGCTCGTCCCCGGGCCGGCGGTCGTCTACATCGTCGCCCGGTCGATCCACGAGGGGCGCCGAGCGGGGCTCGCGTCGGTCGTGGGAATCCACGTGGGGACGCTCGTCCACATCGCGGCGGCGACGCTCGGCCTGTCGGCGCTGATCGTCTCCTCGGCCGTCGCATTCACTGCCGTCAAGGTCGCAGGTGCGATCTACCTCGTCGTGCTCGGGCTGTGGACCCTGTTCTCGCGCCGCGCCGAGCCGGACCTCGCCCTCGGAGGCGAGCAGAACCTCCGTCGCGCGTTCGCGCAGGGCATCGTCGTCAACGTCCTGAATCCGAAGACGGCGCTCTTCTTCCTTGCATTCCTGCCGCAATTCGTCGACCCGAACGCTGCCCGTCCGGCGCTTCAGATCGCGTTCCTCGGAGTCCTCTTCGCGCTGCTGGGCCTCGTCACGGACTCGATCTGGGCGCTCGCTGCAGGCACTGCGGGCGGAATGCTTCGGCGTTCGCGCCGATTCGTGCGGACCCAGCGCTACGTCACCGGAACCGTCTACGTCGGGCTCGGGGTCGCGACCGCGCTTGCGGGCAACATCACAGAGGACTGAGGAGGCTTCGGTGGGGAACCGAGGCATCCGCTCGCGGTTCACCCTTCGCAGCCAGAACGGATCAGCCGCCGCCGTAGATCGAGATCGGAAGCTCGAGCGTCATCTCGGCGCCCGTAGGTATCTCCGCCTCGAGCGCTTCGAGGAGCGAAATCGCGCCCGGGGCAGCCGCAAGCAGCCGTCGTTCCACCTCCTCGGTCGATTCGAGCTGGAGGAGCTCCTGCTTGAACGGCTTCGGGAAACGACCTTGCCCGAGGTACCAGCCGTAGAACTTCTTAAGGAATCCAGATGCCCGGCGCTCCCCTAACTCGCGCACCGCCTCACGGATGAAGAGGACGAGTTCGGCTGCGACCTCCTCGCGACTCGGCTCGCCGGCGTGACCGTCGACTATCTCGCGCAGCGCCCACGGATTGCCCTGTGCTCCGCGCCCCACCATCACCGCGTCGGCACCCGTCTCCGCGAGCACGGCCTGTGCTCGCACGCGCGACGTCACGTCACCGGACGCCACAACCGGGACCTCCACGAGCGACACGAGCTCCGCCGTCAGCGCGTGGTCGGCCGTCCCTGTGTACATCTGCTCCGCGGAGCGCGGATGGAGCGTGAGCGAGGAGGCACCGGCCTCGACGAGCTTCGGGCCGAGCTCGAGGCATGCACGCGACCCGTTCCGCACCCCACGGCGGAGCTTCACGGTCACCGGCACGTCCACCGACCCTGCGATGGCAGCGACGATGCGACACGCGCTCTCCGGCTCATCGAGCAGGTGCGCGCCTGCTCCCGTCCGTGTCACCTTCCTCACCGGGCATCCGAAGTTGACGTCGACGATGTCCGCGCCGACGGCCTCCACCATGCGCGCGGCGTCACCCATCGCGCGGGGGTCTGAGCCGAAGAGCTGAATCGCGAGTGGGTGCTCGTCGGCCGCGACGCGCAGGTAGCCGAGAGTCTTTTCGTTGCGGTGCTCGATGCCTGCGCAGCTCACCATCTCCGAGCAGACGAGGCCGGCGCCGTAGCGGCGCCCCTGGCGGCGGAACGCCTGGACGCTCACACCGGCCATCGGGGCGAGAACGAGCCGGGTCGGCACTTCGACCGGACCGATCTTCCATGACTCTCGGAGCTCGACCACGCCTCGAAGATGGTACTGCCGAGCCTGTTGACTGGCGTCCGCGGCAGTCGCTACCATTCCCGGCCGTTGTCGGGGCCGGGGGGCCCCGCAATCTCGTCTCTGGAGGCGTTTCGTGAAGGACGTGATCCTCACCCCGGACGGCCACGAGCAGCTCAAGAGCGAGCTCAACCGGCTTCGGACCGAGAAGCGCAGGGAGATCGCGGAGCGCATCGCCGCTGCCCGCGAGTTCGGCGAGATCGCCGAAAACGCGGAGTACGACGACGCGAAGAACGAGCAGATGATGCTCGAGCATCGCATTGCCCAGCTCGAGGAGCGCCTCGCAAACGCCCGCGTGATCGACGTCAAAAAGGTCGACACGAGCGTCGTCTCGATCGGATCCGTCGTACGCCTTCGCGACGTGGACGCCCGGGAGACGGTCGAGTACTTCATCGTCGGCTCGGCCGAGGCGAATCCCGCCGAGCGAAAACTGTCGAACGAGTCGCCGGTGGGCAAGGCGATCATCGGGCGCAAGAAGGGCGAGACGGTCGAGGTGATCACGCCACGCGGCTCGAAGGTGAAGTTCAAGATCATGGAGATCAAGGCCGCGTAGCGCGGCCCCGATCTCCGACTCGCCTCTCACTTCCCGGCGAGCGCTGCGCAGATCGCAGCCCCCAGTTTGTCCGGGTCGAACGCCTCGAAACTGACTGTCTTCGCCGACGCGAAGAGCGTGTCGCCGGGGAACGGCACCGTGACATCGACAACGAGACGCCCGACGTCCTGGTAGAGGACACCGCGCCCGGGTGCCCGCACATTCGGCCCCTGGCCGGTCAGCGTGAGGATTCCCGCTGCCGTGATCTCCAGGTTCTGGTGGGCGTCGAACGGAATCGTTCCGCCGGGCCCCGACAGCTCGCTGTCGTAGGCGAAGTGCTCGATCGTCCGCACCCAGTCTCCGTTGCCGTCGAAGTACGCCGTGCCACGGACCGTCACCGTGACGGTCTCGATGGCGCCGCACGATCCCCAGACGTTCGTGAACGGGCCTGCCGTGTCGCGGTAGTGCACAACACGATCGGTTCCTGCCGCCGCGCTGCCGACCGCGAGCGATCCGACGGCGACGAGACCGGCAACCGCAATTAGCTTCGTGATCAACATGAACCTCATCCCTGGGCTCCTTCCCAGTAGGCCGCTCACGACGCGTTTCCGACGCGCGTCCACGGCACGCTGTTGAACACTTCGGTGACCTTCTGGTCCTCGTCTGACTCGTACGGAGGGAGGGGCTGCTGGTCGCTCCACGTGACCTGATCGCCCTCGACCGCATACGACATCTCCCAGTCGCCGAAGCATCCGCTCGTCCACTTGAAGGTGACGCGGCTCCCCTCGCCCCCCTCATACGTGCCCCTACAGGAGCCCGTCCGGCCTTCCGCGGTGCGCCACGAGTCGACGAAGGTGCCGTCCTCCGACAGCGTGGTCGTGTGCGCTCCGGACTCGGTCGCGGCCTGATGCTCGCTGATCCCGCTATCGAGCAGGTACTGCTCGCTGAGCTCGTACTCGTAGACGCCCGTCCGTAGCGGTGCCGTCTGCTCGTCGGATCCGCCTCCGCAGCCAGCCGCGGCGAGTGCGATGACGAGTCCCAGCATGAGAAGCCTCATCCCGTCCTCCTCTCGATCGATCGGTCGCGCGGATCGTCCGCCGGCACGCTCGCAAGCCGCTTCCAGGCCGCTGTCAGCGGGCTGACAGCCGCGTCGTGGTACGTTCGCCACCTGGCGAGCACGCTCGACTTCCGCGTTCTCGGCCCGTTCGAGGTGTTCGACGGCGACCGGCGGCTGGCGCTCGGCGGAACGAGGCAGCGCAGCGTTCTGGCGATCCTCGTGCTCAGCGCGGGCGAAGTCGTCTCGAGCGACCGGCTCATCGACGAGCTCTGGGGCGAAAAGCCGCCTGCGGACGCACAGACTGCGTTGCAGCAGCACGTTTCGCGTCTTCGGAAGGCGGTCGAGCCGCACACCGTGCTCGTCACGCGGGCGCCGGGCTACGCCCTCGAGATCGCGCCCGAGCACGTCGATCTCGAGCGCTTCCGAACGCTCGTCGAGCGGGGGCGGCGTGAGCTCGACGACGGCGCGCCAGACGAGGCTGCACAGATCCTTCGACGCGCGCTCGCCCTCTGGCGCGGCCCGGCGCTCGCCGACCTCGCGAACGAGCCGTTCGCTGTCGAATCGGCCCGTGTGCTCGGCGAAGAGCGACTCGCGGCCCTCGAGACGAGGATCGACGCCGACCTCGCTCGCGGGCAACAGTCGGAGCTCGTGGGCGAGCTCAGGTCGCTCGTCCGTGCACAGCCGCTTCGCGAGCGGCTCCGCGGCCAGCTGATGCTCGCGCTCTACCGCTCGGGGCGCCAGTCGGACGCGCTCGACGCCTACGCGGAGGCGCGCCAGACGCTCGTCACCGAGCTCGGGCTCGAGCCCGGACGTGAGCTTCAGGAGCTACAGCAGGCGATCCTCACGCACGACGAGTCGCTCCGCCCGCCACGGCCGCCGTCCGCTCGGCGACGGCGACGCTGGGCCGTGTTGGTCGCCACTGCGGTCGGTTCGGCACTCCTCGCCGCGACGCTCGCCGCGGTCGCCGTGAGGGGCGACGACACCGCCGGTGCAGCCGCAGCAACCGGCGGGGGATCGGTCATCGGCATCGGCGCGGACTCCGGCGAGATCGTGCGGCGCATTCCCGCGGGTCGTACCCCGTCAGCCGTCGCTGTCGGTGGCGGCGCGCTGTGGCTCGTGGATGCAGACGCGCGCACGGTGCTTCGTGTCGTGCCGTCCTCGCGAGTCGTCGAGACGCTTGCAACCGGGGCGACACCAACGGACATCGCGTTCGGCGCGGGCTCGGTCTGGATCGCCAACGGCCGACGATTGAAGGACACGCAGTTCATCGGGCCGGTGGCCACGGCGGTGGCGCGTCTCGATCCGACGACGCGCACCGAGCGGGCGGCGATCGGTCTTCGGCGCGTTGGCGGCTCCACATCGAATCTCGTCGACAACCACCTCGCCGTGTCGAGGGACGCGCTCTGGGCCGTTGCACCGGACTTCTCGGTAGTGCGAGCCGACGCGACGACGGGTGCCATCACGAGGACAATTCGTGACGTGCCCGCGGCGGCGGTCGCGACGGGAGGCGCCGGCGTCTGGGTGGTCGGTGTCGACGGTGCGGTCGTGCGGCTGGACGAGCGCTCAGGGCGCGTCGTGCGACGGGCGTCCATTCCTCCCGGATCTGTCGGATCGATCGCCGTCGGCAGGAACGCGGCGTGGGTCACGGTGCCGGCGGACGGAACGCTTTGGCGGATCGGCGCAGGGCGCGCCGAGTCGGTCGGCGCGACCGAGCTCGCGCCTGGAATCGCGGACCTCGCCGTCGCCCCGAGCGGCGTCTGGGTGGCCAACCCGATCGCCGGCACGCTCACCCACGTCGACGCGGAGACCACCCGAGTCCTGCACACGATCGACCTCGACGGCATACCCCGGTCGCTCGCGATCGACGGCGACACGGTGTGGGTCACAGTGATCCCCGATGCCGTTGCGTCCGTGACGTCCGACGCGATCGGGGTGGCGACCTTCGCGCCGAACGTGTGCGAGCCGCCGCTGGCGGACACGCACCGTCGAGCGGACTTTCTGGTCACGTCAGACCTGCCGTTGCAGGGAGGCGATCGCGTCAGCGCGATACAGATGGCGCATGCCATCGCGTTCGTCCTTCGCGAGCGAGGCTTCCGCGCGGGTCCGTACCGCGTCGCCTACCAGTCCTGCGACGACTCGATCGCGACCACGGGGCTCTACGACGAGGCGAAGTGCGCGTCCAACGCTCGCGCGTACGCCCAGAACGCTGACGTGATCGGCGTCGTGGGGACCTTCAACTCGGCCTGCGCTGTGGCAGCTCTCCCTGAGCTGAATCGCGCTCCTGAGGGTCCACTTGCGATGATCTCGCCGTTCAACTCCTTCGTCGGCTTGACGCGGCAGGGGGCGGGAGTCGATCCCTCCCTGCCCGCCGCGCTGTACCCGACCGGCGTGCGCAACTACGTGCGTGTCTTCCCGACCGACGACCTCGAGGGCGCCGCGCTCGCCCTGCTCGCGCGCGATCGTGGGCGAACCCGAGTCTTCGTGCTCGACGACGGAGATCCCGGATACGGAGCGCTTCAGGCGACGGCATTCGAGACAGCCGCCCGGCGGGTCGGCCTCGAGGTAGTCGGGCGGGCGTCCTGGGATCCGCGTGCGGACGAGTACACCGTAGTGGTGCGTCGCGTCGCAGATTCGGGAGCCGCCGCGGTCTACGTCGGCGGACTCATCGATACGAACGCGGGCGGCGTGATTCGCGACCTGCGCCGTCGTCTCTCGGGCGACGTTGCTCTTCTCGGGCCGAGCGGCCTGGCGCCAGTCTCGCTCCTCGTCAAGAAGTCGGACGGTGCAGCGCGCGGCATGTACCTCAGCATCCCAGGCGTGCTCTGGGAGCGGCTGCCTCCCGCGGCGGCTCGCTGGGCGACGAGCTTCGGCGCCACGCAGCGCGGCGTTCCAGTCGAGCCTTCGGCCGTGTATGCCGCGCAGGCGACTGAAGTGCTCCTCGACGCCATCGCGCGCTCGGACGGGACGCGGCGCTCCGTCGTGGAAGAGTTGTTCCGCACTCGCATTTCGGACGGCCTGCTCGGAGGCTTCGGGTTCAACGCGAACGGCGACATCTCGGAAAGCCCGATGACGATCGTCCAGGTTCGTCGGGGTGGAGTGGACAACAAGGTTCAGAGCGTCGAGGGCGCGCCGGTGGTGCGGGTCGTGCGCCCCTCCCCCGGACTCGTCGCTCCGGACGACTAGCGCCTCGTCCGCCCAGGCAGACACGATTCGTCGGCAGCGGTGGACGTCGGCCTCGAAGGCACTGATCTCGCGCTCGCTCTCGCGGCGCTGGCCACGGGCGCCGTGTGGCTCGCCGCGTCCGGCGTGGTCTTCCTGTCGCGTCGTCCGCCCGAGCCGCCGATCGGGCCCAAGACGCTCGAGCTGGGACCCGAGCCGCCAGCGGTTGCAAACTTTCTCGTCAATGGCTTCCGGGTAACGGACGAGGCTGTTCCCGCGACGCTCATCGACCTCGCCGCTCGGAACGTCGTCGATGTCGAGCAGCGCGGTCCGGGTGTCTTCTACGTCCGCCTCCGACAGAACGTCGACGAGCCCCTGAACGCGTACGAGCGGCGTGTCCTCGACCTTCTGGTCGCCCGAGCACGAGACGGCGTGGTGCCCGCGAAGGCGCTGACCACAGGGCCCGCCAGCGATTCCACCCGCTGGAGGCGCCGGTTCTCGAACGAGGTCGTGGCCGACGCCCAGCGGCGCCGGCTGTCCGAGGATGCTATAGGCGGACGTGTGTTCACTCTGCTCACCGGCGCCGCGCTGATCCCGGCGGCGCTGACGTGGGCGGTCTGGGAGCTCGGGGCCGGGCTCGTGGTCCTGTTCGGAGGTGTCGCGCTGCTCGGCTGGATCCGCGCTCGACATCCGCAGCGGGCAACATCGGAAGGGCTCGCGGCGGCCTCGAGATGGCTCGGCGTTCGGGCGGAGCTCGGGGAGAACGAGGTCTTCCCGACGCATTCGCCTTTGACGGTCGAGCTCTGGGATCGACTCCTGGCGTACGGCGCGGCGCTCGGGGTGGCTTCTGGTGCGAGCAGCCCGCTGCCGATGGGAACCGAGTCGGATACGGAAGCGTGGAGTGCATACGGAGGGCGCTGGCGGCGAATCCGCATCTCGTACCCTCGCGTGTGGCCCCCGGCCTGGGGCGCGGATCCGTTGGTCGCGTTCGGTGTCGGTCTAGCCGTGGTCGTCGCCTCCGGGCTCCTCCTCTACGTGCTCGGACCGCCGCTCGTCGATGCCGGTGCGCTTGCAAGCGTCCCGCTCCTTGTGGCGTGCGGGGGCGTGATCCTCGGAGCGGCACTCGTCGTGATGGCAGGCGCGGACTGGAGGACGGCGGTCGAGGTCACGGGACCGATCCTCCGGCTGCGTACGTTCGGTGACGACGAGAAGCGCCGCCATTACATCGCG
>DATAEF010000079.1:0-29874 GCA_036258155.1 Gaiellaceae bacterium | reverse complement strand
CGTTGAAGTACGGGAAGTGCCACTGATCGGGCGCCTCCACGACGCCGTCGAATGAGATGAACAGGCCTGCCGTGATGCACGAGCTGCTCTTTCATCGCCAGAAGGCACTCGACGACGACAATCTGCAGCGGTATGCCGTGGCTCGGGCTCAGCGTGGCACGCTTCGATCAGGATCGATTCGGCTCTGATGTCCTGTGCCGTATTCGTCGGGACGTCGAGAGCGGACTGGCGTCGGGTGAGGTGCGGGGCACGCCGACCCTGTTCATCGACGGCGTCCTGCACGTCGGCGGCTACGACGCAACGACGTTGATGGAGGTCTTGGTCAGATGAGTGCGGTCTGTCCGCACATCGACAGCGTCAAGCTGACGGAGCTGCCCCACGACATCGCGGGCTGTGAGGACTGCCTTGCGATCGGGGGATCGTGGGTGCACCTGCGCATGTGCCAGTCCTGCGGTCACGTCGCCTGCTGCGACAGCTCGCCGAACCGGCACGCCTCCGCCCACGCCCGCAGCGCCGGTCACCCGATCGCTCGCTCCGCCGAACCCGGGGAAGACTGGAGCTGGTGCTACCTCGACAACATCGCATTCGTGCTCACGGGACGATGACGCTCCCTGAGCTGCATCTAGCCGACTGGCGTCCGACGAAGGACACCTTGCATCTGTACGCGCAGATCGTCGGCAAGATCCGGCTCGCCACCACGTCACCGCGCAACCACTGGTGGAACGCCCCCCTGTACGTCGACGTCCGCGGGCTCACGACGCGACGCCTGCATCATCGCGGCACGACCTTCGAGATCACGATCGACTTCCTCGACCACGCCCTGGTCGTGCGGACCGCCGACGGTCGCTCGAGGTCGTTCGAGCTCGGGGACGGGGTGGCTGTCGCGGACTTCGACGCCCGCCTCCACGCGATGCTCGGTGATCTAGGCATTGACGTCGAAATCAAGGAGGAGCCGTTCGGTCTGCCGATGACAACGTCGTTTACCCAGGACGTCGAGCACGCCTCATGGAATCGAGACGCGATCGAGCGCTTTGGCCGTATCCTCGACTGGTCGGACACGGTGTTCGAAGAGTTCAGCGGCTGGTTCAACGGCAAGACCAGCCCAGTGCACCTCTTCTGGCACAGCCTCGACCTCGCGGTCACTCGCTTCTCCGGCCGACCTGGTGTACGGCTCGATGCCGATACCGTTACCCAGGAGACCTATTCGCACGAGGTGATCTCGTTCGGCTTCTGGCCCGGCGACGACACCCTCGGCGACGCCGCGTACTACTCGTACACCGCCCCGGAGCCCCAGGGACTGCGCGACCAGCCGCTTCCCATCGGCTCCTGGATCGAGTCCGGCGCCGGCTCGCTCGCGGTTCTCCCCTACGAAGCCGTCCGCACCGCACTTGACCCGCGAACGACGCTGCTCGCGTTCTGCCAGAGCGCCTATGAGGCCGGCGCGCGCCTCGCCGGCTGGGAAACCACCAGCTTCGAATCGAGATGGTGCCCCACCCCCTTGGAGCTCCAACAACTCCAAGCCGCTGCCGCCGCCGACTTCGGCCGTCCCATCGCACCTTCGTAGACGCTTTCAGGTTCAGAACGTCCTCGGCAGCGAAGAGCTCGGAGGGTGTCCTCCATAGAGCGTCGGCTGCGTCGGTTGCTTCTCGCGGGGCGTGTCCGTGCGAGGCGGCCGCTGCCGGTCGCGTCCCACTCAGCAAGAATCAGACGATGACCTCGAACCGTCCCACCGTGACGCTGCGCAAGGCGAGCCCGGAGGACGCGAAAGAGGTCGCAGAGATCTGGTTCCTCGGTTGGCAAGATGGCCACCTCGGGTTTGTCCCACAAGAGTTGGTCGATGCTCGAACTGAGGGTTCGTTCCGGGCTCGGGCGTCAGAACGGGTCGGCGACACGACGGTGGCGACCGTCGACGGAGCCGTCGCCGGTTTCATCATGGTCGTTGACGATGAGGTCGAGCAGGTCTACGTCTCGGCTCTCCATCGAGGTACTGGCGTCGCCGATGTCCTGATGGACGAGGCCGAGCGTCAAGCCAGAGCGAACGGATACGGCAAGGCTTGGCTCGCAGTCGTCGCCGGCAACGTGAGAGCACGAGCCTTCTACGAGCGAGCCGGATGGTCGGACGAGGGACCGTTCTACTACGCCGCCGCAGCTGACGCCGGACCGATCGTGGTGCCCTGCCATAGGTACACAAAGGGTCTGTAGAGCGTGGGATGCGCAGCGCATTCGGACTTCCGCCAGCGGGTCAGGCGGACGGGCGCACGACCGAGAACCTGGCGCATGCGAAGTCGCCGTTTCGTCCGAGCTCGTCGAGGCGCAGCTCGATCCGGCGCGGCAGCAGAGGCGCGCCACCACCCAGCGTCACCGGCGCGATGTAGACGATCACCTCGTCCAACAGACCGGCATCGGCGAACTGGCCCACCAGGTCCCCTCCGCCGACGATCCAGACGTTCTGTCCGCCGGCGGCAGCGACCATCTCCTCGTGCACGGTGGCGACATCCGCGCTCGTGAACTCGACCCGCGCCTCGGGGACGACGGGTAGCTGCCGGTGCGTGAAGACCCAGCACGGAATGTCGTACGGCCACTTCCACTCCGCCGGATCCTTGTCTGCGAACTCATGGTCGAGGATCCATTCGTAGGTCGTCGACCCCATCGCGAGCGCACCGACATCGGCGATGAAATCACCGTAGTTCAACGGCCCGTCGGGCTCTTGCGCGCGGACGAACAACCAGTCCAGCGAGTTGTCGGGATCGGCGATGAAGCCGTCGAGAGCTGTCGCCGTGTAGTACTGAGTGAGGCTCACGATGCACTCCTTTCACGAGATGTCCCTTGCACGCGCGGTTGTGCTCGTCGAAGGAACCAGCGACCAGCGCGCGCTCGCGGCGCTGGCGAAGCGGCGTGACCGGGATCTCGGCGCCGAAGGCATTTCGGTCGTGGCGATGGGAGGTGCGCAAGCTATCGGAGCCTTCCTGAATATGCTCGGCCCACGGGGGCTCGGCGTCGAGCTGGCGGGGCTGTGCGACGTCGCGGAGGAGGGCCACTTCCGGCGTGCCCTCGAGCAGGCCGGCTTCGGGTCGAACCTCACGCGCTCCCGCATGGAGTCGCTCGGCTTCTACGTGTGCGTCGCAGACCTCGAGGACGAGCTGATCCGCTCGCTCGGAGTCGCCGCCGTGGAACGGGTCATCGACGCCCAGGGCGACCTCGGGCCGTTCCGCACGTTCCAGAAGCAGCCCGCGTGGCGCGGACGGCCTGCGGAGGAGCAGCTCCGGCGCTTCATCGGCACGCACAGCGGCCGGAAGATCCAGTCGGCCGCCCTGCTCGTCGATGCGCTGGACCTCGCGCGTGTGCCGCGGCCACTGGATGGCGTGCTCGCTCATCTCCAGCGGACCGGACCACCGGGACGTCGTCCCGGTGGTCCGTGAGTGCGGCGCTTGCTAGCGAAGCGAGCTCGCGACCTGCTCCAGGAGGTCCATCGCGTCCTGCATGCCTGCCTCCATCCCGGAGTTGATGTGGGCGTCCCTGCCCTCCTTGGTCGGGTGCTCGACGAGAACCGTAAGGATCGTGCGCTCGCCGACCTCGGTGAGCGTCAGGATGTCGATCGCGGCGTGCTCCTCCGCGTCCGGAATGCCCTCGTAGACCTCGGTCGACACCAGCCGCTCGCTCGGCACGATCTCGCGGTACTCGCCGTGGAAGGCGACTTCGAGCCCGCCGTCGGCCACCATGACGTACCGCCACATGCCGCCGACGCGCAGATCGATATCGCAGACGACCATCGCGCCGCGGTTCGCGTGCCACCAGCGCTTCACCAGCTCGGGCGTCGTCCATGCCCTCCACACCAGGTGCTTCGGCGCATCGAACTCCCGCGTGATGAGGATCTGCTCATCCGTGGGAAGCGTCACCGTCGCCGTTCCGCTACTCACTGCTGCCATCTCCTGCCTCCTTTTCCTTGAGTTCCTCCAACACGACATCCAGCGCCTCGAACCGCTCCGACCACGAGCGCTCGTAGTCCTTCACCCAGTCATGGATGGGCTTGAGCGCGTGGCCATTCAGCCGGTAGAGCCGCTGCCGTCCTTCCTCACGCACGTCAACCGCCCCCACCTCGCGGAGCACGCGCAGGTGCTTGGACACCTGTGGCTGAGCCAGCCCGAGCATGCGCACCAGGTCGTTCACGGGACGCTCCCCACCGACGAGGACGTCCAGGATCTGTCGCCGGCGGGGCTCGGCCACCGCGTTGAACGCATCCGCTGTCGTCGCTGCTCGTGCCATGGCAGAGATCATATACCCATATCGGAATATGTCAAGCAGCGGACCTTCGGTAGTCGTTTCAGCGTCAGCGAAATGTCCTCTCCTAGTCCCGCCGTTCGTCTCTGAGGCAACCAAGCTCCACGATAGGCGGACGAAATGAACTACCTGCGGTTGATTCATCAGGGCGACACCCCGTTGCCAGGGACAGACGAGTGGGAGCACCTGTCGGCGGACGAGCAGACGGCGGTCTACGCCGACTACCAGGCGATCAACCAGACCCCGGGCGTCACCCCCGGCCTGTGGCTGGACGCCCCTGAGATGGCCACGACCGTCAGCGTGCAGGACGGCAAGACACTGACCACCGACGGGCCGTTCGTCGCGATCAAGGAGGCGCTCGGCGGCTACCTGATCTTCGAGGCGGACGACCTCGACGCGGCGATCGAGCTCGCGCCTCGAGCTCGATCGCTACCACTACCTGCACGCGACGCGTGCGGAGCTGCTGCGACGGCTCGATCGCGTCGACGACGCGCGTGCAGCCTACGACCGAGCGCTCGAGCTCGTTCACTCGGACGCCGAGCGCCGCTTCCTCGAGCAGCGCCTGGCTGAGCTGTGAGAGATGCGGGGCCCCGAGAGGGGCCCCCGCATCGTCTACTACGCGCGCACGCCGGCCAGGACCTCCACGATCGGCGCTTCGTAGAGATCCGCGGAGCGGACCGTCCCGCCCATCCCGCGCACGATTTCCTCGCGCTTCGCCGCGAACGTACGCTCGGCCTCGTCCGCGCCTTCTCTGGTCTCCCAGAGCACTACGGACCGCGCGCGGCGATTCTCTTCGTCGACGAGCGAGATGAACCCGGCGAAGCCCTCTATCTCCTTGAGCCCGGGGATGATCCTCTCCCGGATGATCCCGAGGACTTCTTCGCGCTTCGACGGGTCGACACCCTCGATCTCGACAAGCCGTCCGTACATCGCCCCTCCTTCGCTCGACGTCTCCGCGATCGTATCGCTCCGACCTCGCGCTCGCTCACCGCGGGCGTCGCCGCCCCCGCGAGGCTCCTCGCCGCCGCGCGAGGCGGCGGCGAGGACGAGGACGAGTCCTAGGAGGAAGCGCTACCCCGCAGCACCGTCGAGAGCGGGCTCGGGTGCCCGCACCTCCTGCTCCTGCAGGTCGCGGCCCCGCACCATGAACAGCGAGACGAGGACGCCTGCAAACGTGATCGCCGCGCCGGCCCAGAACGCGGCCTGGAAGCCGTCGGTCAAAGCGACGGGGGCCGCCGTACCGGTCGCGAGTGCATCGTCAGTGGTCGAGACTGCGATCGTCGAGAGGATCGCGATACCGACCGCGCCGCCGATCTGCTGCGACGTGTTGATGAGCCCCGACGCGAGACCGGCCTCCTGCGGCTTCGTGCCGGCGACGGCCGCGATCGTCACGGCGACGTACCCGAAGGGGAGACCGAGCCCGATGAGGAGGAAGCCCGGGAAGAGGTCGGTCCAGTACGAGCCGGAAGCCGAGACCTGCGTGAAGTAGAGAAGTCCGACCGTCATCACCGCCATGCCGAAGACGAGCGAAGGCTTCACACCGACCCGAGTCACCAGGGCTGCAGCGACGTTCGCCCAAATTATCGCGGTGCCCGCGACGGCCAGGTATCCGACGCCTGTCTCGATCGGGGTGAGACCGAGGACCTGCTGCATGTACAGCGTCAGCATCAGGAACATTGCGAAAAGCGCAGTACCCAGGATGAACCCGACGACGTTCGCGGCAGTGAGCGTCTGCAGGCGGAAGATGGAAAACGGCACGAGCGGGTCCTTCGCGCGCTGCTCCCACCCGATAAACGCGAGGAGCAACACGGCCGACGCGGCGAAGACGCCGATCGTCTCGGGCGAAGTCCAGCCCCACCCGTGGCCCTGGGTGATCCCGAGCACGAGGAGGGAAAGCCCGGACGTGACGAGGATCGCACCGAGGGCGTCGAAGCCCTGCCCGTGCTTGTCGAGGCTCTCGGAAAGGAGGAAGGGCGTGAGGATCAACGCTGCGACGCCGACGGGAACGTTGACGAAGAAGATCCACTCCCAGGACAGGAGGTCGGTGAGGATGCCGCCGAAGAGTACGCCGGCCGCGGCTCCGAAGCCGCCGACCGCTCCCCACGCGCCCAAGGCGATGTTGCGCTCACGTCCTTCGGCGAACGTCGTCACGAGGATCGAAAGCGCTGCCGGCGTGATCGTCGCGGCCCCGAGACCCTGCAACGCGCGAAAGGCGATGAGGGACTCCTCGCTCCAGGCGAGACCGCAGAGGAGCGACCCGACCGTGAAGATGATCGTCCCGAACATGAAGACGCGTCGGCGGCCGAGAAGGTCGGCTGAGCGCCCTCCGAGCAGGAGGAAGCCGCCGAACACGAGTGCGTAGGCGCTGATCACCCACTGGAGGTTCTCCTGCGAGAAGCCGAGGTCGACTTGAATCGACGGAAGTGCGACGTTCACGATCGCGATGTCGAGAATCGTCATGAACTGCACCGCCAGGATGAGTGCTAGAGCAAACCACTTCTTTCGTCCTGCGTCCACCATGAGAGAGCCCCTTCTGCGTGTCGTGTGCGTGAGAAGGGAGCGATGCTAGCAGGACTTGCTTGCGATTTGCAAGTTAAGGCTTTTCTTTTGCAAGTTCGACCGCTACAATGCGCCGGTGGCCAAGAGCTACGACCAGTACTGCCCGATCGCCTGCGCCCTCGACCTCGTCGGGGAGCGCTGGTCGCTCCTCATCGTCCGTGAGCTCCTCGAGGAAGGAGAGCTTCGGTACTCCGATCTCCACGCGCGGCTCGCCGGCTGCGGTACGAACATCCTCGCCGCGCGCCTCAAGCAACTCGAGGCCGGTGGCGTCATCCGGAGGCGAAAGCTGCCGCCGCCTGCCGCCTCGACCGTCTACGAGCTGACGGAGTACGGTCAGGGACTCCGCCTCGTCATGCACCAACTCGCCCACTGGGGCGCTCGGATGATGGGTCCGCCACGCGCCGAGGACCTCGAGGACGGCTGGCTCGTCAGCGCACTCCGGATGGTCTTTCCTCCGGTTTCGACCGCACCGAGTGTCGAGTTCAGGATCGGCAACGAGGTCGGGTCAATCGTGAACGGAGACGCGTACGACGGGCCGATCGACGAACCCGTTGCCGTCGTTACGGGCGATGCGCCCGGCTTCTATCACCTGATCGTCGATCGCGACGTCGGCGCCGTGTCCGTCCGCGGCGACGACGACGCGCTGGCGGCGCTTCTCGAGACGCTTCCTCCGACCGTCTCGTTCGTACCCGCCGCCTAGCGGGTGCCGAAATAGTCGAGTCGGCCCGCCCGGACGCGCTACGTGCCCGCCGGAAGGTCGATCGCGTAGACGTCGTTCGCGGCGAGACCGAATGCGGAACCGTCGAAGTACAGAGTCGCCGAGTAGGTGCCTGTCGTGTTCGTCCCGAGAGTGGTGGGGGTGAAGACGAAGACGTCCTCGTCGCCGCCGCTGACTCCCGGCACGGAGAAGTTGCCGACCGTCGAGAGGTAGATCCTCCCGGAGGCGTCGACGGCAGCGGCGTCGATGTTCTCGGCGGAGGTCGCCAGGCCGACGTCGGAGCCGTCGAAGTAGAGGGAGAACGTCCCGGCCGTAACGGCACCGAGCGACGTAGGGGTGAACTCGAGCAGATCCTTGTCGTCGCCGGAGAAGCCTGGGACGCTCACTGCGGCGGTGGTCGAGACAAGAATGTGCCCATTCGCAAGCAGCTCGACCGCGTCCACATCCTCGGCGTTCGTCGTCAACCCGACGTCGGAGCCGTCGAAGTAGAGGGTGAACGTCCCGGCGGTCGTCGTACCAACTGAGGTCGCGGTGAAGAGAACGAGGTCCGAGTCGTCGACGGTGCCGGTGATCCCGGGTATCGCGCCGGCCGTGTCGAACGAGAGCAGAAGGCTCGTCGCTGAGACCCAGGAGAAGGCGTCGATGCGGAAGCTCGTGACGCCGACGTCGGAGCCGTCGAAGGCGAGACCGAAGGTGGTCACGCCGTCGAAGAAGACGACGTCCTCGTTGGCGACGGAGAGACCTCCCACCGTGCCGTCGGAGAGGAGCGAGAAGTAGAGAGGCCTTGGCGCGGCCTGGGTGCTTGCGCCGGCGGTGTTCGAGTAGGGACCGACATTGGGGACGGGCGCGCCGTCCTGGGCGCGCACCCGGTAGGAGTAGGCGGTCGAGGGGCTCAAGCCGGTGTTCGAGTAGCTGGTCACGGCCCCGCCGACGGTGGCGATCTGGGCAAAGGTGCAGGGCGAGCCCGAGCAGCGCTCGATCAGGTACTGCGCGACGGTGCCCGAGTCGTCGGTGGCCGCTCCCCAGGCGAGGTCGATCTGGGTCGAGCTCGAGGCGCTCGCGGTGAGGGTTCCGGGGGCGCTCGGAGGTGTCGTGTCGGGTGGCGGCGAAGCTCCCATCGTGCGCGCCCCGAAGTCGTCGGCGCGGCCGGTCGTCCCGCGCAGGCCGACGCCAACGTAGCCAGCAGCGCCGTAGGTCGCATCCGCGACGACCCCGATCCGCGACCAGCCGCTCCGATTGAGCCAGGCCTCGAGCACCTGCCCCTGGACGCGCAGGAGCAGAAGGTCGCCGGCGACGAGCTCCTGGTTGATCGTGAGCAGGGTGACGATGGTGCCGTTGTCGACCCGCTCGAGCGAGACCTGGTCGGTCCCCGAAAGCTGGGTCGTGCGCAGCATGTAGGCGTCGTAGGTCGAGGTGCCCGGCTGCTGCAGGCGCGCGTACAGGCGGAGCTGGTTCGAGTCGCCGGGCAGCACCGAGAGCCGCGCGTAGACCTCGCTGTCGGGGCCGTACTGGCCGGTGTTCCGCCAGCCCGTGCAGGTCGTCGCGATCGAGCAGGCAAGCCAGACCGAGGGGACGTACAGGCCCACTTCGCCGCCCGAGACCCCGTTCGACCAGCGCCCTTGGTCGGAGAGCGGGTTTTCGAAGCCGTCGTCGAAGTTGTCCAGGATGGCGAGCGGCGCGCTCGGCGGGACAACGGCGGTAGGCGTGGCCTGCGCCTGGCCCGAGAGCGGCCCCTCCCCGTTCGCGTTCAGCGCGGACACCTTGTAGTAGTAGGTGGTCCCGTTCACGAGTCCCGTGTCCGCGTATGTCGTCTGCACCCCGAGGTCCGGGGTTAGGGCAGTGGTCGGATTCGGGCTCGTGCCGCGATAGACGCGATAGCCCGTGACCGGCGAGCCGCCGGTGAAGGAGGGCGCGTTCCAGGAGAGGGAGGCGCTCGCGTCACCGGGAGAGGCGGCGAGAGAGGTTGGGGCGCCGGGCGGCCCGGGGGGAGGAGTCGAACCGTCGATCGTGACTCCGAAACGCTGGAGAACCGCGTCGATCGGACTCCCGATCGTGAGCCCGTCGCCACCTGCAAAGAGCAGGGCGACGGGTTGGTTGCCACCCTGGGTGACAATGAGCGATCCCGAGTCTCCCGGCGCACTGAAAGGACCGGGTGAGACCGAGATCTGCCCGACGAATCGGGCCTCCTGCAGGCAGAACTCGAACAGAACCAGGTAGCAGACATCGACCGTGAGGTCGGTCCCGGCGACGTTTCCGAGTTGGAGCCCTGTCGTGCGGCCGTATTTCTGCACCGCTTGCCCGAGGAACGCCGGTGCCGTTACCGGGCTGGGCGTTCCATAGCCGTCGGCAGGCGTCGACGTGGCGACGTTCGCCGGCGACGTCAAAGCAATCGCGGCATCCATCGTGTTGTCGCCGCCATCGAAGTCGATGGCCTCGTACGCCGCCAGCGTCCCGATGATGTCATCGGGATCGATGCCGCCGTCGACGTCCCCGGGCGAGATGATCGCGTCTCCGATACTCGCGCCGTTGATACCGGCGAAGACGTGGTTGTTCGAGAGCGCGTAGACGTTCGTACCATCGGTGACGCGAACGCCGAGCGTCCCGGTGGCGACCCCGCTCAGGCCCGCGGAGACGCCGATCGGGACAGGGCGTGGGAAGCGGTGACTCGGGGAATGATCGCGGGGCTCGATGATTCCCGTCGTCACGGAGTCGACGGGCACACCTTCGAGCTCTGCGGGCAGGTCGGCTACGTCCTGTTTTTCCTTGTAGATCCTGATGACGGGCTTGCCGGCACCGTTCAGGGCGACTCCGATTCCGGCGACGCCGGGCTTGTCGAGCATGCGGTCCGCGTGCTTCTGTTTTGCGGCGATCGCCTTTTCGAGCCCGGGAGGCGAGCCGCCCGGTGGGCCTTGGGCCTGGCCTGAGGACGACGAGACGAGCGCGACGGCGACGAGCGCGGCAAGACCGAGAACCATCGAAGCCCTTCTGACCACCCCTGCCTCTCTTGTTCGAGACCCGTCCCCTCGGCTCGAACCCTAATCGGGAGAAGCGCGATTTACCAGGGGATTTCCACTACCCCTAAAGGAGGCCCCCGGGGTAGCGCCACGGGCCCGGCTCGAATCTGATTCCCCGCTTGCGGCAGAACTCGCGCACGGACTCGAGGACGGCGCCGCCCGAGCCGTGCACGCGGCGTGCGTCGAGATCGAGGACAGCAACCCCGTCCGGCGCGTCGTCGAGCGTCTCGAGTGTGAGGACCACGGCGGGAGCGGCCGCAGTGCCGCGGAATGCGGGGGTGAACGACACGTGGGTCCCCTCCACCTCGAAGCCGCGCGGATCTCCTTCGCTGATCGCGGACACCTCGTGGCCCCGGAGCGCGAGCAGCTCGTGCAGGTCGTCGATCATCCGCCGCGCGAGCTCGAGCCGCCGGGTATCGGAAAGCTTGTGGCTGGAGCTCCCGGTGACTTTCGCGGGAACGCCTATCGCGAACGAGCCGGCCGGAATGTCGCCGACGACGTATGAGCTCGACGCCACGATCGCCCCGGCACCGATCCGGCAGCCCGCGTAGAGGACCGCGCCGAGCCCGACCTGCGAGCGGTCCTCGAGCACCACCGGCGCGAAGCGATTCTCGAAGCCCGCGAGGACCGAGTGCCCGATGTTGTGCGTCACGATCATGGAGCGCATCGTCAGGAACACCTCCCGGCCGATGAGCACGGGCCGGCACACGTTGACGAACGCCTCGTCGCCCACGAACGCGAGGTCGCCGACGGCGAGGGTCGCCCAGGGATCGCGGTGTCCGCCCCCGCCGAACCTGATCGATCTCCCTGCCCAGATACCCACGCCGAGAAAAGCTCGCCGGCAGCGCAGCTCGAGGTCGTGACCGAACTGCGTAAGCTCGCCGATCGCGACCACCTCCTCGCAGACGACCGTCCCTCGAGGGCCGATTCGAACACCGTCCTCGATCACCACGCGGGGAGCTGCCACGAGCGTGCCCTCTCCGAGCTCGACGCCCTCGCCGATGTGGGCGCCGTGCTCGCGCAGAGTCCGGATCTTCTCGTCCGATGCGAGAGCGCGGAACGAGTCGGGATCGGCTCGAAGCGATTCGAGGAACGCGGGCTCGAGCGCGCCGACGCTCGCGTCGACGTCGAATGAGGCGGGCAACGACACGCCGTCCGTCGAGACTCCCGCGAGAACGGGTCCCTGCTCAGGCGACTCAGACGCCTTCCGCCGGGCGATCAACTCCTCGACGTCCTTCTCGGTGATGAAACCGCGCTTGTCGATCTCGCCCAGGTCGACGCCATGGAGCTCGGCGAGCTCGGTCGCCTTCCGCGTCGCCTGACGCTCCTCGAGTGCAGGTTTCGGCGCCGGCTTCTCTTTCTCGGCGACGTCGACGGAGGCGAGGTCCTCGGCCGTCTCGGCCACGTACGCGATCGTCTTGCCGAGCTCGACCTCCACGTCCTCGGCGTAGAGCTGGACGAGCGTGCCGGCGCCCGGCGACTCGATCTCGACGGTCGCTTTCGTCGTCTCGACGACGCAGACCGGCTGACCCGGCGTCACCTCCGCGCGATCTTCGACCAGCCATTCCGCGAGCAGGGCGAACTCGGTATTCGCGTCCTCGCGCGTCAGGACGATCTCCAGCACGGCCCTACTGTCTCACGCCTTCGAGCGCGGCGATCGCCTCGACGACGTCGTGTGCAGTGGGGAGCATCGCGTCCTCGAGCGGACGAGCCGACGGGATGATCCCGTCGCGTGCCGCGACGCGCCTGACCGGCGCACGGAGATCGCCCCAGGCCGCCTCCTGCACGCGCGCCGCGATCTCGGCGCCGAACCCTCCCGTGAGCGTGCCCTCCTCGGCCGTGACGAGCGCTCCGCTGCGGGCGACCGACTCGAGGACCGCGTCGAGCTCCACGGGGAGAAGCTGCGAGAGCGCAACCACCTCGCAGAAGATCTCGTGCTCCAGGATCAGCTCCGTGACGGCGTCGATGACGACGGGGACCATGCCGCCATAGGTCGCGATCGTCGCGGACGCGTCCGTGAAGTCGGTGCCCGAGAAGGTGAGGGCCGGATAGGGACCACCGCTCTCGCGGACGGAGAGCTGACCGACCTGACCATCCTCGGGACGGCGGTTGACGCGGCCGTACATGAGCTTGTTTTCGATGAAGAAGACCGGCCGCTCGTCCTCGACGGCGCTCGTCAGCAGCCCGCGCAGGTCGTGGCACTCGCTCGCCGCGACGACGCAGATGTTCGGAATGCCGAGGAGGAGCTTCTCCAGCGACTGGCTGTGCGTCGGCCCGTAGCCGCGGCGGCCACCCATCGGCGTGCGCACGACCAGCGGCACCGTCACCTGGTCGTCGTACATCTCCCGGAACTTCGAGATCCCGTTGACGACCTGGTCGAAGCCCAGTGCGATGAAGTCCCCGAACATGATCTCGAGGATCGGCCGCTGCCCGCGCAGAGCCATTCCCGCGGCGACTCCGAAGAGCGACGCCTCGCTGATCGGCGTCGTGACCACGCGCTCGGGATACGCATCGCTCAGGCCGTGCGTCACCTTGAACGCACCGCCGTACGGGTCGAGGATGTCCTCCCCGAACAGGTAGACGTCGTCACGCGACGCGAAGAGCTCGTGCAACGTCTCGTTCAGCACCTGGACGCAGCGTTTCTGCGTGGCTGTCACGCGGCCTCCGGAGTCGCAGCGGGAGCTGCATCCGCAGCTTCGACGGTCTCGGCGAGCCGCTGCTCGCAGCGCTCCTCGATCGCACCGCGCTCGTCGTCTGCGAGGCGCCCGCCGGCGATCTTCAAGGGATCGCGGGTGCGGCGCTCCTCGATCTCGGCCGGATCGCGCTGATCGTCCGATTTCGAGTGCGGGCTGAAGCGATACGTGTCGAGAACGAGAAAGAACGGCGCTCCCGTCTCGCGTATGCGCGCGATCGCTTGCCCGGCAGCCTCGTGGATCACCCCGACGTCCGTGGTGTCGAGCTCCGCCGTCTCCACGCCGAAAGCCGCTCCGCGCGCCGAGATCGAGCCTGCGAGCTCGAGCTCGACGGGAGTCGACTGCGCGTAGTGGTTGTTCTCGACGACGAAGAGGACCGGGAGATGCCAGAGCGAGGCCATGTTGAGCGACTCGTACGTCACTCCCTCGCCGAGGGTGCCGTCACCGAGGAACACGGTCGAGACGGCGCCGGTCCCCTTCTTCTTCTCCGCGAGCGCGATCCCGGTGGCGACGGGGACGATGCTCCCGAGGACGCCGTTCGAATAGAAGTTGCCCTTGCACAGGTGCTGGCTTCCGCCCTTGCCGCCACAGACTCCGGGTGCCTTCCCCATCACCTCGCACAGCAGGCCGAACGCATCGTCCGTGAAGGCGAGGTAGTGCCCGTGACAGCGGTGATTCGAGAAGACGACGTCGCGGCCGGGGTCGAGATGCTCGATGAGGCCGACCGCGTTCGCCTCCTGCCCGATGTAGGTGTGCGTCGTCCCGACGAGCTTCCCGAGCGAGAAGAGGTCGAGGAGCGTCTCCTCGAAGCGGCGGATGAAGAACATCCGCTCGTAGAAGGTCGCGGGTGACACGTCCTAGAGGTAGCCGAGGTCGGCGAGCCGCTTCGCCACGGTCGCCTCCTCCTCCTCCGTCAGCTCGTGCCGCTCGGCGCTCTCGAGCTCGCGGAAGACGATCTCGCGCAGCTTAGGAGGGGCCTCGTGCGGCCGGCTCTCGAGCTCGCGCGGGTCGAGCTCGAGATCGTAGGCCTCTTCCTCCCCGCTCTCGACGTGCAGGATCAGCTTCCACGGCGGTTTGCGGACGGCGAGCTTCGTCAGCGCGCCCATGTCGGTGCCTGCGATCACAGCTACGCGATCTCCCTGCTCGCGCCCGTCCGTGAGCGGAAGGAGCGACTCGCCGTCGGACTCACGTGCGGGAAGCCCGGCGAGCTCGAGCAGCGTCGGCATGAGATCGATCGAGCGCACCTGCGACTCGACGACGCCGGGCTCGATCCTTCCCGGTGCCGAGAGGACGAGGGGAACCTGCACGATCTCGTCGTAAACGGTCGCACCGTGCATGTGGTAGACGCCCTTCACGTCCTCCTTCGCGGCGAAGCGCTCCCCCCAGGACTCGCCGTGGTCGGAGAGGAAGGCGAGCACCGTCGACTCACGCAGGCCGAGGGTCTCGAGCTCCTCGAGAAGCGACGCGACGAGCACCTCCGACTGGCGCTCGACCGCCTTTCGGTACGACTCGCGCATCGCCTCGAGCGCGGACGCGGAGTCGGATTGGATTCCCTCGATGACCTCCTGCTTGGCCGCAAGCCAGTCCTTGCGGTCGGCGTGGAGGATGTCGTACGGCATATGCGTCGCCCAGTTGTGGACGTACAGGAGGAACGGCTCTTCCCGGTTGGCGCGCAGCCACTCGAACGCGCCGTCGAGCGACTCGCTCGTGCCGAGGACGTTCGCTTCCGGGAGGTCCTTGAAGAGGTAGTTCGTGTCGAAGACGAAGCTCGCGACCGCGTAGCCGTGCGCGGCGAACGCGCGGAAGAGCGTCTCGGTCGTGGGGTCGAGCTGCGCGTCCCAGTGCAGGTAGCCGTGGTGGTGCGCATAGAGACCGGTGACGATCGAGGTCGTCGACGGCGCCGTCCACGGCGCAGCGCTGATCGCCTGGTCGAAGCGGATGCCACCCGCCGCGAGCTCGTCGATCGTGCGCGTATTGACCGCGCGGCTGCCGTAGCAGCCGAGGTGGTCGGTGCGCAGCGCATCGGCGACGTAGACGAGGACGTTCACAGCGCGGCGGATTGTAGTGACGCGCTCCTGGCGCTCCTCGGCTTGGGAGGCAGTCCCGGTGCGGCTCAGTGCCGAGCGGTCGAGCGCCTTCGTGACGACAGGTCGAACGTGTCGAGCGGTCCCCATGGCCCCATGCGGGGAGACACCGCTTCGAGATCGTCGATGACCGCGGTTCCGAAGAGCCGATCGAGGACGCTTCGGGACGTGGGTGAAAGCATCATCGCCACGGCCGAGACGGCGCCCACGACGACGAAGACGTGGGCGGCATCGAGAATGCGGGACGAGGTGGTGTCGAGCTCGCGGCCCTCGTCGAAGCTGGTCGCGACCAGGTAGGTGACATAGAACGAGGCCGCCATCGCCGTCGCGACGACACCGCGAAGGGTCGCCGTGACGTACGACGGCGCTCTTCCGGTCTTCGTCGAGACCACGCGCAGCTCCAGGGCGTTCATCCCGAGCGTCTGGCTCGTCGGCAGCAAGAGCCCGAAGTACGCGATCACGGGCACGACTGTCAGAACCTGCGTCACCACGAAGAGCACCTGGCCGGGCAGGCCGCCGAGGTCACCCTCCCGCCAGGAGATGGCACCGAGCGCCTGGACGGCTCCGAGCGGGATCGACACCAGCAGAAAAGCGACGTAGCACACTGTCCAGTCGACGGCACCCGCAGCAACGCGGCGCCACGGCGCAGCGTAGGAAGCGACGTAGCTGCCTGCCGGGTCCGCGTACCTCGCGCCGCCTCGAAGCAATCGTCCAAACGTGATCACGTTCGCCCCAACTGTAGTGCTCCCCGAAAGACGTAGTTCGAACCGGAATGCCCGCTACGGACGCCCATGAGCAAGCGATGGAAGCAAGCTCCGACCGCGCATCCCCGTCGGCTCCACGATCCCGAGCAGGTCGAGCACGGTCGGCGCGATGTCGAGCAGGTGCGCGTCCGCGCGGCCACGGGCCTCGATGCCAGGGCCTGCGACGACGTAGAGACCGTCTTGCGCGTGGTTGGCATCGTCGGGGCCGGTGTCGTTCTCGAGGGTCTGGATGCCCTCGTCGCCTCCGATGGTCCCCACCGAGCGCCAGTAGAGATCGCCGAAGACGACGATGAGGTCCGGCGCAACGCCCTTCGGCTCCCCGTAGAGGTCCTCCGGCGTGTAGACCGCTGTCGGAATCGGGTTGCCAGCGTCGTCGGGGATTGCGGCGATCCGCCTGGCGAGGTCGTCGCGGACGGCTTCGTACTCCTCGGGGGGGATCGTCCCCTCGGGTTCCCGTCCCTCGACGTTGAGGAAGACGCGCGCGTAGTAGCCACCCTCCCCCCACGCTGTGGTGCGCGACCAGTCGACACCGACGTCGCCAAGCGACGACACACCGTTGGGCTCGGTGGTAGTCGCGAGCAGGCCCTCGCGCCGCAACCACTCGTTGATGCGGATGCCTCCGTCGAGCCGCTTCGCGCCGTGATCGGAGAGGACGAACACGACGGTCTCTTCGTCGGCGTGCTCGAGCAGCTGACCGACGAGGCTGTCGACGTGCCGGTGGTAGTCGAGGATCGCGTACTGGTACGCGTTGCCCGGCTCATGCTTGCGGTGCTCGGGATCCATGTACTTCCAGAAGCCGTGGTGCATGCGGTCGGGCCCCATCTCGACCATTGCGAAGAGCGTCCAGGGCTTCGTCTGCAGGAGGTGCTCGGCCAGCCGGAAGCGACGGTCCGTCATTTCGTAGACCTGGCGGAGGAGGTACGCCTTGTCGTCGGTGCGAAAGTCCTTCGTGTCGAAGATGTACTCGCCGACGACCTCGGCGATCTCGTCGCGGAGCGCGGCGGGGTAGGTGTATCTGCTCTCCAGCGACGGGGTGAGAAAGCATCCCACCATGACGCCGTTCAGCGGCCGCGGCGGGTAGCACCCCGGCACCGAGAGGACGATCGACGAGCCGCCCGCGCGGGTCACGAGATCCCAGAGGCGTGGCTCCTTGATCGCGGTGGACATCGCGATGAAGCCGCCGTCGTACGTGTGATCCGAGCGGTTCCGGAAGCCGTAGACGCCGAGGTCCCCTGGCGTCTTCGACGACATCATGCAAGACCAGGCCGGAACGGTGATAGGAGGGATCACGGACGTGAGCCGGCCGTAGGTGCCGCGCTCCATGAGCCCCGAGATCGTGGGCAGCTCGTCGCGCCAGCGCTCGAGTACGAGCGAGGGCTCGGCGCAGTCGAGCCCGATCAGCATGACCTTCCGCGGCACGCTCGCAACGATAACCTCGTGGGAATGGGAATCCCGACGTGAGTACGGCGCCCGACCCCATTCCCGAGACTCTCGTCATGAAGTTCGGCGGCTCGTCCGTCGCAGACCCGGAGAAGATCCGGCACGTCGCGCGCCGCCTCGTCGAAGCGCGCGAGCGGGGCGTCCGCGTCGTGGCGACCGTCTCGGCAATGGGCGATACGACGGATGCGCTGCTCGAGCTCGCCGGCCGGGTCTCTCCCCAACCACACCCGCGCGAGCTCGACATGCTGCTTTCGACCGGCGAACGCATCGCGTGCGCACTCGTGGCGATGGCGGTACACGACCTCGGCCACGAGGCCGTCTCCTTCACCGGCTCGCAGGCGGGGATCATCACCGATCCGGTGCATACGAAGGCGAAGATCCGCGAGATCACTCCGGTACGCGTGGTCGAAGCACTCGATCGGGGACGGATCGTCCTCGTCGCCGGCTTCCAGGGCTTCTCCCGGGACACGATGGACGTGACGACGCTCGGTCGCGGTGGGACCGATGCGACCGCCGTCGCACTCGCGGCCGCTCTGGGCGCGTCGTGCGAGATCTACTCCGACGTCCCTGGCGTCTTCACCGCCGACCCTCGGATCGTGCCGGAGGCGCGCAAGCTCGACGTCGTCTCCTACGAAGAGATGCTCGAGATGGCGGCCTCGGGCGCAAGGGTACTCATGCTGCGAGCCGTCGAGCTCGCGCGAAACCACGATGTCCCAGTGCATGCCCGCTCCACGTTCTCGAACGAATCGGGCACCTGGGTCGAGGAGGCCGAAGGGATGGAGCAGCCGATCGTGTCGGCGGTCACGCACGCCGAGGACGAGGTCCTCTTCGACCTGCGCGGTCTCCCCGACCGGCCCGGGGTCGCCGCCACCATCTTCGAGGCGGTTGCGGCCGAGCACGTCAACGTCGACACGATCCTCCAGAACGTCGGGCACGAGTCGGCGGAGCTCTCGTTCTCGGTGCCGCAGGAGGACGTCTCGGCGACGCGGCGGGCGCTCGACCAAGCCCAGCAGACGATCGGACCGATCGAGATCGACGAGGTCTCGGACCTCGGGAAGATCTCTCTCGTCGGCGCCGGCATGCGGTCACACCCGGGAGTCGCGGCGAAGATGTTCCGCACGCTCGCGGAACAGGAGATCAACCTGCGACTGATCTCGACGTCGCCGATCAAGGTCTCGTGTCTGATCGCGCGTAGCGACGTCGAGCGTGCGGTTCGCGCGCTCCACGCCGCGTTTCAACTCGGTGAATCGACTGGCTCGTAAAGCCGGAACCGGCCGCACGATTTAGTCTCACGCCATGAGCGACGCCGTCGGAAGCGCGCCCGCCCGCCGCTCGCGAGGACGGAGCATCGGTTTCTGGGTGCTGATCGTCGTCGCGGGCGTGCTGCTCCTGCTCTCTGTGTTCGCGGTCTGGGTCAACCGCGTTGCCCTCAACACGGCCGTCTTCGCGGACACGAGCACGAGCCTGCTCGACAACGACCAGATCCGCAGCGCCGTCGCGACGCGGGCCGTCGACGAGCTCTTCACCTCTGTCGACGTCCAGGCCGAACTCGAGGCACAGCTTCCGCAGGACTGGAAGTCTCTGTCGGGCGTGGCCGCGGCCGGCGCTCGGCAGGCTTCGTACCAGGTCGTCGACAGGGCGCTCGAGCAACCGGCATTCCAGAGGTTGTTCAGGATCTCCCTCGAGGAGTCGCACGCCACGCTCGTCGAGGTCCTCGAGGGCGGCGGATCGCGGGTCTCGACCCAGAGTGGAGAGGTGACCCTCGATCTCCGCGCGATCGTCCTCGAAACCGCGGACCGCATCGGCATCGGCGGGCAGGTCGCAGACAGGATTCCCGCGGACGCAGGCCAGATCGTCGTTCTACGCTCCGACCAGCTCGACACCGCCCAGGACGCATTCCAGCTCCTGAAGACGCTGGCCTGGGTGCTCCCAATTCTGACCCTCGCCGCTTTCGCGGGCGCCGTGTGGCTCCGGACCGACAGGCGCAAAGCCGTTCGAGGCGTCGGAGTGGCCGTGCTCGTCGTCGGTGCGCTCGGGCTCGTCGCTGCGAACCTGACCGGCAACTACCTCGTCGACTCGCTCGTCTCGGAGCGAGATACTCGGCCGGCCGCGAACGACGCGTGGGACATCCTGACCGAGCTGATGCGAGGCTCCTTCCGCCTGCTGATCGTCGTCGGGATCCTCTTCCTCGTCGCCTCCTGGCTCGCCGGCCCCGGACCTCGAGCGGTCGCCTCGCGGAAAGCCCTCGCACCTGCCCTCCAGGGTCGGCTCTGGCCGTACGTCGTCCTGGCGATCATCGCCGCGATCCTCCTCATGACGAGCTCGGTGAACGACGCCAGCCGCTACCTCGCCGTCCTCCTGCTTGTCGCACTGGGAGCAACCTGGATCGAGCTGACGCGAAGACAGACCCGCCACGAGTTTCCCGATGCAACCGGTTCCGCGATCCTCGCCGACGCGCGCACGCGCGTCTCCGCCTGGTGGGAGGAGCAACGGCGGGCACCGGCAGCGCCGAGCGCGACTGCCGCTCCCGTCCAAACCGATGTCAGCGCCCGTCTTGCGTCCCTCGCCGACCTCCATGGGCGCGGCGAGCTCAGCGACGAGGAGTACACCGCAGCCAAGGCGCGTGTGCTCGCCGGCGACTAGCGCGCGGGCAGGCTCCCCAGCGCCGGCGCCGAACTCTCCGGCGTGGATCACCTCTGGGTTCGGGCTCTCGTCACGGCCGCCGTCTGGCTCGTCGTCGTCATCGTCGTCCGCTACGCGCTCAAGTTGGCCTTCGATCGCTACGAGCGACGGCTAGCAGAGCGCGATCCCGAGGTCGCAGCTCGTCGTCGTACGACGTACAGCTTCCTCGCGCGCGTTGCCGTCGCGTTCACGATCCTGATCGGGATCTGGAGCGTTCTCTCGATCTTCACGGCGACGCAGGAGATCGCCCGCGCTTTCCTCGCCTCCAGCGCCGTGCTCGCCGTGATCGCCGGGCTCGCGCTGACGACACCGCTCGGGAACCTCGGCTCGGGTGTGCTCCTCGCCTTCACGCAACCCGTGCGTCTCGGCGACCGGATCACGATCGACGAACACACCGGGATCGTCGTCGATATTTCGCTGAGCTATACGGCGCTCTCGACCGACGAGGGTCGGAAGATCTTCGTGCCCAACACGAAGATGGTGTCCACGACACTCGTGAACCGCTCCGTGAACGACCCCCGGCGTCTCGTGACGGTCCAACTTCCGGTACGGCTCGGCGCACGTCTGGGCGACGCGCGACGCATCACGCTCGAGGCGGCCGCGCAAATCCCTCACGGTGCCGACCTCGAACTCGAGGTCCAGATCGGTGAGCTCGGAGACCGGGTCGCCTGGCTGAACGTCGTCGCCTATGCGCCGTTCGGGGCCGACGTCTCCCTCCTCGGAAGCGAGATTCGCGAGCACGCGCTCACCGCGCTTGCCGAGGCCGAGCTGCTTCCAGCCTGAAACAGGGTCACCCTGAACACGTCACGTCGGAGCACGTCCCCGGGGTCTGACCCCCGGGCCGCTACACGCAGTCCTTGAGCCCTTGCGCCTCCGGAAGCGATTCGAGCTTCTTCAGCGTGTTGTTCTCGATCTGACGGATTCGCTCCCGCGTCACGCCGAACGCCTGCCCGACCTCCTCGAGCGTGCACGGTTGCGCACCGTCGAGGCCGTACCGCAGCTCGATCACGCGGCGCTCGCGCTCGGGGAGGGCGGAGAGCGCGAGCTCCACATCCTCGCGTCGCAGCGAGAGGGAGGCGGTGTCGAAGGGCGACTCGGCCTGCTCGTCGGGAACGAAGTCGCCCAGAGAGGAGTCGTCGTCCTCGCCGATCGACTTCTCGAGCGAGATCGGCATCTGCGACATGCGGAGGATCTCGCGGACCTCGTCGGGAGAGATCTCGAGCTCGTCGGCGATCTCCTCCGGCTCGGGCTCGCGACCGAGTCGCTGAACGAGCTGGCGCTCGATGTGCACGACCTTGTTCAGCTTCTCGACCATGTGCACGGGGATGCGGATCGTGCGCGCCTTGTCCGCGATCGCACGCGTCACCGCCTGGCGAATCCACCAGGTCGCGTAGGTCGAGAACTTGAAGCCCTTGCGGTAGTCGAACTTCTCGACCGCCCTGATGAGCCCGAGCGAGCCCTCCTGGATGAGATCGAGGAACGATAGACCTCGACCGAGGTAGCCCTTGGCGATCGAGACGACGAGGCGCAGGTTCGCCTCGATCATGTGCTGCTTGGCATCCATGTCGCCCCGCTCGATGCGCTTCGCGAGGAAGATCTCCTGGTCGGCCGTCAGCAGCGGCACCTTGCCGATCTCGCGCAGATAGAGCCGGAGCGAGTCGAGCGAGGGCTCGACGGAGAGGTCCAGCTTGGGAGCCACCTTCTCCTCCTCGGCCTGCACGTGCTCCTCGTGAGGGAGCGCCTTGTGCTCGACACCTTCGACGAGCTCGATCGAGTGGTCGATCAGATAGGTGTAGAAGTCCTCGACCTGTTCTTTCGTGAGCTCGACGTCGTCGAGCCCTGAGACGATCTCGTCGTAGGTGAGAAACCCTCTCTCGAGCCCCTGCTCGATCAGCCGCTGGAGCTCCTCGACCTCGGGAAGAGCGATATCGACGGACAGCATGACCCGGGCTTTCTCCTCTCGCGCTCGAACGGATACTGACCTTCCGACATGCATTGAGCCGGCCCGCCTGCCGCCCCGGCTCCACCACCAGCGCGCGGATACTAGACGGCTAGCGCCGTTTGTGGAAGGGGTCCGAGTGGAGAACGTCCGGGAATCAGGACGCGCGCACCTCGCCCACGACCTCACCGCGGGAATTCTCCAGCGAGACGATGCCGAGCTCCCCGGTCTCGTACCCGAGTCGAGCGAGGAATGCGGCCAGGCCGCTGCGAACGGCTCTCGTCGAGCCGTCCTCGACCTTCACTGCGAGCCCGAGCCCCTCGCCGGACGCACCGCAGAGAAGTCCCTCGGCGCCTCCCTTCGCGACCCAACCTCGCCCGAGGCGCATGAGCTCGGTGTCGGCCGCGCCCGGACCCCGGATCAGCTCCGGATGCGCCCGCATCGCCTCCGCTATCCGAAGACCCCCTTCGAAGCGAGAGATGCGGGCGAACGCATGCGCCATTCGCTCGAGCGTGAGGGCGTGGGTCACCACGCCGCAGCCGTCGATCGCGGTCGGGATCGTCTCCGGCTCGACCTCCGCGGCGTCGGCCACCTCCGTGAGCATCGCCGCCTGGCACGGGTGCTCGGCCAGTCGATAGCCGGCAGTCGGCCATCCCATCGTCCGGCAGAGCAGGAGCATTCCCGCGTGCTTCCCCGAGCAGTTGTGCTCGAGCCTCGTCGGCTCAGGGCCGCATTCGAGGTCGTCCTCCGTCGCACCCGCCTTCACGAGCAGACGGCGGACGGGCTCGAGCTGCTCCGGCCGGTGGAGGTGCGACGCGCAGGCGATCGCGATCTCGTCGTCGGCGAGGTCCGGCACCACCCGAACGACCGGCAACGTCTGGAGCGGCTTCGCGGAGCTGCGCAAGTACGTGACGAGCGCGGGGTCGCCGCACGACTCGACGATCTTCCCGTCGAGAACCGCGACCGCGTGAACGTGATGCCTGGCTTCGATGGCGTTGCCGCGTCTTGCCTCGACGACGATCCGCTCCACGGCCGGTGAGCCTATCCGGGCGCGGGTACTGTCAAAATCATCGCACCGCAGCGCTACCTTCGCGAAATGCCCGAGCCTGTCGAAGACGGAGTGGAGGGCGCCGTTGCCTGAACTACCCGAGGTGGAGGCGTGGGTGCGCGAGCTAGCTCCGCTGGTCTCGCGCTCGCCGATCGAGAAAGCCGGTCCCGCACACATCGCCACCCTGAAGACGTTCGACCCACCGCTCGCGGCGCTCGAGGGACGCCGTCTGGAGGGCTCGCGCCGACGCGGCAAGAACCTCCTCTTTCCCACGGTGGACCATGAGCTCGTGCTCCGCGTTCACCTCATGAGCGCTGGCCGACTCCGCTACCTCATCGCGGGAGCGAAGGGGCCGAAGACGCCCATGTTCCGGCTCCGGTTCGAAGGAGGCGACGAGCTCGTGCTGACGGAGGCGGGGAAGAAGAAACGCGCCGGAGTCTGGCTCGTGACGCCCTCGCAGCTCGACGCGGATCTCGCGCACCTCGGGCCCGACGCACTCGAGCTCGACACGGCCGCGCTCGCGGAGATCCTGGGCCGTGAACGACGCCAGCTCCACCCGCTCCTGCGGGATCAGCGCGCGATCGCGGGCATCGGGCGTGCCCACGCGAACGAGATCCTGCTCCGTGCGAGGCTATCGCCGTTCAAGGCCTCGACGGAGCTTTCATCCGAGGAGACAGACCGCCTCTATACAGCTATCCGCGAGGATCTCGAGCGGGCACTCGAGCTTCGCGTGCGACGCAAGGGGGACGCCGACGTCTATCTCATCCACGATCGGCTCGGTACGAACTGCCCGCAGTGCGACACTCCGATCGCACGTGTCGACTTCGAGGAGCACACGATCTACTACTGCCCGAGCTGCCAGACGGGCGGCCGGCTGCTCAAGGATCGCCGCCTGTCGCGGCTCCTGCGCTAGGAGGCGCTGATACGTTGGCCGACGTGAGCGACATCGTCAGGATCGAGGAGGACCTTCAGGCGTCTTCGCCCGAGATCGCGCTTGCGCTCTCTCGCGCCGGCGTCACGGGAGTGCAGAAAGCGGTGCGTATCCGCCGTGGCGACGCGGAGACCGTGATGGCGGCGGTCATCGATTGCACGGTCGACCTCGCAGCCGACCAGAAGGGCGTGCACATGTCGCGCTTCCCCGAGCTCTTCGAAGAGGCGATCGAGCTCGTCGTCGAGCGTGAGGCGCTGCTGGTCGAAGTGCTCGCGGAGCACATCGCGAGCCGTGTCGTCGATCGCCAGGGCGCCTTGCGGGCCGAGGTCTGGATCCGCGCCCAGTGGCCGATCCATCGGCGCACGCCTGTCACTCGGCTCGCGACGCAGGAGATGGTGACGCTGTGCGGGATCGCGGCGGCTTCCGAGGCCCGGACGCGCCGCGCGGTCGGAGTCGAGGCGACCGGAATCAACGCGTGTCCGTGTGCGCAGGGACTCGTGCGCGGTCACGCGAGCGAGCGTTTGCTCGAGGCCGGGTTCGACTCCGACGACATCGAGAAGATCTTCGCGCTCGTCCCGGTCGCGACGCACAACCAGCGAGGCCGGCAGACGCTCTTCGTGGGAACGGAGCAGGACCTCGACGCCGAGGTGCTGGTCGAGATCGCCGCGCGCTCGATGAGCGCCCCCATCTACGACCTGCTCAAGCGACCCGACGAGCTCTTCGTCGTCGAGCACGCGCACCTGCAGCCGCGCTTCGTCGAGGACTCGGTGCGCTACGCACTGCGCGATGCTCTCGAGACGCTGCCGCAGCTCGCCACTGACGACTTCCTGCTCTCGAAGCAGGTCAACTTCGAGACGATCCACATCCACGACGTCGTCGCCGAGCGCTTCGGCACCGTCGGCGAGCTTCGCGGTGAGCTCGCCACCGGAGAGCCCGCCGCCCGCCAGACGACGCTCGCAGCCTGGCTCGCTGGGTAGCTACGCCCGACGCGGGCGTCGAAGCTCGAAGCGGTGCTCGGTCCCGGTGAGGAGCCGTCGGATGTTCTGGCGGTGCATCAGGATGACAGCGGTCGCCCCGGCGATCCCGAACGCGATCACGGGCCACGGATATCCGAAGGCGACGACGAGAATCGCCAGTGCGATGGCGGTCACGATCGAGGCGAGCGAGGCGAACCTCGTCGAGAGGAAGACGGCAAGCCAGACGCCGATGCAGCAGATCGCCACGAGCGGGGCCAGCGCGAAGGTGGCGCCTCCCGCCGTCGCGACCATCTTCCCGCCCTTCTGAAATCGGAGGAACACCGGCCACGCGTGTCCGGCCATCGCCGCCGCCGCGGCGAGAACGCCGACGAGCGCACCGCCGGCCCAGAGCCCGAGCGACGCTGCCGCAAAGCCCTTCGCGACGTCGAGAAGCGCGACGGGAATTCCGAGACGCCGACCGTAGACGCGGAAGACATTGCTCGCCCCGACGTTTCCGCTCCCCTTCGTGCGGATGTCCTCCCCGCGGAAGAGACGCGGGAGCCAGTACCCGAACGGCATAGAGCCGAGGAGGTACCCGCCCAGCACGGCGAGCGCCTCGGTCATGCGTTACCCGGTCGGAATCCGATAGGCCTCGACCCAGCGGTTGACGGCGCCCCAGTCGAGGTTTCGGAAGAACGCCTCGATGTAAGCGGCACGGTCGGTCTGGTAGTCGAGGAAGTACGCGTGCTCGTAGACGTCGAGCGCCACGAGCGGTGTCGCGTTCCACAAAGGAAACGTGTTCTGGGCATCGCCGACGTAATTGAACAGTCGGCCTTCGTCCCAGTCGTACGCCGTCCACGCCCAGCCGCGGCCGGCCATGCCCGTTCCGCGCAGGTCCGCGCGCCACGAGTCGGCGGACCCGAAGTCGCGCTCGACGAGCGCCCCGATCGGGCCGTCCGGATCGCCACCCTCTCCGCCGAGATGCTCGAAGTAGATCTCGTGGTTCTTGATCCCGCCGACCGCGAACGTGAGATCGATCTTGAGCGCACGGAGCTCGGAGTAGACCTGATTCGCAGCTCCGAGATCGACGCCCGCAAGGCGACCCAGGATCTCGTTTCGCTTCGCCACGTACCCCTGGTAGAGGCGATAGTGCGCCTCGATCGTCGTGCGGGAGATGCCGTCGAGCTCGAGGAGCGCGGGTGAGAGCTCGCGGGGCCTGATCTCGACGAAGTTGGTCATCGGGTTTTCTCCAACGCCGGGGCGGGAACGTCGCGGAGCATATCCTTCTGCTGGAAACCGCCCTGAGGAGAGGAGCAGGCATGGCGTACACCGTCCCCGACCTTTCGTACGCATTCGACGCGCTCGAGCCGCACATCGACGCGCGGACGATGGAGATTCACCACGACAAGCACCACGCCGCGTACGTCACCAACCTGAACGCCGCACTCGAGGGCACCGAGTGGATGGACCGCCCGATCGACACGGTGCTCGCGAGTCTCGACATCATCCCAGAGGACAAGCGTGCGGCCGTCCGAAACAACGGCGGCGGGCACGCCAACCACACGCTCTTCTGGGAGATCATGGGCCCGCACGGAGGCGGCGAGCCGTCGGGTGCGCTCGGCGACGCGATCGCAGACACGTTCGGCGGTCTCGACGACCTGAAGACGGCCGTGAACGACGCCGGCGTCACGCGATTCGGCTCGGGCTGGACCTGGCTCGTCTGGGACGGAACGGGGCTCGCGGTCAAGTCCACGCCCAACCAGGACACGCCGGTCATGGAGGCGGAGACGCCTCTTCTCGGCATCGACGTCTGGGAGCACGCCTACTACTTGAACTACCAGAACCGCCGCCCCGACTACCTCGCCGCGTGGTGGAACGTCGTGAACTGGGATGCTGTCGCATCCCGGTACGAGGCGGCCCGCTAGGGACAGGTGCAAACCGCCCGGATCGCGGGGGCGTAGCAATCGACATGGCTACGTCGCTCGCGCTCCGGGCAGTCTCGTTCGAACGCCGACAGGTGATCATGGAGAGAGTGAACGGCGCCGTTTCCACCGATGGAAAGCTGATCGAGCGCGTCGCAGAGGGCGACCGCGGAGCGTTCGACGAGCTCTACCGGCGCTACGCGCGGGCCGTGCTCGGGCTCGCACTGCGTCGGCTGGGCGACCGCGGCCGCGCCGAGGACGCGACGCAGGAGGCCTTCGTAGCGATCTGGCGGTCGGCGCGTACGTTCGACTCGGGCCGCGGGAGCGGAGCTCCGTGGCTCTACGCGGTGGCACGCAACGCGATAACCGACGGTCTTCGCCGGACTCCACCCCCTGTGTCGGAGCTCGAGGACGGGCCGGGAGGCGAGCCGGACCCGTCGGAGGAGGCCGAGGCATCCTGGACGGCCTGGCGCGTGCATCGTGCCCTCGAGGTTCTTCCGGAGCACGAGCGGCCCGTCATCGAGCTCGCGTACTGGCGCGGCCTCTCGCAGAGCGAGATCGCAACGCGCCTCGGGATTCCGCTCGGCACGGTGAAGACGCGAACGCGAAGCGCGCTCGCCCGGCTGGCAGACGCGCTCGAGGAGGAGCTGCGGTGAGCCGCCCGCCCGACTTCGACGACCTTGTCGGCGAAGGGCTCGCTTCCGGCGAGCGTGAGCGCCTGCTCCGGGTCCACGAGCTGCTGATCGAGGCGGGGCCCCCGCCCGATCTCGGAACCGAGCCGACCGTCGTCCCGCTCCTGCCACGGCGACGTCGAGCAGCGCTTGTCGCGCTCGCCGCGGCGCTCGGTCTCGGACTGTTCGCGGCGGGATGGATGGTGGGGGGAAGCGGCGACCCCGGCACGTTCGAGGTCGTCACCATGACCGGAACCGCCTACACGACGGGACTGTCGGCCACGATCACGATCTTCGATGCCGACGACGCCGGAAACTGGCCGATGGAGCTCGAAGTCGAGGGGCTCGAGCCTTCATCGGATCGCGAGCTCTTCGAGCTGTGGCTTACGAAGAAGGGCAAACTCGCCGCGCTCTGCGGGAGTTTTTTCGCCGAGGCCGACGGTACGACCGTCGTTCCGATGAACGCGCCGTACCGGTTCAGCGACTACGACGGCTGGGTCGTGGTCGCCCAAGGGTCGAAGTCGCCGCTCATGACGACTTGACGGCCGGCATCCGCTGCTAGGCATACGACTCGAATCGTCCTAACATTGCGGTCGTGGAACGTCGGGTTCGCGGCAGGCGACCCGTGCGGCGGCGGCGCCAGCTCGCAGCACTCGTCGTCTGCGCTACCACGCTGGCCTTCGTCGACACCGGAGCACTCGGATCCGACAGTCAGCGGCAGGGCGGCATCTTCCGTGTTGCGCTGGCGGGAGTCGACTACCTCGACCCGGCACTCGCGTACGGGTTCGACAGCTGGTCCCTGCTCGACACGACGTGTGCGCGGCTGATGACGTACCCAGACAAGCCGCTACCGGAGGGACTCCGCGTCGTGCCGGAGGTCGCGGCCGCCTTCCCGAGGATCTCGCGGAACGGCAAGACGTACGCGTTCACGCTGCGACGCGGCTTTCGCTTCAGCGACGGAACCCCGGTGCGTGCAAGTGCGTTCGCCCGCGCGATCAACCGTACGCTTGCGAAGGGAATCGAGTCTGGGGCGTTGCAATACACGGGGGACATCGTGGGCGCCGCGGACGTCCGAGCCGGAAGGACGGCGGCGGCGGCCGGGGTCACCGCCCGCGGAAACACCCTCGTGGTCCAGTTCACGCGTCCGGTCGTCGACTTCGCCGCGAAGACGACGATGCCGTTCTTCTGCGCCGTGCCCCCGGAGCTGCCCTCGGACCCCGAGGGAGTCCGCGTTTTCCCATCAGCCGGCCCCTATGTCGTCACGGAGTACCGGCCAGGCGAGCGCGTGACGATCCGCCGCAACCGCTTCTACCGCGGAACGCGGCCGCACCACGTCGACGGCTTCGACATCGAGCTCCGGTCAGCTGGTCCAGCCGAGGTGCTCGACCGCGTCGAGCGAGGCGATGCGGACTGGGGAGGCGCCCTCGGGTCCATCTACTTCGAGCCGGGACGACGGTTGGCCGCGAAGTACGGCGTCAACAGGTCGCAGTTCTTCGTCCGGCCGGGCTTGACTCTCTGGCACATCGTCTTCAACAGCGCACGCCCGCTGTTCCGCGACAACGCGCCGCTGAGACGAGCGGTGAGCTACGCGCTCAATCGCCGGGCGCTCGCGCGTATAACGTCCAATACCCCGCTGTCGTATCGTCTCACGGACCAGTATCTGCCCCCGAGCCTTCCGGGATTCACCGACGCCGACATCTACCCGCTCGAGCGCCCGAACCTCGAGCGGGCGAGAGCGCTGGCCCGCGGCAACCTGCGTGGCGAAAAGGCGGTGCTGTACGTGAACAACGCCGCTCAACCGCTGGCGGTCGCGCAGGCTACCAAGCAGCAGCTCGCGGAGATCGGGCTTGACGTCGAGTTGAAGCCACTGCCGTTTGCTGCACTCCTCAGCGGGATCTACGCCGCCGGTGAGCCGTGGGACCTCGTGCTCATCGCCTGGGCACCCGACTTCGTCGACCCGTTCACATACATCAACGGGCTTTTCGACGCCCAGTTCACGAACGTGGGCAACGTCGGACGGTTCGACTCGGGCAAGTTCAACAGGCTGATGCGCCAAGCCGCCCGCCTACGGGGCCCTGAGCGCTATCGGGCGTACGGTGAGCTCGACGTGCGACTCGCGCGCGAAGCCGCCCCGTCCGCACCGATCAGCTACTTCACCGCGCCGACGCTCGTGTC
>DATAEF010000078.1:0-65784 GCA_036258155.1 Gaiellaceae bacterium | reverse complement strand
CGGCGTCGTCTCACGCTGGGGGAAGGCAGGCACCGCGGCACGCAGGAGGATAGACCGCCCATGCGGAGGTTCTCTCGATGCGACCAGGCCGTCCAGCTCAGGCACCGACTGGCGGCCGTCGTACCCTTGGAGGTCCCCTCCCCTGGCCCGTCCTCGTTGCTGCTCGGCGAGGGCGGGCCGCTTCGACGAAAGGAGGCCATCGTGACCGCAGCACCTACTGGCGAGAGTCCGCTTGCCCGTTTGACCTGCGACCGCCAGGCGTCAGGGGACCGGGGCGGGGCAACGTTCGCAGCCGCCTGACAGGAACGTCGCCCCGTACCGGCCTTTGTCCCTCCCCCATAGATGAGATGCAGGAAGCGGTCGAAACTTGCGCGTTCACGTCCGGGGCTAGACGTGCTGCCGGCGGTGAATAACGTGAGCACACCGGGCGGGCTTTCGCGTTGTTGCGGTGTCACGCTCCCTTGGTCGTGCCCGCTCAACCCGTCGCACACGCGCGCCCGGTGCTTGGAGGTTGTCCGCTCCTGGATCAGGCCGAACGCGGCGGGGGGAAGGGATGACGTGTAACCGACCGTCCTGGGGAAAGGGCTCGCCGAATGCACGCCCCACCGCGTCCGGCCTGGTTGGGACATACCGCACAAGGCAGAGGCTGAGCGAAAGGCAGCCTAGGTTCCAGCACTTCGTGGCGACGAACGTTCCCGGAGAGCGCTTGTACCTGGTTGATCCGTGGACGGGGTGTCATTGCGGCTGGTCGCCGGCTGACTTTTCGCGCTGTCGTCCGCGACACCCTCAGTTCCGGCGCCTCTCGCCTTTCATTTGCTAGTGCCCCGAAAGGAGCATGCTCGCTGCGATGGCCGATGTGCACACTGTGCGAGGAGGCCGGGCGTTGCCTGCCCCGATAGGGGCGACGAGGGGGCAGTAGAGCCGCAGCTACTCCTAGCTCCTGCGTCCGGCCCCCGACTTCCCGCGGGGCTGGACATTGCTTGTCCAAACTCGTGCCTGGGGCGCATACTTCTCCCGGGGCCGGGCGGCGTAGCCTGTCTGGCTGGGCTACGAGGGGCTGACGGCATTGCGCACCTTGTTCGGGGTTCCCTCCTCAACGTCCGGCCTCACCATCGCGCCGCAAGCCACCGATAGGCGCAGCGTCATCTCGACTCGGATCTCGCGAGCTACCTACGGATCGAGGGGCCGACGAGCGAGACGGGCTCTCATCACTGCCGACCGGAGTAACACGCATGGGGGATTGACCGCCTTGGCCCGACGCCTGATCTTCCGATACGCGAGGGCGGCGGACGTCGCGCACCCCTAGGTCGCGACACATTGGAAAAGAGGCGGCTTCATGAAGACTTTCAAGGGCTTGGCTCTCGTCGGGAGCGTCGTCGTCCTTGCACTCGCAGCGCAGGGCGGCGCCGCGGGCCCGACCACTGTCACAAGTGTCTATACCGTCGGAGTGCTGACGGTCCCGGGGGTCAATACCGGCCTTGTCCTCAAGAAGGGGCATGGCGTTACCGTGACCGCGACGGGCACGGTCTGTTACTACCCCGGGCCGCCGGCGACCCTCTGTGTTGATCCCGACGGTGACCCGTCGCGCGATACGAGCACGGGCGGGTTCGTGCTGCCCGGCGCTCCCGCAATCGGGCTGATCGCCAAAGTCGGGAACGGTCCCTGGGTACACGTAGGAAGCGGTCCGACGACCCTCTCCGGTCGTGGTGTTCTGGTGTTTGCGCTGAACGACAAGTATTGGCCCGACAACACGGGCAGCTTCACCGTCACCGTGTCGTACGCGTGTTACCCGGGCTGGGGGTACGGGGACAAGAACCACAAACATTGCGGGCCACCGGGTCGCGACTCCGAGTCGGACGCGTGTTATCCAGGCTACGGCCACGGGGACGCCAACCACGAACATTGTGGGCCGCCAGGTCTCGCCAACAAGCCGCCCTCGCCCGGGCACTCGTCCTCGGACACACACGGATCCTCGGGCGAGCAGGGCAACTCCGGCGAGCACGGCAACTCCTCCTCGAACGGGAACTCGAATAGCAACGGAGGCTCGAAGCGACCCTAGAAACTCGAACGCGGGTCGTCGCCCACCTCCCGGAGGCTGGGTAGGCGAATCAGGTTCCAGAGTTTCCCTGCACAACCACGGGAACACACCGGGATAGGGGGCGGCGTGGGCGGCTCCCGCAGCCCCTACCCGGCGTGGACGAGCTCGACTAATTCACTCACCGTTACTCCCAGTCGCTACCACGGCACGTAGCCGTCGCACTCCTCGTACACGAACCGCGTGAGCTTCGGCAGTCCCCTCGGGACAGTGGGATCGTAAGATGGGTTCGGAATCGTCTTCGTTGCGACGATCGCCGGATCCTGACGGCAAGACCGCTCATCGAACTTGTCGATCGCGGTCACACCCGCGATGCCGAGCGCGACGATCCCGACGAGGACTGATGGCCGTCGACTCTCGATTTGCCGTCGAGCCGGGACTGCAGGACCGAGCCGTACACGACGACGAAGCCCAATACGAAGACCGCCAGTGCCGCAACTGGCCAGAGCATGATGCACGTATCGACCCGGGTGCGCTCTCGCACGATCCCCAATCCGAGGTGCGTGCCCTGCCCCGGCTCGCGGGAACGCGTGAACCGTACGACGCGTGGAACAATGGGCGAGCGACGCGCGTTCGAACGTCTCACAGACAGTTCGACTCGGGGTGCGAGGGAGTACTTTGCGCCCAGCCGAGTGGGGTTGCGGCCCCGCAGAAAAGGAGGAACATGGCCCTAACGATCAACGATACGGCGCCGGACTTCACGGCGCAGACCACGGAGGGCGAGATCGGCTTCCACGACTGGATCGGCGACTCGTGGGCGGTGCTCTTCTCGCACCCGAAGGATTTCACTCCCGTGTGCACTACGGAGCTCGGCTACATGGCGAAGATCAAGCCGGAGTTCGACCGGCGCAACGTGAAGATCATCGGCATCTCGGTCGACTCGACCAGTGACCACGAGGGGTGGGCAAAGGACATCGAGGAGACGCAGGGCCACGCCCCCAACTACCCGATCGTCGCCGACGACGATTTCAAGGTCTCGAAGCTCTACGGGATGCTCCCGGCCGAAATCGGTGGCGAGGCGCGCGACCGGACCGCCGTGGACAACCAGACGGTTCGCAACGTCTTCGTCATCGGCCCGGACAAGAAGGTCAAGCTCGTCCTCGTCTACCCGATGACAACGGGCCGCAACTTCGACGAGGTGCTGCGCGTGATCGACTCGCTCCAGCTGACCGCCAAGCATCGAGTCTCGACACCGGTCAACTGGAAGCAGGGCGAGGACGTCATCATCGCCGGCTCGGTCTCGAACGACGAGGCGAAGGAGATCTGGCCAGACGGCTGGGAGTCGCCCAAGCCGTACATCCGGATCGTGCCCCAGCCCGACATGACCCTGGCGGAGGTCTGAAGGGCGTAGCCAGGACCGATACGCGAGTACTGAAAAGCCCCGCATCTGCGGGGCTTTTCATCGCGTCCCCCGGGCGTGATCGATGGGCTGTTCGTAAAGAGTAAGGGGCCCGGGTGGGCGGGCCCCTCACTGGAGCGGCGCAACGTCGGAGCCAGGCCGATCTGCCTGCGGGGAGACGAGAGCGCCGGTAGCTCGTATCTCTTTCACATCGCGCGAGATCCGTGGTGTTTTCCCCGAAATTTCCACACCTGAAAGGCGGAATTTCGACAAACTCCGTCGCCGCTATCCACAGGGGTTCTGGAAACCTGTGCGCTGGCTCGACCATCTACACTGGGCGCATGGCCGAGTACGGCACGCTCAGGGTGAAGACCGGACTCGCGGAGATGCTGAAGGGCGGCGTCATCATGGACGTCGTCGACGCCGAGCAGGCGCAAATCGCGGAGGACGCCGGAGCCTGCGCGGTGATGGCGCTCGAGCGCGTTCCGGCCGACATCCGCGCGGAGGGAGGCGTCGCCCGCATGAGCGATCCGCAGCGGATCAAGGAGATCCAGGCTGCGGTTTCGATCCCGGTGATGGCGAAGTGTCGGATCGGGCACTTCGCCGAGGCTCAGATCCTGCAGGAGCTGGAGATCGACTACATCGACGAGTCGGAGGTCTTGACGCCGGCCGACGTCCAGCACCACGTCGACAAGTGGACGTTCACCGTCCCGTTCGTGTGCGGCGCCACGAATCTCGGCGAGGCACTTCGAAGGATCTCGGAAGGTGCCGCGATGATCAGGACGAAGGGCGAGGCGGGCACCGGAGACATCGTGAACGCCGTAACGCACATGCGGGCCGTGTTCGGTGCTATCCGCGGCCTGCAGGCGATGCGCGAGGACGAGCTGCATTCCGCTGCGAAGGAACACCGGGCGCCGTACGAGCTCGTGCGCTGGGTTGCGGAGCACGGCCGCCTGCCGGTGGTCACCTTTACCGCCGGTGGCATCGCCACCCCTGCCGATGCGTCCCTCTGCATGCAGCTCGGCGCAGACGGTGTCTTCGTCGGATCGGGCATCTTCAAGTCGGGACGCGACCCCTTCGTCGATCGCGAGGGGTGGGCCGAGGACGTCTCTCGGCGGGCGCGCGCGATCGTCGAGGCAACGACGCATTTCGACGATCCGAAGGTCCTGGCCGACGTCTCGACGGGGCTGGGGCAGCCGATGGTCGGTATCTCGGCGAGCTCGCTCTCGGACGACGACCGACTCGAGCTCCGCGGCTGGTAGAGCCTCTTTTCCCCAGTAGGGGAGAGTGCCTCGCACGGGCTCCGAACTAGACTGACGGCCATGGAGAGGCGAGCGCGGATCGGAGTCCTGGCGTTGCAAGGGGCCTTCCGCGAGCACGCACAGGTGCTGCGTCGCCTCGGCGCCGATGTCGTCGAGGTCCGGTTGCCCGCGGACCTCGCCGGGCTCGACGGACTCGTCATCCCCGGCGGGGAGTCGACGACAATCATGCACCTGGCGCGTCTGTACGACCTCGAGGACGCGATCCGTGGGTTCCGGGCGCCGATCCTCGGGACGTGCGCCGGAATGATCGTGCTCGACCGGGCACACCTCGGTCTCGCAGACCTCGAGGTCGATAGGAATGCGTACGGCCGGCAGGTGAAGAGCTTCGAGGCCGATGTCGAAGTCTTCGGTGACGACGAGCCCCTTCGCGGAGTGTTCATCCGCGCGCCGCGGATTCGTGATGTGGGAGCGGACGTCGAGGTGCTCGGTGAGCTGGACGGGGAGCCCGTTCTCGTTCGCGATGGGCGGCTCCTGCTCGCGACGTTCCATCCCGAGCTGACGGAGGATCCCCGCGTGCACGAGCGGTTCCTCGAGCTCGTCGACGAGGTGGCAGGTGTCCGGCCACTCTAAGTGGAGCTCGATCAAGCACAGGAAAGGTGCGGCCGACGCGAAGCGCGGTCAGCTCTTCTCGAAGCTCTCGCGCGCCATCATCGTCGCGGCGAAAGACGGTGGGCCTGACCCGGCCGGCAACCTCGCCTTGCAGAACGCAATTGAGAAGGCTCGCTCGTACTCGATGCCCAAGGACAACATCGAGCGCGCGATCGCGAAGGGATCCGGGGCGGACGCGGAGGGCTCGAGTTTCGAGACGGTCGTCTACGAGGGGTATGGGCCCGAGGGTGTCGCGGTCCTCGTCGAGGCCCTTACGGACAACCGCAACCGCACAGCCTCCGAGGTCAGGCATCTGTTCGCGAAGTACGACGGCAATCTCGGAACGACGGGAGCCGTCGCCTGGCAGTTCGAGCGAAAGGGCGTGATCGTGGTACCGGCGGCCGGTGTCGACGAGGATGCGCTCGTCATGGCCGCGGCCGACGCCGGAGCCGACGATGTCGAGCTCGACGGGTCGAGCTTCGTCGTCACATGCGTCCCGGAGGCGCTGTCGGCCGTACGGGCGGCAATCGAAAGTGAGGGCTTCACGCTCGAGTCCGCCGAGCTCGCGATGGTGCCGAAGGTGACCGTGGCCGTCGGCGACGAGATCGCGGCGCGCAAGCTCGTGCGCCTGGTCGAGGGGCTCGAGGAGGCCGAGGACGTCCAGGACGTGTACGCGAATTTCGACATCCCGGAGGCGATGCTCGAGGCTGTCGTAGCCTGAGCGAAGTCTCTGCTACGGCGGAACCACCCGAGCATCTCGCCCGACGCCTGGTAGGCTCGGCCGGTGCGCTGGCTGGGAATCTTCGCGGCGGTCGTCGCCATCTCGGTCGTCGCCGTCGGTTGCGGCGGGGGCGACGAGTCGGCGTCCGGCGATACGACCGCGACGGAGACGTCGACCGACGAGACGGCCACCGAAGAGACGACGACTGACGGGACCACGACCGACGGGACCACGACCGACCTTTCGGGCGTGTTCGCGGACGAGGACTGCCTTGCGCTGGTCGCCGCCGCAGCGAGTTTCAGCCAGGCGTTCACGGGCACGAGCGCTACCTCGGACGAGACCAACGCCTTCGAGGAGCTCGCAGCCAAGGTTCCCGACGAGATCAAGGCCGACGTCCAGGTGCTGGCCGAGGCCTACGCCGACTACGCAGCCGAGATCAAGGACATCGGCATCGAGGCAGGGCAGACGCCTAGCGCCGAGCAGCTGCAACAGCTGCAGGCCGCACTCACGTCGTTCGACCAGCAGGGCGTGTCGGAAGCGTCGCAGCGGCTCTCGACATGGGCGCAGACAAACTGCCCTAGCGGCTAGCGGCCGCCCATTCGAAACAAAAGTGTCCGGCCGCGAAAGCGCCCGATTCGGGAGTGATCGCGCGCACAGAGAGGAACGTCCGAAGGCCCGCATACCTTCTGTACGTGAAAGTCCTCGGCATCGACCCAGGGACGGCTGCGTGCGGGTACGGGATCGTCCACGGAAGCGGCGGGCGCCTACGGGCGGTGGAGTCCGGTTGCTGGCGGACATCCGCGCGGGAGCGGCTCGACGTGAGGCTCAGGACGATCTTCGAGGGCGTTCGGGATCTCATTGCGGAGCACGCGCCGGACGCCGTCGCGCTCGAGGAGTCCTACGTGGGTGCCGACGCCCGCATCGCGCTCTCCGTCGGTCAGGCGCGCGGCGCCGTCCTCGTCGCGGCCGCGTCCGCAGGGGTCGAATGTGCCGAGTACGCCCCGGCGCGGGTCAAGCAGACGGTCTGCGGGTACGGGCGCGCTGAGAAGGAGCAGATGCAACGAATGGTGAAGATCATCCTGGGCCTCGACGCCGAGCCGACCTCCTCTCACGAGGCCGACGCCTTCGCCGTGGCGATCTGCCACGCGCTCGCCTCACCTCTGCTCGAGGCGGCGCGGTGATCTCGCGCCTGCGCGGAGCCCCCGCAGGGCGCACCGTCGACGGGCTCGTCCTCGACGTCGGCGGGGTCGGGTACCTCGTTGCCGCGACTCCGAGCGCGCTCCGTCGCGCGGACGGCGCCTCCGAGGTGACGCTCGAGACGTATCTCCACGTCCGCGAGGACGCTCTTCAGCTCTACGGTTTCGCAGATACCGGCGAGCGGGCGCTTTTCGTTCACCTCCTCGGGATAAGCGGGATCGGCCCCAAGGTCGCCCTCGCGGTCGTTTCGAGCGCGCCGGCGGCGGATCTCCAGCGGGCGATCGCTCTCGGCGACGCTGCACGCTTCCAGGTGATCCCCGGGATCGGCAAGAAGACCGCGGAGCGCATCGTCCTCGAGCTGAAGGATTCGATCGCCGGCGCAATCGACTCGAGCGTGGAGGCCGGAGCGCCGCGGGAGCTCGTCGCCCGCGATGCGCTCGTCGAGCTCGGTTACTCGGTCGTCGAGGCCGAGCGCGCGCTGGCCCGGATCGATCCGGATCTGCCGGCGGAGCAGCGAGTGCGCGAAGCCCTCCGGAGCGCAGCGTGAGCACCCAGTTTCTGGCGCCCGACCTGCGGGACGACGAGGAGGAGGTCGAGCAGTCGCTCCGCCCTCGTCGACTCGACGACTTCGTCGGGCAGGAGCGGGTCAAGGAGCAGCTGGACGTCGCGCTCGAGGCGGCCAAGGGGCGCGGAGATGCCCTGGACCACGTTCTCCTCGTCGGGCCTCCGGGGCTCGGTAAGACGACGCTCGCGACGATCATCCGCGAGGAGCTCGGCGTCGGCATCCGCACCGTCGCGGGCCCTGCCCTCGAGCGCAAGGGGGACATGGCTGCGATCCTCACGAGCCTCGAGCCGCGCGATGTCCTCTTCGTGGACGAGATCCATCGGGTGAACCGCGCCATCGAGGAGATCCTGTACCCGGCCCTCGAAGACTTCAGGCTCGACATCATCGTCGGACAGGGCGCCGGGGCGCGAACGCTGACTCTCGATCTCCCGGCCTTCACGCTCGTGGGGGCGACGACCCGCACCGGTCTGCTCACAACGCCGCTCCGCGACCGTTTCGGGATGACCTTCCGGCTCGGGTACTACGAACGGGAGGAGCTCGCGTCGATCGTGCGCCGCTCGGCGGGGATCCTCGGCGTCGAGATCGACGCCGGCGCCGCTGACGAGATCGCACGACGAGCTCGCGGAACGCCCCGGGTTGCGAACCGAATCCTTCGCCGGATTCGCGACGTTGCCCAGGTCCGCCACGCGGGCGCGGTCACCCTCGACATCGCGAGAGAGGCGCTCGAGCTGCTGGATGTCGACGAGGCCGGCCTGGAGCGCACAGATCGCGACCTGCTCGCGGCCGTGGCGCACAAGTTCGGTGGCGGCCCCGTGGGTCTCTCGACGCTCGCGGTTTCGCTTGGAGAGGAGCCGGACACGATCGAGGACGTGTACGAGCCGTATCTCCTCCAGCTCGGCTTCCTCCAGCGGACGCCTCGGGGCCGGACGATCACGACTCTCGGCCGCGAGCACCTGGGTGCGCCGGCACAGGCCGACGGCCTGTTCTAGTTGTGACGACGCACATCTGGACGCCAGGAATGGCCGGCCCGCTCGACGAGTTCGTGGCTCGGCTTGCGCGCATGATCTCAGCCTTCACGCAGGAGCACGGGCTCGAATCGGCGGAGGTGTGCGTCGAGCTTGCCGACGGATCGCGGCACGTCCTCGCGACGGCGACCGCGGAGCCAGGCTTCGGCTTCTTCTCCTTTGCTCCGCATCGCGTCGAGGGCGAGGAGCCGCGGCACGTCATCGTGCCGATCGGCGCGGTTCGCTCCATCGAGATCTCGGCGCCAGACCCGACACGCCCGTTCGGCTTCACGAATACGGACTGATCGTCGCCAGTAGGGCGGCTCAGCCTCTGTACTGCAACTCGTGCCAGGAGGGTACGGGCGCGAGCTCGAGGAGCGTCCGGCCCCCTTGGGGCTCCGCATATCCGAAGTCGCCGGTGTTCTCGATCCATGACACGTCGAGCAGTCCCTCCTTGACGCGATGGTCGAGCCAGGCGCCCCGGAACACGAGCTTGCGCAGCCAGTAGACCAGCGACTCTCCGCCGACGAGCGACAGGCGCTCCCAGTGCCGGACGAGGTAGAGCCCGAGGCCGCTCCGCGGATCGACGATGCGCCCGTCGGCGACGAGCTCGACGAGATCTGCGGCCTCGTCGTCGTCGAGGTCGTTCGTGCCGATCAGGCCGAGCCTCACGCCGGCGGCGGTGACCCGTTCCTCGAAGTCCTGCGCGCTGAACTCGAACCGGTGGCCGAGAAACTCGACGACGAAGTCGTCGCCCGAGCGGTAGTTGGCAGCCAGCATCGCGGTCAGGGTATCTAGGCTTGGTGACGTGAACGACCGACGACTCTGGGCGGTGATGGCGATCGTGGTTCTCGCCGTCTGGCTCGGTGGCGCAGCCGTGACGAAGTACACACTCGAGCAGATGGCGTTCGTCATGCCCGTCGCAGTCGTTGTCGTCGGGGTAACCGTAGGGCTCGTGCTGCTCTGGGTGAAGGTCGTCGCCGACTCGATTCGAAGGCGGGGCGGAAACTGAGCGGCGGCTAAGAGCTCCTAACGCAATGAACGGCCATGTCGCGATGCGGCGCTGGACGCTCTGATGCTGCGTCCTTTGTCGCACCCATATCGCTGCGGATATGGGTGCTCCCTGCGTCCTTGCCTCACGGCGTCCAGCATCCGCCCAGAGACGGGCGATCATCGCGTTAGAAGCTCTAGGACTGTCCGGTCGCGTCCGTACCGTCCTTCGCGTGACGGGCGCCTGGTCGATCACCTCCTTCGACACTGAAGCAGCCGCTTCGCTCGAGCGCGAACTCGGCATCAGCGACGTCACAGCGGCCGTGCTCGTGCGCCGCGGCTATGACGATCCGGCCGACGCGCGGCGTTTCCTGGATGCCGAGCTCCCCGGGCACGATCCCCTCCTTCTCGGCGACATGGCGACTGCCGTGGAACGGATCCGAGCAGCCGTGGAGCGTGGGGCACGCATCTGTGTGCACGGCGACTACGACGTCGACGGCATCTGTGCGACCGCGCTCGCCGTGCTCCTCCTGCGCGAGCTCCGCGCAGACGTCGATTGGCATCTTCCGAGCCGGTTCGAGGAAGGCTACGGTGTCTCGGGCGAGACCCTTGAACGACTCGCCGACGAGGGCGTCGGGCTCGTGCTCACCGTGGACTGCGGGATCACCGCCGTGGACGAGATCGCCGCCGCTCGGGCGGGGGGGCTCGAGGTCGTCGTGACGGATCACCACCGGCCCGGCGAGTCGCTTCCGGACTGCCCCATCGTCTCGACGCGGCCATCGTCCTATCCCTTCCCGGAGCTGTGCGGCACCGGGGTCGTGCACAAGCTCGGCGAAGCCCTGCTCGGCTCCGACCATCCGGCGGTGCGTCGCCACCTCGATCTCGTGGCGCTCGCGACGATCGCAGACGTCGTCCCGCTCGTCGACGAGAATCGCGCGCTCGCGTCCGCCGGGCTCCGCACGCTCGCCGGCACGAGTCGGCCGGGGCTACAGGCCCTCATGCAGGCGGCGCGCGTCGATCCGGCAGCGATCGACTCAGGGGCGGTGGGGTTCAGGCTGGCGCCGCGCATCAACGCCGCCGGTCGACTCTGCCGGCCTGACGTCGCACTCGAGCTCGTGCTGACGGAGGACGTGGAGGAGGCGAAGCGCCTGGCCGGGGAGCTCGAGGACCTGAATCGCGAGCGCCAGGGCGTCGAGGACCGCATCCTCCGCGAGGCGACTGCGCTCGTGGAGTCGATGCCGGAGCCGAGTCGACGCCGCCGTGGCTACGTCCTCTGGCGCGAGGACTGGCACGAAGGCGTGATCGGCATCGTCGCCTCGAGGCTCGTCGAGCGGTTTCATCGGCCGGTCGTCCTCGTTGCGGGCTCCCACGACGGGTGGAAAGGCTCAGGTCGCTCTGTCGCGCGATTCGACCTGCACGCGGCACTGGGAGCGTGCTCGGAACATCTGGATCGGTACGGCGGCCACCGCGCTGCGGCCGGGCTGTCGATCGATCCGTCACGCATCGATGCGTTCGCCGGGGCCTTCGCCGCGTATGCGGATGCGCACCTCGCACCGGAGGACCTCCATGAGCTGACTTTGGTCGACGCGGTCGTCTCGGCCGCGGACCTCACGCTCGAGCTCGCACATGAGCTCGAGCGCCTCGCGCCGTTCGGGCTCGGGAACCCCGACGTCACCCTCCTCGTCCCGGCGACGCAGCCGGTGACGCCCTCGACGGTGGGCGACGGCAAGCACCTGCGATTCCGTGTTCGTCAGCACGGACGCGATGCAGGGACCGCGATCGCCTTCGGTCAGGGCGGGCAGCTCGACCGGCTACGCGCCGAAGGTCTCTTCGACGTCGCCTGCCGGCTCAAGGAGAACCATTGGAACGGAACCGTCTCGCCGCAGCTCGTGGTGCGGCGCATCTTCGACACGCCCGAGGGGTACGAGGAGCAGCGAGCAGCCCTCGCCGAGCTCTGGCGCACGGGCGAGAAGTCCTGGACCGCGGAGGCGCGCCGTATCTTCGAGGAGCTCGGGCTCGACAGTGACGGCGACCGCGGGCGGCGTCGGCAACTCCTCGAATCGGAGTCCTTTCGAGCGCTCCTCGAAGGCGCCGCCTGGCCCGAGGCTGCCTGACGTGAGTCGCCGCGGCGTAGCCGCGAAAGGGCGACCTGAAGCCGCGCGTCAGCGGATTGAGATCTGGCGCACGAGGAGCGCGTCCCGCATCACGACCGCGAGCCGCCGCGCGCGACGGTGCTCGAGCCATCGTCTGAATGTGCGCATGGAAGACTGGACTTCGGTGCCGGGTCGGCTCGTCCTTCCGCCAGGCCGGAGCCGCGTACACTGATCAGATGAGCGTCCTCGATGCGAAACGCCATCACGAGGACCTCGTCGAGGAGCTGATCGCCGAGGTCGGGGCGTACAACCCGGAGGTCGACAAGGATCTCTTGCGGCGCGCATTCGAGTTTGCGGAGCGTGCTCACGCCGGGCAGACACGCCGTTCGGGCGAGGATTTCATCCACCACCCGCTCGGCGCCGCGCGCGTCTGCGCGGAGCTCCGCCTCGACGAACAGACGATTGCAGCCGCGCTCCTCCACGACGTCGTGGAGGACACGGGGGCGGACCCCGACGAGCTTCGCGCCGAGTTCGGTGTCGACATCGCGCTGCTCGTCGAGGGCGTCACGAAGCTGACCCGCATCAGCTTCCAGAGCCGCGAGCAAGCCGAGGCCGAGAACTACCGGAAGATGATCGTCGCGATGGCGCACGACGTGCGCGTCATCCTCATCAAGCTCGCGGACCGCCTGCACAACATGCGGACGATCGAGTACCTCGGCAAGCAGAAGCAGGCCCAGAAGGCGCGCGAGACGCTCGAGGTCTACGCGCCGCTCGCACACCGCCTGGGAATCCATGCCCTCAAGTGGGAGCTCGAGGACCTGGCGTTCCAGACGCTCCATCCGCGGAAGTACGCCGAGATCAAGGCCATGGTCGCCGATCAGCGAGCGGACCGTGAGGCGCAGGCCGACAAGGCCGGGGAGATTCTCGGCCTCGAGCTCCACAAGGCGGACGTCCCGGCGGACATCACCGGGCGCGCGAAGCACCTCTACTCCATCTACGACAAGATGGCCAAGCGCGGCCGCGAGTTCAACGAGATCTACGACCTGACCGCGCTTCGCGTCATCTGCGAGCGCTCGGCGGACGAGGGGACACGCGACTGCTACGCGGCGCTCGGGCTCGTCCATTCGCTCTGGAAGCCGATGCCGGGGCGGTTCAAGGACTTCATCGCGATGCCCAAGCTCAACCGCTACCGCTCGCTGCACACCACGGTCATCGGACCTGAGGGGAAGCCCCTCGAGATCCAGGTCCGAACGCGCGACATGCACGAGGAGGCCGAGTTCGGAGTTGCCGCTCACTGGCTCTACAAGCGCGGCCGGGCGTCCAAGGCGGACGACGAATGGCTCACCTGGGTCAAGTCGCTCATGGTCTGGCAGTCGGACGAGCAGGATCCGGGCGAGTACATGCGCAGCCTGCGCACGGATCTCTTCGACGACGAGGTCTACGTCTTCACGCCGAAGGGAGAGGTGAAGGTGCTTCCCTCGGGCGCGACGCCGATCGACTTCGCGTATGCCGTCCACACGGACGTCGGACACCGTACCGTCGGCGCAAAGGTGAACGGCCGCATCGTTCCGCTCCACTATCGGCTCACGAGCGGGGACTTCGTCGAGATTCTTACCACGAAGTCGGGTCGCGGCCCGTCGAGGGACTGGCTCGCGGTCGTCAAGTCCTCGCGCGCGCGCAACAAGATCCGTCAGTGGTACCAGCGCGAGACGCGTGGCGAGACCGAGGCGAAGGGTCGCGAGCTCCTCGACCAGGCGCTGAAGGCGCAGAAGCTCCCGTATCGGAAGCTCCAGGGCTCGAGCGTCCTCGCGCAGGTGATCCGCGAGACGGGCTTCAAGAAGGCGGAGGACTTCTACGTCGCGCTCGGTGCAGGAAAGCTGCCACCTGCCCAGATCGTGAACAAGGTCCTCCAGCGACTGAAGACCGATGAAGGCGTCGCCGAGCCCGCCGTCACGACCAAGCCCGCCCGGGCCAAGACGGCCGTTTCGAGCGACCGCGTCGGGATTCGCGTGCTCGGGGTCGAGGACGTGCTCGTCAGGCTCGCCAAATGCTGCACGCCGGTTCCCGGCGACGCCATCGTCGGCTACATCTCGATGGGACGAGGGATCACGGTCCACCGCGAGGACTGCCCGAACGTGCGGGCGCTCAAGCGCAATCCGGAGCGATTCACTCCCGTGGAATGGGAAGGGGGAGCCTCGTCCGGCTTTCTCGTCCAGATCGCGGTCGACGCCTGGGACCGCGCGCGCCTACTCGAGGACGTGGCGCGGACGTTCGCCGAGCACGGCGCGAACATCGTTTCCTACGGCGGTGTCGTCGAGGACGGGATGGCGCGCAACTGGTACACCGCCGAGGTGGGAGAGGTGAAGGAGCTCCGCTCGCTCCTCACCGCCCTACGGAACCTCGACGCGGTCTTCGACTCCTACAGGGTGACTCCGTCCTGAGCTCGGGGTGCCGGCTGAAGCCAGGCACCCGGCTCTCCCACACGGTTGGTCTGTCGGAGCCGCGAGCCCGCCCAGGACGAGAACACTGATCTCCCCGTTCGCGCAGCCCGAGTGGGTGACTTCACGAGCATTCCGGCTCCGTCCTCGACGAGGTCGACGACCACGTACGTGTGCTCGCTTCCGGCCATCGCAACCTCCGGACCCTCTTCCCACGATTCCTATACGGGCCAGCCCGGAAGGTGTCGGAGTGACGCTAGATCCTCGTCGCTCCGGGCGAGATCGCTGAGATCCGGCTTCAGCTCGAGCGCGCGCGTGAGGTGCTCCAGAGCTGCGTGAGGACGTCCGTCGAGCGCCTCGGCGCATGCGAGGGTTGTACAGCGAGACCGGATGGTCTGGGCGTCGCTCGAGGATGTCCTCGAGCTCGGCCACATAGGCGTCGTAGTCCCCGGCGGTGCGATGCCTCTCGGCTGCGAAGTAGTCCTCCCACGGCGATGGCTCGTACGAGCCGCCGCGCGGTCCGCCGACGGCCAGGACTGATGTGTCCGGTTCCGCTGCACGGGCAGTGCGTTTGACCGCTGGATCGTGGACGAAGACGACCGTGCCGGCAGGAGCATCGAGCGTCTCGCCGTCGAGCGTGAACGTCGCACGCCCGGCGAACACGATGTAGACCTCCTCGTGGCCGAGCGTGGTCTCCGTGTGCTCCTCGACGACGACATCGCCGACGCTGGGGGCGGCATAGGCGTTGATCCCGAACGCGCCGATATCGAGCGTCCGTCGGACCGGTTTCCACAGGAGCGTGCCGTCGACGACCGGGATCGGCTCGATCTCGTCCAGACGGACCGTCTGCCAGCCTTCGGGCATAGGGCGCTCTAGCGCCTCACGACGGTCTCGTCCCGAGCGTCACGTCGACCGTCTGGCGCTTGCCGTCGCGCAGGATCGTGATCGTCACCTGGTCACCGGGCCGCATGGCATCGACGGCGCTCTGCAGAGCGGCGGCGGAAGTCACATCCTTCCCGGCGAACGCGACGATGACGTCGCCGCCCGTTGGTCGCTCCTCGCCGTCCACCGTCTCCGTCGACGTCGCGGCGCGAAGGCTGGCCTGCTCTGCCGGTGTTCCGCTCCGTACCCGGGTGACTGCGACTCCGCCGGGTACCGCGACCATCTCGATTCCGAGGTAGGCGTGCTGCACCTCGCCGCTCTCGATGAGCTGGCGGACGATCGAGCGGACCGTGCTCGACGGAATCGCGAAGCCGACGCCGTCCGAGCCGCCGGAGTCGCTCTCGATCTGCGCGTTGACGCCGATGACACGTCCCTTTCGGTCGAGCAGCGGCCCGCCCGAGTTGCCGTGGTTGATCGCCGCATCCGTCTGGATCGTGTCGTTGATCGTGAAGTTGTTTGGGGCGGTCATCTGCCTGTGCAGTGCGCTGACGATTCCGCTCGTGACGGTTCCCTCGAGTCCGAACGGGCTCCCGATGGCGAGTACCGGATCTCCGACCGCGACCTCGCTCGAGTCCGCGAGCCCGAGAGGCGTGAGGAGCGACTGCGGCGCGTCGATCCGTAGTACCGCGAGATCCGTCGATGGGTCCGCGCCGACGAGCACCGCGTCGAACGTCCTTCCGTTCCAGAGGCTGACCGAGATCGAGCCCCCGTCGGCGACCACGTGATGGTTCGTCACGATGTGGCCGCTGCGGTCGAAGACGAAACCGGATCCTTGGGCACGCCTGGCGGGATCGCCCAATGAGGAGCCGCCCGATGTTGCCGAGATCTCGACGACGGCTTTCGAGGCTCGAGGGTAGATCTCCCCGATGGTGAGGGCGTCGCCGGCAGCTGCGGGCTCGGAGCTGCCGACCGTGACCTGGCGGACGACGGTGGTCGGCTCGTCTCCGAGCAGGGCGAACGCCGCAGCTCCGAGACCGATGCCGAGCGCGAGCGCAGCGACGAGGCCGGCGATGACGAGTGATGTGCGAGTCGGGCGGGAGTCCATCGTGTCCTTTCGTTCCATGAGTGTGTCGGAAACGAAGCGTCCGCGGCTGAGCGAGAGCTGAGACGCGGCTAAGAACTCGATAAGACTCCCATTCCGGCCTCGGGGCAACGCGCACAATGCGGCGATGAAGATCCTCGTCGTAGACGACGAACGCGCCGTCCGCGAGTCCCTTCGGCGCGCGCTCGAGCTCGAAGGGTATGAGATCGAGCTGGCGTCGGACGGAGAAGAGGCGATCGAAAGACTCGGGCTCGCGCCGCCCGTCGACGCGATCGTCCTGGACGTGCTCATGCCCGGAATCGACGGGCTCGAGGCCTGCCGTCGACTGCGCGCGGAAGGCGTCCGGGTACCGGTTCTCATGCTCACGGCACGGGCGGAAGTGGACAGCCGAGTCGCCGGGCTCGACGCCGGTGCGGACGACTACCTCGCGAAGCCCTTCGCTCTCGCCGAGCTGCTCGCTCGCCTCCGCGCCCTCCTGCGTCGTGCCGGGAATGGCGAGGATGGCAGGGACGTCCTCCGCTTCGCCGATCTCGAGCTCGATCTTGGCACACGTGAGGTGACCCGCTCCGGGCGCCCGATCGAGCTAACCCGCACCGAGTTCTCGTTGCTCGAGCTGTTCCTACGCAACGCGCGCCAGGTTTTGACGCGATCGATCATCTTCGAGCGCGTCTGGGGGTACGACTTCGGCCCCACGTCGAACTCGCTCGACGTCTACATCGGATACCTTCGTCGCAAGACGGAGGAGGGCGGAGGCATCCGCCTCATCCACACTGTGCGCGGCGTGGGGTACGCCCTTCGAGAGCCATGACCGGAGCCGGACCATGAGCTTCCGCGCGCGGATCGCCGTTTCGGCCGCCGCAGCGGTCGCGTTGACGGTTGCCCTCGCGTCGGTTCTCGTCTACGTCGTCGCACGCGAGCAGGTGCGCGCACCCGTGAACGACGCGCTCGAGGTACGCGCCGCCGAGATCTCGCGGCACCCACTCGGCATATTCGAGGCGCCCGGCGGCGGCTCGTTCCTGGCCGTCCGGCCCGAGTTCGGCGAGGCGCGCGGCTACGTCCAGCTCGTGCAATCCGACGGGAAGGTGATCGTGCCACCTCGCCAGGATCTGCAGCTACCGGTTGACGACGCTGTGCTTGCCGTCGCGGGCGACGGGAGCTCCGCGTTCTGGAAGGACGTCGACGTCGACGGCACGGCGCTTCGCGTCTTCACCTTCGCCTATGGGCCGAACACGGCCGTCCAGGTGGCGCGACCGCTCACCGAAGCGAACAGATCGCTCGAGCGGATCGGGCTCTTCCTGCTTCTGATCACGGCCGTCGGAGTCGTCATCGCGGCCGGTCTCGGCCTCGTGGTCGCGCGAGCGGCTCTCAGCCCGGTCAAGAAGCTGACCGAAACCGCGGAGCGCGTGACGGAGACGGGTGATCTCTCGGAGCGCATCGACGTGAGCGGTCGCGACGAGCTCAGCCGTCTCGCCGTGAGCTTCAACACGATGCTAGCGGCGCTCGAGGAATCGACGCGTGCACAGCGCCAGCTCGTCGCCGATGCCTCGCACGAGCTCCGCACGCCGCTCACGAGTGTGCGGACGAACATCGAGGTGCTCGCGAGCGACCGGGCGCTTCCGGCCGGTGAGCGAAGCCGGCTCCTGACCGACGTCGTCGAGCAGCTCGGCGAGATGACGACCTTGATCGCCGAGCTCATCGAGCTGGCTCGCGCCGAGCAGCAGACCGCCGAGCGCGAGGACATCAGGCTCGACCTCCTCGTCGCCGAGGCGGTCGAGCGGGCCAGGCGCCATCGGCCGGCCGTGGTGTATTCGACCGACCTCGAGGAGTCGATCGTGCACGGGGTCCCCGCCACGATCGAGCGTGCTGTCACGAACCTGCTCGACAACGCCGCGAAGTGGAGCCCGCCCGGCGCGGAGGTCGAGGTCGCGGTCAGGGACGGCCGGGTGGCTGTTCGCGACCACGGTCCCGGCATCCCCGACGAGGACCTTCCGTACGTCTTCGACCGCTTCTACCGAGCTCGCACCGCTCGCGGCATGCCGGGCTCGGGGTTGGGACTCGCGATCGTGCGGCAGGTCGCCGAGGCGCACGGCGCCGAGATCACGGCCGAGTCGGCCGAAGGTGGCGGGACACGGATGGTGCTTGACCTCGGCGTGGCCGTCGGCAGCGCGTCTTAGACACTTCTTACCGGCTTCTCACGGGGCTCTCAGGCCGTGCTGGTTCGCTCCTCACGATGTTCTTCCTTGCGTACATGCTCGCGGAGCTTCGCCGTCGGAGCGGCCGCACGGTTCTCACCGCGCTCGGGCTCGCCCTCGGTGTCGGTCTCGTCGTAACGGTCAACGCACTCTCGACCGGGCTCGACCGGGCGCAGGCCGAAGTCCTCGAGCCGCTCACGGGTGTGGGCACCGACATGACGGTCTCGCGCCCAATCGACTTCTCGCCACCGGCTTCGGGCGGGTTCCCGACGCTGTCCGACGAGGAGCGCCAGCAGCTGCGGGCTGAGAACGGCGGGGGGCAGTTCGGCCTCCGCAATCTCGGAAAGCCCGGGGAGACGTTCTCGCGTGACGACTTCGTCTCGACTGCCCAGCTCTCGTTCCCGGCCAGCGAAGTCGCTCGGATTCGCGGCATCGACGGCGTTGGCGCAGCCGCGGGCGGGCTGACGCTCAACTCGATCCACATCGAGGGCACCGTGCCCGAGGAGCGTGGCGCACCTGGCGTCTTCAGCGCACCGGCCGAGCCGGGTCCGAGCCAGAGCGTCGGGCCCGACAACATCGACGCGACAAGTCTGAGCGTGAGCGGCGTCGATCAGACGGTGAAGGCGCTCGGCGCCATCACACCCGGCCAGGTGACGAGCGGGCGCTACTTCTCCGCCGGAGATGCGCGCGAGGCGATCCTGAACGAGAGCTACGCGAGCCGTCAGAAACTCGACGTCGGCGACAACGTCACACTCGGCGGGAAGAAGTTCGATGTCGTCGGGATTGCCGAGACGCCGCTGGGCGGTCAATCCTCGGACGTCTACGTCAAGCTCGACCAGCTCCAAGCGCTGTCCAACCGGGTCGGCCGCGTCAACACCGCCTATGTCCGCGCAGACAGCTCCGACGACGTCGGACAGGTCGCCGCATCGATCGAGAGCACGCTCGACGGTGCGTCCGTCACGACGGCCGAGGATCTCGCGGATCGCGTTGCGGGAACGCTCGTCGACGCCAAGAACCTCGCCGGCTCACTCGGGACGGCGCTCGTCGTGGTCGGGCTCCTCTCGGCGTTCTTGATCGCGAGCCTGCTGACGCTTTCGTCCGTCACGAAGCGGATCCGCGAGCTCGGGACGTTGAAGGCGCTCGGCTGGTCTCAGAGACTGGTCGTGCGCCAGGTCACGGGCGAGTCGCTCCTCGTCGGCCTGCTCGGCGGCGTTCTCGGTGTCGTCGTGGGGATCGGCGGGGCGTTTCTCGCCGCGACGCTCGCACCCACGCTCGATGCGACCGTCTCCGCCGGGACGGGCGGAGGCCCGCGTTTCTTCGGGCCCTTCGGGCAGGGTGTCGTCGAGCCGGCGGCGACCGAGGTGGCGCTGGATGCGCCGGTGAGCGTGGCGCTCATTGTGGGCGCCGTGGGCCTGGCGCTCCTGGGAGGGCTGATCGCGGGAGCGGTGGGGAGTCTCCGAGCAGCGCGTCTCCGGCCTGCCGATGCCCTCCGGCACATCGACTGAATCGAGGATCGGATGACCGAGTCGAACGTCGTATACGACCTGCGGAACGTGTCGAAGACCTACGCGCTCGGCGGACGGGCCGTCCATGCGGTGCGCGAGGTCGACCTCACGATCGCTCGAGGCAGGCTCGTCGCGATTGCTGGGCCTAGTGGCTCGGGGAAGACGACGCTCCTCCAGTTGATCGGCGCGCTCGACCGTCCAACGGCGGGTGAGGTCGTCTTCGAGGGACGTGACATCGCGCGTCTCCGAGACGGCGAGCTCAGCGAGCTCCGGCTCCACGCGTTCGGGTTCGTCTTTCAGCAGTTCAATCTGATCCCGACGCTGACGGCTGCGCAGAACGTCGAGGTCGCGCTCGCGCCTTCCGGAGCTCGCGCGGACGACAGGCGTGCGACCGTGACACGCTTGCTCGACTCCGTCGGGCTGGGCTCGCGCACTGATCACGTTCCGGGTCGGCTCTCGGGTGGCGAGCAGCAGCGTGTTGCGATCGCGCGCGCACTCGCGAACGAACCCCACGTGCTCCTGGCCGACGAGCCGACGGGCAATCTCGACTCGACGACCAGTGCGGAGATCATGGACCTCCTCCTGTCGCTCTCGGGCGACGGCGGTCGGACCGTGCTCGTGGTCACGCACGACAACGACGTCGCCGGCCGTGCGGAGCGCGTGCTGCACATGCGAGACGGCCGTCTGGTCGCCGCGCCCGGCGTTGCCACTCCGGTCGGCGCGAGTGGCTTCGCATCTTCTTAGGAGGTTCTCAGCGCTCTCTTAGGCGAGGTTGCTGTGATGGGGCTCATGACGACACGTAGAAACGCGAGATTCGTGGTCGGCGGTGCCGCAGTCGCGGCGGTCCTCGTCGGCCTCGGCGCCGCCGGCGCGATCGCGGCCTCCGGGGCGTGGTCTCCCAGCGAGGAGCGCAAGGCGGTCATCGAGGACGCCGCTCGGCAGCTCGGGGTCGATCCGGACGCGCTGTCGGACGCGCTGAAGCAGGCACTCGAGAATCGCATCGACGCCGCGGTCGAGGCGGGGAGGATCACCGAGGAGCAGGCGGACGCTCTCAAGGAGCGGCTCGAGTCGAGCGGCGACGTTCCGCTGCTCGGTGGCTTCGGGCACTTCGGGCACTTCGGTCCGCACTTCGGGCACTTCGGCCACGTCGGGAGCCTCGAGGCGGCCGCGGAGTACCTCGGCCTCTCGGCGACCGAGCTCGGAGAACGACTCGAGAAAGCCACGCTCGCCGAGATCGCCAAGGATCGGGGCAAGTCGGTCGACGGTCTCACGAAGGCACTCGTCACCGCCGCCGAGACGAGGATCGACGAGGCGGTTGCCGCCGGCAGACTCTCGAAGGAGCAAGCCGCAGAGCTGAAGGCGGCGCTCCCTGACCGGGTCGAAGCGTTCGTCACCGGCGGGCATCGCGGACCCGGCCGAGAGTTCCGTCCGGGGCTCTGGCCGAGCGGCATCTCACCCCGCGGGCCGCCGGACTTCGACCGTCCTTTCGCGTAGGTCCCTCCAAGCGGGGCCAGGCTCGAGAAGGCCTGGCCCCGCGCTGTTTCGTCCCTCGATCGAGGGATGGTTCCTCGCGTCGAGAGGGGTACCTCGATCGAGGGATTGCATCCCCCGTATGCGTGACTACAAGGAGATATGGGGAGAGGGGAAGGGAGCCGCGCGCTCGTCCTCTCGGACGGGCGCGCGGCACGATCTCGACCCCCACCGGTCGGGGCAGCCGCCCCCCTCCCCACGATTCTCAGAGCTCATGACGCCATGAGCGGCCATGTCGGGCGATCACGACGTCAGAAGCGCTTACGGCTCCCAGGTCTCGCCGCGCGTATCCCAGCCGATGAGGACGTGGCCGGACAGGCGCTCGGCGATTCGCTCGAGAATCTCTGCGTCCGCGGCTCCGTCGACCCAGAGCTCACCGACGCTCGAGCCCTGGAACTCGATCGGTACTCTCCTGCGCTGCGCGTCGTCGGGCTCGCCGGCTGTCGGACCGAGCACGAGGGTCCCCTGGTCCAGGAAGGCGATTCCCGCCCAGGAGACGCCGGGCTCGTCAACGAGCGCGGCGACTGCAGCTCGCAGCGCGTCGTCGGGCTCCTCGACACGCTCGAGAATCCGCTCCAGCGCGTCCAGCACGCTCGTGCTCACGCTTCGAGGTCGGTTCCCTCGAATGCACGGACGGCCGCCCGCAGATCGTCCGGGACCCGCGTCGGTCGCCGCGATGCGAGGTCGACGAGAACGAGGGTCTGGGTCGCGGTCACCATGAGCAGGTCGTCCGGCAGGCGGAACGCCGCGCATTCGTACGTGACGCTCGAGTTGCCGATTCGCCGGATGCGCACGAAGAGCTCGAGCAGGTCGTCGAAGCGTGCCGGCGCGACGTACTCGACCTCGAGTGCCCGCATCACGAACTCTGCACCCTCGACGCGGAAGGTCGTGACGTGCCGGTGGTACTCGGTGCGAGCATGATCGAAGTAGGGGAGGTAGCGCCCGTAGTAGACGACTCCCTGCGCGTCAGTGTCCGAGAACCAGACGCGGGCCAGCGCGGAGTACTTGAAGGGAGGCCGCTCGGCGGTCACGCGGCCCAGCTCGAGCGCATCGCTCACGCTGTGATCCTAGGTATTTCCGGCGGGAAGCCTAGGCCCGGATCAGCTCGAGTACCTCGTCCCGCTTCTCGAGCATCAGCTGCTCGGAGAGCGCTTCGAGGTTGAGGCGCAACAGAGGCTCCGTGTTCGACGGGCGCACGTTGAAGTGCCAGTCCTCGAAGTCGATCGAGATCCCGTCGAGGTGGGAGATCCGGCCGCCTGCCGCGGAATAGTGCTCCTTGAGCTCCTGGAGCTTCAGCGGGACGTCTGCGACCGGCGTGTTGATCTCCCCCGTGAGGAAGAACCGCTCCCTGTACGGAGCGAGGATCTCCGAAAACTTCTGAGCTCTCCTCGAGAGAAGCTGGAGCATGAGCAGGAAGGGCACGACGCCGGTGTCGGCCTGCGAGAAGTCACGAAAGTAGTAGTGGGCCGAGACCTCGCCCGCGAAGAGCGCGTCCTCCTTCCGCATCCGCTGCTTGATGAACGCGTGCCCGACCCGGTTGACGAGCGGGACCCCTCCCGCGCGCTCGATCGTCTCGGGAACCGCTCGGCTCGCGCGGACGTCGTAGATCACCTTCTCGCCGGGAGAGGTTTCGAGCATCGCCGCTGCGAGCAGTGCCGTCACGAAGTCGCCGGGCACGAACTCGCCCGTGTCGTCCACGAAGAAGCAGCGGTCGGCGTCCCCGTCGTAAGCGACCCCGAGGTCGGCCTGCTCCTCGCGCACCTTGGCGATGATGAACGCGCGATTCTCGGGAAGGAGAGGATTCGGCTCGTGGTTCGGGAAGCTTCCGTCCGGCTCGAAGTAGCTGCGAACGACATCGAGCTGCGGTAACCGTTCGAGGACCGGCGGCAGCATGACTCCCGCCATGCCGTTCGCGGCGTCCACGACGACGCGTAGCGGGCCGATCTCGGCAGGGTCGATGAAGGAGACCACCTTGCTCACGAATCCGTCCCAGACGTCCTCGGGACGTACGTCGCCGCGCTGCTCCACTTCGCCGAAGCCAGCCTCGGCGAGCGCTCGTATCTCGGCGAGGCCGGAGTCTCCGCCGACCGGGAGAGCGCCCCGCCGGACGATCTTCATCCCGGTGTACTCCCTCGGGTTGTGCGACGCAGTGACGCAGATCCCGCCGTCGAGTGAGAGCTCGGCCACGGCGTGGTAGAGCATCTCCGTGCCCACGAGACCGATGTCGACGACGTCCGCACCGCCGTCGGCGCAGCCGTCGACGGCTGCTCGCGACATCGCCGGTGAGGCGAGCCGCATGTCGCGCCCGACAGCGATCGCCTTCGGCTCGAAGTGCTCGACGTATGCCCTGCCGATGCGGTAGGCGCCGTCCTCGTCGAGCTGCGACGGATAGAGCCCGCGCACGTCATAGGCCTTGAAAACGGCGGGATCGAGCACGGGCCGATGCTAATGACGTCGCCGACGCCATGTGGACCTGGCGGCCGTCTGCAGTCATACCTGTTGTGGGGAACCCGATGAGCTTTCGCGGTGTAACACGACCGATGCGTTCCCTTCCGGTCGCGGTCGTGCTCGTCGCCCTCGTCGGCGCGGCCAGCAGCCCGCGGTCGGCTGCGATCGAAACTGCGCCGTCGCGGCCGGCGAAGGCATCGCCGATCCTCGGCGTCTCGTACGGGTCGCCACGCGGCACGCTCGCCTGGTTCGAGCCGATGACGCTCAGGGTGGTCCCCGGCCGCAAGGCACAGCTCGGGGGCCACTTCGGCAGCTGGGCCTTCTCGAACGACCGACGATTTCTCGCGCTGGGAAGCTGCGAGGGTCCCGGAGCGAGGACGCCCGGGATCAGATTCGTGGACGCGCACAGGATGCGTGTGCAGGGCGATCTGCCGTTGTCGCCCCACCGCCGCGGCTGTGCGAGCGCTCTCACCTGGTTGCGACCAGAGCGGCTCCTTGCCGTGGTGAGCACCGGTACGGCGAACACCTCCGAGCTCGTCGTCGTGAATGCCCGAACTCGCCGCGTGCTCCGGCGCTCCGCGCTCCCCGCGCCACCCACAGCAGTCGGACGGGCGACCGAGGAGCTGGTCTTGCTCTTCTCGGGCTTTGGCGAGTTCGCGCCTGCACGCCTCGCAGTGGTCGATTCCGAAGGAACGGTCAGGCTGCGCGTCGTCGAGCGCATCCTTGCCGGGGCGGTCGTCGACGCGACGAGCACCGAGTACCGGGCGCGGACCATTCAGCCGGGTCTGGCCGTCGATCCGGACGGCAGGCGTGCATTCGTCGTCCCCGCGTCCGGCCCGGTTGCGGAGGTCGATCTCGTCACGCTCGACGTCTCGTACCACGAGCTCGACCGGCCGTCGCTGTTCGGTCGTCTTCTCCGGTGGCTGACGCCTGCAGCCCAGGCGAAGGTCATGGAGGGGCCTGTTCGGGAGGCGCGCTGGCTCGGGGACGGCATGCTCGCTGTGTCTGGAACGGACTATTCCGTCGAGGCGAGGACGAGTGGCGCAGAGCGTTTCCTCCAGGCACCGGCCGGCGTGCGGCTGATCGACACACGCTCGTGGACATCGCGCCTGCTCGAGCCCCAAGCAAGTGGCTTCGCCGTCGGGGCGGGGCTCGTCGTGGCGCAGGGCGGCCGCTGGGACTCCGATGAGGAGCGAGGCTACGGTCCGGGACTGCGGGCGTTCGGTCTCGACGGTGAGGAGCATTGGCGTCTGCGTGCCGGCGAGTACCGCTGGATGGACACGGCCGGCTCGGTCGGTTACGTCCACATCGGCGGAGACATGGCCGACGTGGTCGATCTTGCGGCAGGCGCCGTCGTTTCGCGCGTCGCGCGGGATCCCTTCCCCCAGCTTCTCGCGGGTCAGTCGTCGAACTGGTAGGCGCTCGTGGGATGGCGGACGCCCCCGCGGTCGTTTCTACACTTCAGGCATGGAGCGCAAGCTTGCGACTGTTCTGTTCGTCGACATCGTCGACTCGACGGCCCTCGTCACGGGCACCGACCCCGAGGTCGTCCGCCGCCGCGTGAACCAGTTCTTCGAGACCGTCTCCCGGTGCGTGTCACAACACGGCGGGATCGTGGAGAAGTTCGCCGGCGACGCCGTGCTGGCGGCTTTCGGCGTTCCCCAGGCTCACGAGGACGACGCCCTGCGGGCGACTCGCGCCGCGCTCGCCATGCGCCAAGCGGTCATCGACCTGGGGCTTCAGGCACGCATCGGCATCGAGGCCGGTGAGCTCGTCGTCGAGGACGCCGAGTCGACGTTCGCGACGGGCGAGGCCGTGAATCTTGCGGCGCGCTTGCAGCAGGCGGCGATACCCGGGGAGATCCTCGTCGGGCCCACCGCGTACAGGCTCGCCGCGGGCAGCCTCGTCGTCGAGGACGCCGGGCCGAAGGACCTGAAGGGGCTCGACGGGCCGCTCCGGGCCTGGCGGGTGGTCGATATGCTCGACGGCCCGGGGCGATCCCTGGGCCCGCGCGCCCCGCTCGTCGGACGCGAGTCGGAGCTCGATCTCCTCGAGAACACCTTCAACCGCAGCGTCCGCGACCGTCGCGCGCATCTGTTCACCATCTACGGGGAGCCCGGGGTCGGGAAGAGCCGCGTCGCACGCGAGTTCCTCGACGGCGTCGAGCGTGCGAGCGTCCTCATGGGCCGCGCGCTGCCGTACGGGGAAGGCGTCACGTACTGGCCGCTTGCGGAGATGGTCAAGGCCGCGGCGGGTATCTCGGACGACGACCCGCTCGAGGAGGCGTTCGAGAAGCTTCGCGAGTGCTGTGCGGAGGAGGCCGTCGCGGACGTCCTCGGGCTCGCCGCGGGTCTCATGGAGGCGCTCGAGGGTGAGCGAAGCTCGCAGGAGATCGCATGGGCTGCAAGTGAGGTCATGCACGGCATCGCTGACGTCCAGCCGTTGATCCTCCTGTTCGAGGACATCCACTGGGCCGAAGCACCGCTACTCGACCTGATCGAGCATCTCGCCGACTTCGTGCGCGCGCCGCTTCTGATCGTCTGTCTCGCGCGACCCGAGCTGCTCGAGGCGCGACCGGGGTGGGGTGGAGGCCGCGTCCGCTCGACCGCGATCGAGCTCGGGCCGCTGTCGGAGGAAGAGAGCGAGCTGCTCGTCGAGAAGCTGCTCGCACAGCTTGCCGGCACGTCGGGAGCGGTGCCCGCGCCGCTCCCGCGCGAGGTGCTCGAGCGCGCCGAAGGCAACCCGCTGTTCGTCGAGGAGACGATCCGCATGATCATCGAAGCAGGCTCCGGGAGCGACGCCGCGGACCGCGTGCCCGACAGCTTGCAGGCGCTCATCGCGGCGCGCATCGACCACTTGCCGCCGGCTGCCAAAACGCTCCTGCAGCGCGCGTCGGTCGTCGGGCGCGTGTTCTGGAGCGGCGCTCTCGAGTACCTGTCTCCGGACGTCGAGGGAATCGGCTCGCTGGTCGACGACCTCTTGCAGCGCGAGTTCCTGCTTCGCGAGCCGCGCTCCTCGATATCCGGCGAGACGGCTTACCGGTTCAAGCACCTCCTCATCCGCGAGGTCGCCTACGCGGGCCTGCCGAAGCTCGCTCGGGCCCAGCATCACGCGCGCTTCGCCGAGTGGCTGGCAGAGCGAACGGGCGAGGAGCTCGTCGAGATCCGCGCGTACCACCTCGACCAGGCGGTCGAGTTCCTGGTCGAGCTCGAAGGCGCGGCGCCCGAGGACCTCGCGCAGCAGACCGGCGAGGCGCTCGTCAAAGCCGCGAATCGCGCGATCGCGCGCGAGGCGTACACGACGGCCCGGAAGCTCGCGGTTCGGGCGCTCGAGCTCCGTCCGACGCTCTCCGCCCGTTACGTGGCGGCGCGGGCCGCCTGGAGGCTTCAGGACTGGGCCGCCGTCCAGGTCGAGATGGCGAAGGTTCGCGACGAGGCACACGAGCAGGGCGAGCGCGTCCTGAACGCGCTCGCGCTGACGGCGCTCGGCGAGGCGTCGATCAAGCGCGAGGGCGACGTCGCACAGGCACGAGTTCTCGTCGACCAGGCACTCGAGATCCTCGCGAACGAGGATGACTCCACCGCCCATTTCGACGTGCTCGTAGTCCGCGCGACGGTCGCGTCGTGGCAGGGCTCGGAGAGCGACGCGGTGCGCTTCATGGAGCGGGCGTACGTGATCGCCCTCGATGCCGGCCGCAAGGATCAGCAGACGATCGCCGCGCAGGCGCTCGCGCGCACGCACATCATGCGGCTGGAGCTCGACGAGGCGGAGCTGCTGCTCACCCGGGCGCTCGAGCTCGCCGGGGAGAGCGGCAGCGCCCGCGGACGAGTGACCGCGACCTTGACGTACGGCTGGCTCCTTGCTGCGAAAGGGGAGCTCGACGAGGCCGAGTCCGTGTTCGAGGAAGTCCGGACCACGGCGGCCGAGCTCGGCGTCGAACCGGCGATCACGTCGGCTCTGCTCCATCTCGGCTCCATCGCGCGGCTCAAGGGCGACCACAAGCGGGCAGAAAAGCTGCTTCGCGAGGCCCTCCACATGACGGCCGCACGCGGCGACCGGGGATTGCTCCCCGACTACCAGGCGGTGCTCGCCGCCACGCTCGCCGATCTCGGCAAGGTCGACGAGGCGGAGCGGCTCGCGCTCGAGTCTCGCCGTAACGCCAGCCCGCAGGACACGTCCTGCAAAGTCATTGCGGCGACGGCCCTCGCCGCCGTTCGGGCGGCTCAGGGACGGGACGCCGAAGCGGAGGACCTCTTCCACTCGGCTCTCGGGCTCACCCGGGAGGGAGGCTTCGAGGTGTTCGAAGTCGAGCCGCTCGAGCGGCTGACGAGCTTCCTGCGCGACCGCGGCCGCGCGGACGAAGCTGCGCCCTACGAGGCCCGGCTCGCGGAGCTGTCGCCTCCGACGAGGACGGCGCGGATCGCCTGACTCGAGCGCTCGTCGGGCGACTCCGAGATCACGGTAGCCGGCCGCTCGAAGCGCACCAGCGCATCGCGCAGCGGTTCGGCCCGAAGCGTCCCTTCGCCGTAGGGTAGGTGCTTCGTCTCGTTGCGGTTGGCGAAGGCGATGTCGGAGAAGTGGATGTGGAACGGCGCGCGGGACTCGAGAACTGCGTCGACGGCTGCCAGCGCTTCGCTGAAGGCGTCCGGCTCGAGGAACGTACCGTCGCTCGTCGCGTGCATGTGTGCGAAATCGAGGACCGGGCGCACCCAGCCCGTCTGGCCGGAGATCTCGATGACGTCGTCGACGGAGCCGAGGTCGCGCACGCGGCCCATGACCTCGACGCCGAACGGCACGGCACGATCCTTGCCTTCGAGGCGTTCTCGTAGCGTGCCGAGCTGCGCGACGACTGCTGCAATCGCGTCCTCGCGACTCCTGCCCAGGAGGAACCCGGGGTGAAAAACCACGAGCTCGGCACCGCTCGCCGCGGCGATGCCCGCGCTGCGGTCGAGCGCGCCGACCGCGGACGTGAACTTCCGGCCGCTCGCCTCGAGATGCCCCATGAATCCGAAGAGGGGTGCGTGCACCGAGAGCGCGATGTCCTGCTCCCGCGCGAGCTCGCCGAGGCGCTCCGCGAACGGGTAGTCCATCCAGAACCCGCTTTCGAAGTCGATCTCGCACGCCGAGTAGCCTCGTTCGAGGAGGATCTCGATCGCTTCCTCGGGCGACTCTCGCGACGGCAGTCGAGCAGGGCCGATGCGGATTCGAGACGACACCTAGTGGTCTCTCCGGGAAGTGCGAGGCTGATACACCGGCGAGAACCGAGCAGGCCTTGGACGCAGGGAGGTCGCATGCCAGAAGGTATGTCGCCGACCGAGGACGACGGCATGCGAAGCGTTCGCAGCCGCGCGAGGCGGTGGCGTGCTTCCCGGAGCGACCACTAAGCCATCCTAGACTCGCCGATGTGATTGCCTTCAGCGACGTGAAGGCGACGATGCTCCTCGCGGACTACGCGGTCGTCTCGGACGGCAAGCTGACGATCGTCGGCGGCGGCTGGTCGCAGACCGGCCCCGAGCCGTCCGCGTTCGGAATCGGCCTCCTGATCCAGGTTCCCTGGGATCTGGCCAACACGGTGCACTCCTTCTCCGTGGAGCTGCTCGACGCCGACGGTGGCGCCGTCGCATTCGAAGCCGACGAGGACGGCGACAATCCGGTCGCATTCGGAGGCGAGTTCGAGGTCGGGCGGCCGCCAGGCCTCAAGCCGGGCACCCCGCTCGACTTCCCCGTCGCCGTCAACTCGACGCCCCTGCCGCTCGATCCCGGGCGCTACGAGTGGCGGCTGACGATCGACGGATCGTCCCGCGAGGACTGGACGCTGCCCTTCACGGTCCGAGCCGAGGAGTCGTAGAGAGGCCTTCTGACGCCCGGCCGTGCGGGGCGTCGCGAGTCCGTCCGATCGGGCCCGTACGCTCGAAACATGGCTGAGGCCCCGACTCGCATCGATCTTCTCGAGCTCGACATCGATCTCCGCCTCTCGGATCTCTGGCGAGAGGCAGTCGACGTTTCCGACTGGAACCTCGAGGTGGTGGCCGCATTCATCCGCGCGGCGTACGGCAAGGGTTACTGCGACGCCTTGACAGAGGAGTCGCCTGGCTCGCTGTGCGTCGAGCACGGCTATCGGATGCCCGATCGCAGGATTCACGAGCACGACGTCGCGTAGGCGCCTGTTCGGCAAAGCTTCGCGCTCGGCGGGGCTACACTCTTCCCGTGGCACGCAAAGCGAGTCCTGCGCGGCTCGTGATCGCGCTCCTGGTAGCTGCGGTCCTCGCCGTCTTCCTGCTCTACACCTCGATCGCCGGCGGCGGAAACCCGTCGATCGCTCCGAGTGAGCTCCGCGGTCGCTCGGGCGAGGTACAGCTCGCAGGGCTCGTCGTCGGCCCCGTCGTCGGCGACGCGCACGCCGGTGGCCTCCGCTTCGAGCTCAGAGACATCGGAGGCAAGGCGAAATCCACCGTCGTCGTTCGCTACTCGGGCTCCGTCCCCGACCTGTTCAAGGTCGGACGGCACATCATGATCGACGGTCGGCTCCGCAAAGGCGTGTTCGTCGCCGAGCCCGGCTCGATGATCACGAAGTGCCCCTCGAAGTACTCGCCCAAACAGAGCGGCGACTCCGCCTAGCGGCGAGCGAGCCATGCCCGAGCTGGGTCGCGCTGCGCTCGTCGTCACCCTCGGCCTCTCCACGTACGCCCTCGTCGCGGGCGCCGCCGCAGCTCACCTCGGTCGTCGGCGGCTGGCGCACTCCGCGCAAAACGCGCTGATCGCCGCCTTCCTGACGACCCTGGTGGCCTCGCTCATCCTGCTCGCGGCACTCCTTCGCCACGACTTCTCTTTCGCGTACGTCGCGCGAACCACGAGTGAGGCGCTGCCGACCGCGTACACCGTCTCGGCGTTCTGGGGCGGGCAGGAGGGCTCGCTGCTCCTCTGGCTGCTCGTGCTCACAGCCTTCGGCGCGGCCGCGGTGCGACTCAACAGGACGTGGGCACGTGATCTCATCGTCTGGGTCGTTCCGGTCTTCGCCGCCGTGGCGGTGTTCTTCTCGTTCCTGGTCGTCGCAGTCGCAAGCCCGTTCGCGACGCAGGCGCCGCCGCCCGACGGCGCTGGGATGACGCCGAGCCTGCAGAACCCGTACATGCTCGCTCATCCGCCGCTGCTGTACCTCGGATACGTCGGGCTCACGGTCCCCTTCGCGTTCGCGCTGGGCGCGCTTCTGTCCGGACGACTCGACGAACGGTGGCTCGTGGCGACCCGCCGCTGGACGCTCCTCGCGTGGGCCGCACTCGGCATCGGGCAGCTCCTCGGCGCCCACTGGGCGTACGTCGAGGTCGGGTGGGGTGGCTACTACGCCTGGGACCCCGTCGAGAACGCCGCCCTCATGCCCTGGCTGGCTGCCACCGCCTTCCTCCACTCGGTGATGATCCAAGAGAAGCGAGGAATGCTCCGGGTCTGGAACGTTCTCCTCGTCATTCTGGCGTTCACGCTCTCGCTCTTCGGTACGTTCCTCACCCGGTCCGGCGTCGTCAACTCCATTCACTCGTTCACCCAGAGCTCGATCGGGCCGTGGTTCCTGGGCTTCATCGGCGTCACGGTCGCCGTCTCGCTCGGACTCGTCTTCTGGCGCCTCCCGCAGCTTCGCTCACCGACGAAGCTCGAGTCTCCGATCTCTCGAGAGGCGGCGTTCCTCTACAACAATCTGCTCCTCCTCGCGCTCTGCCTGGCGATCCTCTGGGGTGTCGTGTACCCGATGCTTTCCGAGGCACTTCGGGGCGAGGCGGTCGTGCTCGGTCGCTCGTACTACGACTTCTTCCTTCGAGTCTTCGGGCTCCCGCTTCTGCTGCTGATGGGAATCGGACCGCTCGTCGCATGGCGGAGAGCCTCGCTCCGGAGCCTGGTCACGACGTTTCGCTGGCCTACGCTCGTCGCTCTGGCGACCGGCATCCTGCTCCTCGTCCTCGGAGCCGGTCGCTCGACACCGGGCCTCGTCGCCTATACGTTCTCGGCCTTCGTCGGCGCCACGATCGTCATGGAGTTCGCTCGCGGCACACGCGCTCGCAAGGCTCTCGGCGCGACGTCCTGGCCCGGTGCGTTCGCGTCGTTGATGTCGCGCAACCGTCGCCGGTACGGCGGCTACGTGGTTCACGCGTCGATCGTCCTGCTCGCGATCGGCATAGCCGGGTCGAGCGCGTTCGACTCCGTGGCGGAGTCAAAGCTCACACGTGGAGAGTCGCTCGAGATCGGGGGCTACACGCTCGTCTACCGATCGCTCGCCGAGCGGCAGACGGCCAACGCGACCGAGATCAGAGCGACGCTCGACGTCACGCGCGGCGACTCGGACCTCGGAACGCTCGAGGCCGGCAAGAACGCGTACACGATCGAGCAGCAGGTGTCGAACGAGGTGGGGATCCGGAGCGACAGGCTGACGGGCGAGGATCTCTTCGTCATCGCAGAGCAGATCGATCCCGACGGGAGCGTGTACTTCCGGGTCTTCGTCAAGCCGCTCGTCAACCTCATCTGGCTTGCCGGGCTGGTCTTCCTCCTCGGATCGGCCATCACTCTCTGGCCCGATCGACGCGAGCAACGGAGGCTCGTTGCCCGTGCCGAGGCGGTCGGCCTTCCGGCGACCCGTTGACGCTCGCGGTGGTGCTCGCAGCGGCGCTGGCCGTCGTGTGCGTGATCCTGGTTGCTCTACCGTTCCTGAGAGAGCCCGATCCCGAGACCGACGAGCTCGACGAGCTCGACGAGGGTGAGCGGCGGCGGCTCGAGCTGCTCGAGTCCCGCGATCGCGCACTCTCCGCGCTGAAGGAGCTGGAGTTCGATCACCGGACAGGGACGATCACCGACGACGACTACCGGGATCAGGTCGGGCCCCTGCGGCGCGAGGCCGCGACGGCCCTCCAGGCCCTGCAGCGCAACACGCCCGGGACCCACGGCGACGCCTCCAAGGGGGAGGGACGTCCGGTGGGCAGGCGAACCTAGAAGGATGGGACGGCGATCTCTCCTCGTCGTCGGTCTGGCGCTTGCGCTCGTCTTCGCCGCTCCTGCGGCCGGCGACGACATCGAAGACCAGAAGGCTGCGGTCGACGCGCGCTTGGCCGCGCTGCAGGCCGAGATCGCAGCATCGAAGCAGCAGGAGGGTGTCCTGACGTCACAGCTGTCGGCGGTCGTCTCCGAGCTCGGTGCGGCGCAGGCGGCGGTCGAGCAGGCGCAGTCGAGCGTCGGAGTCCTCGAAGCCGAGCTCGCCTCCGAGCAGGAGCGGCTCGCTCGACTGACGGCACTGCTGGAAGAACAGACGCGCCGCCTCCAACGCCTCCAGGCCGAATACCGACGCGCCGTCGGGGTCCTCGAAGCGCGAGTCAAGGCCATCTACGTCGAGGAGCCACCTGACGTTCTCTCGTTCCTCGTCTCGGCCTCGAGCTTCGACGACCTGATCGACAACTACGAGTTCGTGAGCCGCATCGGTGCGCAGGACAGGCAGATCGCGTACCAGGTGGCTGTGGCAAAGCGGAAGGCCGCAGCTGAGCGGCTCGCGACGTCGAGAACGAGGAGGCTCACCGCGGCCACGGTCTCCGTCATCTCGGCCCGCACGGACGAGGCACGAGCTGCACGCGACCGGCTTGCCTCGAACCGGGACACGCTCGCCTCGGCGCGTGAGCTCAAGAGGAGCGCGCTCGTCGATTCACGTGAGACGCGCGAGGAGTACCTGAGCGAGGTGGAAGCTCTCGCTGCGCAGAGTGCGGCGCTTGCGGCGGCGATCAGAGAGTCGCAAGCCGGAGCCGGTTCGGCCGGTACCGGGGCGCCGTCGGCAGCCGGGCTCATCTGGCCGGCCGATGGTGTGGTCACGAGCGGCTTCGGCATGCGCTGGGGGCGGATGCACGAGGGAATCGACATCGCCGCGCCCATCGGGACGCCGATCTGGGCCGCGGCTGCCGGAACCGTCATTCACGCCGGCTGGCTCAGCGGCTACGGAAGCCTCGTCGTGGTCGACCACGGAAACGGCCTCGCAACCGCCTATGCGCACGCGTCGGCGATCCTCGTCGTCCTCGGGCAGCAGGTCTCTCAAGGCGAGACGATCGCGCTCGTGGGCTCGACGGGCCACTCGACTGGGCCGCATCTCCACTTCGAGGTCCGAATCAACGGCGTGGCCGTCGACCCATTGCTGTACCTCTGAGCTACGCGGCTTCCGTCGCCGCCCTGGGAAGTGCAACGGTCGCCACGAGGTGGAGGTCCGGAAATGCACGCCAGCGCTCGTCGAGACCCAATCCGTAGCCTGCGAAGAGCTCGTCCGGAACGGTGAAGCCCACGTATCGGACCGGAAGATCGTCGACGAGCCGGCGGTATGGCCGATCGAGGAGCGTGACCGCTGCGAGGCTCGCCGGGCTCCGGAGGCCGAAGGTCTTGCAGAGGAAATGGAGCGTCAAGCCCGTGTCGACGACGTCCTCGACGATGAGCACATGGCGGTTCTCGAGCGGTGCGTCGACGTCCTTGAGCAGACGAACTGCTCCGTCACGTCCTCCCGCATACGGCGCAAGCTCGACGACGTCCAGCGTGTGGGGTATGCAGAGCGCTCGCGTGAGATCCGCGAGGAATACGACGCTCGACTTCAGTGGAGCGACGAGAAGTGGATCCAGTCCCGTGTAGTCCCTGGCGATCTCGACACCGAGCTCCTTCACGCGGGAGGCGATCTCGCCCCGCGGGAGATAGACCGCCCCGACCTCGCCGTTCTCCGATCGCAGCTCCGCCACGGGCTATGACGCCAGGCGCAGGTGATATCGCTGCGCGAGGCGTTCGATGTCGCGGCGGTAGAAGAGCTTGACCTTGACGTGTGGATACAGGCGCTGGACCTCGCGAAGCTTCCGGTTCTTGCGTGTAACGAGCGACTGCTTCATGACCGTCACCTCGATGAAGAGGTTCTGCTCGGGGAGGTAGAAGTCGGGCGTGAAGGCGCTCACGACGCGCCCGTCCTCGTCGCGCTCCAGGACGAACGAGTGCGGCTCGTAGTCCCACCGTACGCCGTAGTAGTCGAGGATCTTCGCGCACTCCAACTCGACGCGATTTGCGAATCGCGGAGGCTCGGTTCCACAATATGCCTGGAAAACGGGACTTTCGACCCGCACCTGCGCCACGGTAGCAGTCGCCTCGGACGGCCCCGAGCGAGTCGTAGACTGTCGCCATGACGAGCATCGACGGCGTCGTGCGCATAGCGCAGGTCTCCGATCTGCACTGTGGTGGGCCGTACTTCGAGGCGAGTCTGCTCGAGCGCGCGATCGGTGAGATCAACGAACTGCGACCCGACATCGTCGTGTGCTCGGGCGATCTGACGACGTTCGGCTTCAAGCACGAGTACCTGACGGCGCGCGAGTACCTCGACCGGATCGACTGCGACGCGCTCGTGGTGGTGCCGGGCAATCACGACTCGCGGAACGTCGGGTACGTCCACTTCGAGGAGATGTTCGGAGAGCGGAACTCCGTCCTTCGCAAGAACGGCGTGGCGATCGTTGCCGTGGACTCGAGCGAGCCCGACCTCGACCACGGTCAGATCGGCCGGGGCCGCTACCGCTGGATCGAGGAGCAGTTCGCCGACAACCCGGCCGATCTGAAGATCTTCGTTCTCCACCACCACCTGCTGCCCGTCCCCGGCACCGGTCGTGAGCGAAACGTCGTATACGACGCGGGTGACGCCATCGAATGCCTTCAGCGTGCCGGAGTGCGGCTCGTGCTCTCGGGTCACAAGCACGTGCCGTACGTCTGGCGCCTCGAAGACCTCTTCGTCGTGAACGCCGGGACCGTGTCCTCGCTGCGGCTCCGAGGAAATACGAGGCCGTGTTACAACGTGATCGAGATCGGGGATCGGAAGGTCGACATCTGGAGGCGACACCCCTTCCACGGCCAGGTCCGGCTGGTCTCCTTCTCGCTCGACACGCTCGAGTACGCGAAGTTCACGGGTGCGATCGAGGACGAGGTCACCTCGCGCACCTGAGAGCTCCTAACACGGTGAGCAGCGAGGCTGATCGGCAGCACTGGGGAACGCGATACAGCGTCCTCGGTCGTGCCCATATCTCTTTCGATATGTGCACTCCCTGCGTCCTCGTCTCGCGTTCCCCAGTGCACCCGCTCAGCGTGTCCTCACCGTGTTAGGAGCTCTGCGAGCCCTCGCGATCGTGGACGGCGAGCACTACGCGCCCGTCGTCCGTGAGGCCCTTGCCGAGCTTCCCTACGAGTTCGCGGTCGCAGTTCTCGTCGGTGGGACGGAGAAGCTTCAAGGAGGGGCGGAATACGGCGTTCCGGTCGAGAACGATGTCGAGACGGCCATTGCGAGCTACCGTCCCGACGTCGTCGTCGATCTCTCGGACGAGCCCGTGCTCGGCCCGCTCGAGCGATTCGCGCTCGCAAGTCGAGTGCTTGCTCAGGGCCTGCCGTACGTGGGCGCGGACTTCCGTCTCGATCCGCCCGAGCGGTTGCCGTTCGAGCTCCCGTCGATCGCGGTCGTCGGCACCGGCAAGCGAGTGGGGAAGACGGCTGTCACGGGACAGCTTGCCCGGCTGGTCGCTCAGACGCATCGCGTCGTCGTGGTCGCCATGGGGAGAGGAGGCCCCTCCGAGCCGGAGGTGATCACGGTGCCACCGACGGTCGACGCCCTCGTCGAGCTCTCACGGTCGGGGCGTCACGCCGCGTCGGACCATCTGGAGACCGCGGCGCTCACTGGTGTCGAGACCGTGGGGTGCCGCCGGTGTGGAGGAGGACTGGCAGGGGCCGTGGCCACATCGAACGTCTCGGAAGGCGCCGCGGTCGCAGTCGGCCTCGCACCGGACCTCGTCGTCTTCGACGGGAGTGGCGCCGCGCTGCCGCCGATCGCAGCCGCTCGCACGATCGTCGTCGTAGGGGGCCAGCAAGATGCGGCCGTCGTTGCCGGCTATCTGAACACCTACCGACTCCTTCTGGCCGACCTCGTGATCGTGACCATGGCGGAGCGACCGTCCGTCTGGGAGGGCGTACGCGCCGCCGTCGCCGACGTCGTTCGGCCGGGAACGAGGATCGTCGTGACAGTGCTCCGGCCGCGGCCGATCGCCGACGTCAGGGGGAAGTCCGTGGCGTATTTCTCGACAGCTCCCGAGGCGGCCCATGCCGTCCTCGCCGAGCACCTGGGCGGCGTCTACGGCGCGAACGTCGTCCACGTGTCGGGCAACCTCGCGAACCGTGAACGGCTTCGCGCCGAGCTCGCCGGCGTCGGAGCGGACGTCTTCCTGGTCGAGCTCAAGGCCGCTGCCGTCGACGTCGTCGCCGAGGTCGCACTCGCGAGGGGCGTCGAGGTCGTGCTCGCAGCAAACGACCTCGTTTCCCTCGAGCCTGACGTGGACCTTGACGAGATGCTCCTCGAAGTGGCCAAATTCGATCCATGAGAGAGCGCCGGTTCACGATTCCGCTGCCGCTGGGTGACGAGGTTCCGTTTTCCAAGGGGCTCATGGCGCGCGCGCTCGTCGTCACCGGGCTCGATCCCGAGCGCTCGTACCTGATCGCCCGGCTCGCGGACCGGGACCTCGAGCAGAGCAGTGCGCTCTCCCTCGATCTCGATCGTCTCGGTGAGCTTGCGGCCGAGGTCATCGGGGACGAGGAGGCCGCGACGACCGTTCGTCGGCTTCGCCGGCTGGATGCCCTCGCCCGGCTCGAAGAGCCCCTGCTGCTCCTCGTCGGCGGCGCCACCGGTACCGGAAAGTCGACGATCGCAACGGAAGCTGCCCACCGACTCGGGATCACCCGGGTTACGTCGACGGACTTCATCCGACAGACGATGCGGGCCTTCTTCTCCGAGGAATTCATGCCCTCGGTTCACTACTCGAGCTTCGAAGCCAGGCTCGCGCTCACCCGGGCAGAGGAAGAGGAGTCGGGTGACGCGGCGATCCTCGGCTTTCTCGACCAGACGCGGAACGTGCTCGTCGGAGTGCACGCGGCGCTGGAACGAGCAGCCACCGAGCATTGGTCGACGGTTCTCGAGGGGGTTCACCTCGTCCCCGGGATGGTCGGCGCGGAGTACCCGGGCGCTTTCGTCGTGCAATGTGTCGTGGCGATCGAGGACGAGAGCCTGCATCGGAGCCATTTCTGGGTGCGCGACCAGGCGACCGACGGGCTACGTCCGCTCGAGAAGTACCTCGACTCGCTGCCTCAGATCCGGGAGATCCAGGAGTACCTGATCCAGCGCGCCCGGCGTCACGACGTGCCGGTGATCGTCAATGACTCGCTCGACGGCGCCATCGGCGATGTCCTCGATCTCGTGCTGCGGCGCGCAGATCAGCTCGTCACCGCTGGGTAGCTCCCCCGTCTCTACACTTGGCCCATGGTCGCGCGGGAAGACGTCGTCGAGGCTCTGCACGGTGTCGAGGATCCGGAGCTCGGGATGGACATCGTCGAGCTCGGCCTCATGTACGACGTCGAGGTCGACGGGCAGAACGTCAAGGTGATCTACAGCCTCACCTCGATGGGGTGCCCGGCCGGCGCGATGATCGCCGAGGGCATCGTCGACGCTGCGCGGGGCGTTCCGGGGGTCTCCGAAGTCGAGGCCGAGCTGACGTTCGACCCGCCGTGGACGCCCGACCGCATGTCGGACGACGCGAAGTTCATTCTTGGCTTTGGCTAAGAGCCAGCGCATCGCCGCCTTCTAGTACTTCGGCGATTCGCACTCGGCGTGAAGATGGACGAGCTGGAGCGCGAGGTCCAGCGCAAGGCCGTAGCTCGCGTGCGGCGTCCTCGGCCCAGCCAGAGTGTCCGTCGCTCGATCCACGGCATCACCCCGTCCGCCGAGACGACGGCACTTGCCGAATCTACGGCCGAGGCTGAGACTGGCGATGTGAAGTCGCCCGATGTTCGGTACACGCAGAGTGGAGACGCTGCGATTGCCTATTTCGTCGTCGGAGACGGCCCGAGAGATCTCGTCTTCGTTCCGTTCATGGTCAGCATGGTCTTCGCCTGGCAACTCTTGCCCGTCTTCCGCGACTTCGCAACGCGGCTCTCCTCCTTCTCGAGGCTGATTCTCTTCGACAAGCGCGGCATCGGAGCGTCCGATCGACCACGGACGCGGCCGACGCTTGAAGCCCAGATGGAGGATGTTCGCGCCGTGCTTGATGCGGTCGGTTCGGAGCAAGCTGTGGTCTTCGGGTCGGGGCACGGCGGGCAGATGAGCGCGCTCTTCGCGGCCACATATCCGGAGCGAACGACGGCGCTCGTCCTCTACGCGACCGTCGAGCGTGCCCCCGGCACCGCAGAGGAGCACCGAGCCGAGCTACGGCGCGTCCGGAGTACGTTCGGCCTCCAGGAGGAGCTCGATAGGAACCCGGGCTACCCGTCGCTGGCTCACGACGAGGAGTTCCGTCGTTCGATGGCCACCCTCCTCCGCGCGAGCTCCAGCCCGAGCGGAGCCGTCGACTTCCTGAGAACGTACTTCGAGACAGATATCAGCGACGTCCTGCCGCTGATACGCGTTCCCACACTGGTGCTGTACCGGCCCGAAGCGCATGAGGGCCGTGAAGGCCCAGTGACCATTCCCAAAGGCGAGCAAGTTGCTCGCAGGCTTGCGGACATGATTCCCGACGCGCGCATCGTGTCCGTCCCGGGACCTGATCACTCACCCTTCGTTGGCAACGACGTTACGGACGAGGTTGAGCGGTTCCTCGTCGCCCCGCGCACGGCTGTCGTATCAGACCGCGTCCTCGCGACGGTTCTCTTCACCGATCTCGTGGCCTCGACAGAGCGTGTGTCGTCGTTAGGTGACCGGCGTTGGCGCGAGGTGCTAGAAGCGCATCAGCGAGCTGTTCGGCGTGAAATCGCGCTTTACCGAGGCGTCGAGATCGACACCGCTGGGGACGGGTTCTTCTGCCGCTTCGACGGTCCAGCCCGGGCGATCGCTTGTGCGCAGGGAATCATCGAAGGAGCTCGCGAGCTGGAGCTCGAGGTCCGCGCAGGGGTGCACACGGGCGAGTGCGAGGTCGTCGGAGAGAAGGTTGCTGGAATCGCAGTAGTGACGGGGGCGCGGATCTCCGCACTTGCCCGACCCGGTGAGGTTCTCGTCTCGCGCACGGTGAAGGACCTTGTCGCGGGCTCGGGCATCGAATTTGAGGACCGAGGCGAACAAGAACTTAAGGGAGTGCCCGGAGCGTCGCATCTCTACGTCGTGACTGATGCCGCAGCGACGGCCTAGCGTGCGCCTAGAAATGCCATCGGTGCGCTCGTTCAGCCCGCCTGCCTCCAGCTCGCACTCCTCGATCTGCAAGTGGCTCGCGAGGTTCGCAGTCGTCGCCTGCGCCAGCTGTCGATGTCGAGGCACTCTTGAACAACGGACCGCTCCATGTGCAGCACGCGGTTGCTCTCGGCTCTCACTCGACTTCCGCGCTCATGGTGGCAGCGGCTACTCCGGGATTCGCAGCACGACCTTGCCGAACTGCGCACCCGACTCGAGTCGCTCGTGCGCTCGAGTCGCCTCCGCGAGCGGATACACGCGGTCCACGTGCACGCGCGCCCGCCCTGATCGCACGAGCTCGTACGCGCCCTCGAAGTCGTCGGGGAGACCCATGGTCGAGCCGTAGACGACGAGCTGTTTCCACCAGAGCCGATACAAGCGTGCGGGCGGGCTGTGACCCGACGTCGCACCGCAAACGACCACGCGGCCCTCCTGCGCCGCGGCAGCGAGAGAGCGCTCCCATGTGGCCTCACCGACGGTCTCGACCACGATGTCCGCCCCGTGGCCCTCCGTGGCCTCTTTCACCGTCTGAACGACGTCGTCGTCCAAGTGGCTCACCGCGACGTCGGCTCCGAGCGCGCGCGCACGCTCGAGTTTCTCACGGCTCGACGACGTGACGATCGTGCGGGCGCCCAGCGCTCGGCAGAGCTCGAAGGCGGCGAGCGCGACTCCGCCTCCGATTCCCCAGATGAGCACCCATTCTCCTTCGCGAACGGCCGCCTTCGTCACGAGCATGCGATACGCGGTCTCGAAGGTGAGTGGGAACGCCGCGCCCTCCTCGAACGACAGGCTCTCGGCCAGCGGGTAGAGCTGGCCAGCTGAGAGCGCCTTCAGCTCGCAGTACGTTCCGTCCGTGTGCTCGCCGATGACGGTGATCCGGCCGTCGTGCGGGATTCCGGGATTCACGACGACGCGATCGCCGATGGCGAAGCCGTCCACGCCCTCCCCCAGCGCGGCGACGATCCCGGCTCCGTCCGCCCCCAGGATGCGTGGCTTGGGTGCCGACGGAAGACCCTTCCGGACCCACACATCGAGGTGGTTGAGCCCGGCCGCGCGCAGTGCGACGAGGACCTCGCCGGGGCCGGGCTCGGGATCCGGGACGTCCTCGTACCGAAGTACCTCCGGCCCGCCGTCCTCGTGTATGCGAACAGCCTTCACGAGGCAGAATCCTCGCATGACCGGCGCCGAGCTGAATCGGCTCGCAGCGGACCTCGGATTGGACGTCGTCGGCGCGGCGCGCGCGGAGCCCTACGTCGATACCGAGCAGCACATCCGCGACCGTCGCGCTCGGGGGCTCTTCGCGGACATGCGCTTCACGATGGCGCGGCCGGAGGTCTCCTGTCACCCCGAGCACATCCTGGACGGCGCTCGAACGGTGGTCGCTGCTGCGCTCTGCTACTTCGCGGATGGCTCCGAGCCAGGCGTCGACGAAGGTCGACTGCCGCGGTACACGTGGCGCGACGAGTACGCATTGCTACGCGAGCGGCTCGAACGGCTCGGTCGTGCGCTGGGCGGCTCCTACCGCGTCCTCGTCGACGAGAACGACCACGTCGACCGTGAAGCCGCCGTCCGTGCCGGCATCGCCTTCTACGGGAAGAATACGATGGCGATCACGCGGCGACACGGGTCCTGGGTCGTCCTCGGAGCGCTCGTCACGGACGTCGAGATCGAGCCGTCTCCGGCTCTAGGGCTCGACTGCGGCTCGTGTCGTCTCTGCATCGACGCCTGCCCGACAGGCGCGCTCGACGAGCCCGGTGTGCTCGACGCGACGAAGTGCCTTTCGTACTGGACGCAGGCGCCGGCTCCCGTGCCCGAGGAGTTCAGGTGGGAGCTTCGAGATTCCGTCTACGGCTGCGACATCTGCCAGGACGTCTGCCCGTGGAACCGCGGGGTCGAGAAGAGGCGTCATGGTATGCCGATTCCCGAGGGGGCGAGGCCGACGGTAGCGCTGCGCGATTGGCTCGAGGCAGGCGACGACGAGCTGATCTCCGACTTCGACCGTCTCTACGTTCCACGAAACGAGGCTCGCTGGCTACGGCGAAACGCGCTCATCGCTGCAGGAAACGCCGGCAGCGACGAGCTCGCGCCGAGCGTCGAGCGTTATCTCGGGGATGACGACCCCATGCTTCGTGAGACGGCAGAATGGGCGCTCGCCAGAATCGCCGAGCGGTCCGCATGACCTCGGACGCCGTGGCCGAGGGGCTCGCGGTCCTCGTTCACGAGGTGCGAAGTCCCGTGGCTGCGCTTTCCGCGATCGCTGAAACCTTTGCTGACCCGGGCCTCGACGGGGACGCGCGATTCGAGCTCGAGCGGCTGGCTGTTGCTGCGTGTCGCGGCATCGAGCGAATCGTGGTCGGTGCGGCGATCGCTTCGGTTCGCCTCGAGCGGCTCGAGGTCGGCGAGGTGGTCCGGCAGGCGGTGTCTGCGGCGGCGCTTCGGGGCGCTCGTGTCGAATCGAGGATCGCGGACGACCTTCCCCCCATCGCGGGAGATCCGCTGCGCTTGCGCCAGGCGCTGGACAATCTCGTGTCCAACGCGCTCGCTCACGCGGGCTCGGAAGTAGCAGTCGTCGTCAGTGCGGATTCGACCGAGGCCGCCGTTCTGCTCTCTGTCGCGGACTCCGGTGCCGGGATACCCTTGTCCGAGCAGAATCGGATCTTCGAGACAGGGGTTCGGCTGAACGAGGCCACGGCCGGCAGCGGGCTGGGCCTCGCGATCGCCCGCGCGATAGCGGACGCGCACGGCGGCACGCTGACGGTGACGTCGACTCCGGGCCAAGGTGCGACGTTCACGATCGCGATACCGCGGACGTAGTGCTCCCCGCCGGAAGCACGCTCCGCTTCGCGCGGCTGCGAACGCGTCGCATGCCTTCGTCCTCAGTCGCCCCGATATGCCTGCATATCGGGGCTCCCTGCGTCCTCGGCCTGCTCGGTTCTCGCCGGCGAATCATGACCGTACTTCCGGCGGGAAGCACTAGCCGGCGACGGCGGCCTCGAGCCGGTATGCCCTGAGAAGCCTGCCGTCTCCGGCATGCTCACGCAGGTCGAAGCTCGCCCGCGATCCTTCGATCTCCACACCGGTCGCGGTTGCCACGCGCACTGGCAACTCACCTGCAACCGCGTAGACCTCCGCATATCCCGGCTGCTCGACGACGATGTACGCGGCACTCGGCTCGGGCTCGACCCATACGAAACCCATGGGCGTCTCATCCCGCGTTTGGCACCCGATCGAAAGCCTCGGATCGCGAAGGTGACCCGAGTAGAGCACTCCGTGTGCGATGCCACACCAGCGGCGGTCCTCATCTCTCGGACCGAGGCTGTTGTCGCAGCCGAACACGCTGCGACCAGAGGATTCTCGTACCGTGACGCTCTCTGAGCTCACGCCGACTCGCTCGATCGAGGGCCCGGTCGCGTCGACCTCCCTGCTCCGACCGTGTAGACACGTCCATGAAGCGGTTCCGGGCTCGTCCGTTGCCGTGCGCGAGAGAACCTTCGTCAATGCGGTGGGAACGCCGACCTCCTCGAGCGCCACCGGGACCTCACGTACCGGAGAGCCGTCCATCAGCATCTTCGGGGCCGGCTCTCCGTTGCCGTCGCAGCTTGAAAGCGCGGTGGTTGCCGCGAGGAGAAGGCACAACCGAATCCTGCGCCTCCTCCGGCCCGATCCTCGGTCAACTCCAACCGATCCGGCGGACACCGCTGTAATTCGAGTCACCCCTGTAGGTGCGCGTCCAGATGTTGGTGCCGTAGGCCTCGCCCTTGGCCTCGATGATCTGGTCGGTTCCATCGGCGTTCGTCGCGTAAATCATCCCGATGTGCCCCGACTTCGCCAAAGCGTCCATCTTGATCAAGGCCGATTTGGACACCGAGATGTTGGGTGCACCCTCGCCGGCCTTGAAGCGAGCAGCTGTGTAGGGACCATGAATGTGCCGAAACATGCCCCACTGGTAGAAGCCGGCATTGCTCTCGGTCTCGGATTCGCGCCAGACCTTGAACACGAAGCCCGAGCAATCGCCGCCCTCGCCGCCCGTGTTGACGTTCTCGGGGGGATCACCAGGCGAGTCGTCGATGTCGTTGTCGTTCCAGCATCCGCCACCCCACTGGTAGCCCTCGTGGCGTGCCCGGAGCGCGACCGCGATCGAGCCGTCCCGGGTGATGTACGACGTCGGAGTCGGAGCCGCGTAGTTGCAGTTGTTCGCGATGAACCGCGTGTGGTAGGCGCCTGCAGTTCCCGTGGCCGCGAGGCACGAGGCGATGGCGAAGCTGATGAGAAACATGCGTGTGCCGGTCATCACTTCACCCCCAAGTCGAAGCGATCCACGAAGGCGCCGGCGGATGTCGAGCCGAGCTGGAAGAGCGACGAGCCGGCCAGGCGAAAGCGTCCAAGCGGTGCGGTCTCGGCCCATGCGGCTGACTCGAGTGCATAGGTCCGTCTGACGCCGCTCCGGTCGAGGACGAGCACGACGAACTGATCGCGGTCGTCCGAGTAGACGCGTGTGACGAGGACGAGGTGGCTCCCGAGCGGCTCTGCGAGCTGAACCTCGGCCAACTTGGTTTCACTCGTGATTCGCCACGAGCGAAGCACGCCGGCCGAACCGGCGAGAGCGACACGAATCTCGTTGTCGTGGCGGAGCACGATGACTTCGATTCCGCCGCCGTGCAATCGTCCCGCGCGACCGCTCCGGCGTTGACCGTCGGGCGCGACGAGCGATCCGGCGGCCGCGACCGGCATCCACTGTTGGGACGGGTGCTGAAGGACGACGGCTCCACCCGAGCCATACCGGATCTGCGACGAGCGGCTTTCTGCCGTCTCGGTCGAGCCGAGCGAGCGGCCACTGGAGTCGAATCGCCGCACAAGAGGCGTCCGACCGGCTCGGCCGACCGACTCGAGGACGTAGACGGTTCCGTCCGGGGCGAGCGTCATGTCGGCGAGCGTCCCGTCGACCTCGAGGGGTACCTGCGTCGGTGAGGGCGCGCCGTGACGCCAGCGAAGCAAGCGCCTGTGTGCCTGGTCGAGGAGCACGACCGTGCCATTCGTATCGACATCGAACGCGGACGCTCCGATGGGAGGGACGTTGCGTCCTTGCTCGAGCCCTGCCTCGCTCGGCCCGTCGCCCCAAGCCGCTGTCGCGACGCGCTCGTCCGCTCGAGCAGGGTCTCCGAAGCGGTGTGTTCCGAGATCGACGTGAATCGCCTGCCCGAGCGGAAGGCTTCGATGCGGAGCCGAGGCGCCCCCGGCCGGAAGCGTGACCACCGAGGCGCCCTCGGGCGCGGTCTCGATCTCCGCGTAGTACGTGAAGCCTTCTTGGGACGACGCGATCGACTCCGGAACTCGTGCCACGAGCCGGTTCGTCGCACCGTCGCGCATCAGCGGAAGCTCGCGAAAGTGGCCACCCGCTCCGGGGCGCACGAATGCCGAGCCCGTGACTGCACATGACGACTCGGCCTCGTCCGTCGCCGGATCAATGCAGTAGGCGTCGTACTCGAGCTCGACGGCACCGGCTGTCGTGAGCAGTCGCGGCAGGTGCGTGGCTTCGACGTACGGGTCGGCCGAGTCCGCCGTGTCTTGCGCGATTGCGGATCCGACGATGACCAAAATCGTCGACCCCACGACCGCGCCTGCGAGCAACCCCGCGGCTGCGCTGCGTCTCACTGCGAAGCGGTTTCCACGTCCGGCCATCGCGCACTCCTTGTTGTCTGATGCGAGAACGGTAGCCCGGGTCGAACGCCCGTGGCAATGGCCGCGTCGGAAGTTGGCGCGAAGTCGCTGCAGTTACGACACGATCAACGGCGCGCGGGGACGCGACCGAGCTCGCGCTTCAGCCGTCGTGCCCGCTTGGCGACGAGGTCGCGAAGCCGCTGAGGCTCGAGGACCGTCGTCTCGCCCCTGTCTGCGAGAATCTCCGACAGGAGCCAGTCTTCCGTCTTGTACGGAACGTCCGCCAGTGCGGAGCCGTCGGTCAGCGCGCTCGCCCCGCGCTCGAGCTTCCAACGCGCGATGGCGGGCGAATGGAGGAGGCGCGCGACCCGGGGGTTCCGGAGGTAGGACGGGTCGAACCCGTCTCGCGGCTCGAAGGAGGTGGTGGTCAGCGCGGCAGACCGCATCCGGTCGAGGCGGAACGTACGCGCCGCGTCCACCGTCTGATCCCAGGTGTGCACTCGCCACACGGGCAGCTCGCGCTCGATCGTGTACGGCTCGACGCGGCGAGGGGAGGGGCTCTCTTCGCCCTCCTTCAGGTACTCGAGCTCGACGACGAGCCGCTTCTCGGCAGCCTCGCTCAGGACCTTCACGAGTGCCTCCTCGTCGGACGCGTCCCTGGGCTCCGGCGTCCCCGCGAGATCGAAGCGGCCGAAGGTTTCCTCGAGCTTCTTCCTGACTCGCTTCAGGGGAGAGTGGGCATCTGCCGCGATCGTCGGCCCGACGTACTCGATGGCCAGCCGGATCGCGCGCGCCTCCAGCGGAGTGAGCTTCGGCGGGCGCCTGAAAACGTCGCCGTAGAGCTCCTTGTCGACCCGTACGACGTCGCCGTCGTGCATCGCGTACACCGCGTAGCAGCCGCCGCCGAAGTTGACGAGATTGAGAAGCGAGAGATGCTCCTGGAGCTCCTCGAGGGGAATCGAGAACCGCGACGCGAGCTCTTCGGCGTCGATCACCGCGGCTCGCTCGTCACCGCATGCGGTCAGAAGGTGTGCGAGGAGCGCCTGCAGGACACCGAAGCGTTCCGGGGCGACCGGCCCTAGCGGCCTCTCGGGCAGCGGCCGGCGCGGGTCGGCCCGTTTCGGTCCCGCCGCCGCGGGTGCGGGTCCGGTGTGTGACTCGGCGAGCTGGGAGAGCCCGTTCGAGACCGCATCCACGAGCTCATCGGGTTCGATGGGCACGGCACGGCCGTTTTGGCGCAGGATCCATCCTGCGAGCAGGTCGACGTTCGCGTACTCGGTCTCGAACACTCCGTCCTCGACGGTCCCGGCATCGGAGAGCGTCCGCTCGACCCACCACGCGGTGTCGTCCGAGACTGAGATACGCGCCGTCGCCACCGTTTCGCCGATCTGCCACGGCCGCGGGATCCGGTGTCTCTCGACGTCGAAGTCGGCGGGGACCCGAAAGTCGCGCTCGCGCCGGGTGGCGAACCGGATGTCCCCACGGATGCGCGAGACCCGGAACGTCCGTTCGGTGCGGCGCTCGAGGTCGTGCCCGATGACGTACCAGTTGCCGTCGTCGAGCCGAAGCGCGTAGGGGTTGACCGTCCGCTCGCCGGGTCTGGCGCGTCGTGGACTCCAGTAGCCGAAGCGGACCGTTCGCTGCTTCGAGATCGCCGACTCGAGCTTGGACAGGCGGCCCGCAAGCTCGGGCGAGTAGTCGGGCGCGCTGACGCGAACGCGCTCGGCCGTCTCCGTCGCCGGCTCCCGGAAGCCGGAGCGTCCGAGCGCGAGGTTCTGGAGGGCCAGACGCAAGGGCTCCGCGTAGGCGAACTTCCCCTCGAGGTAGTAGAGAGCGGTCTGGAGCGCGGCGAGCTCGTCGTCGTCCAGCTCGAGCCTTTCGAGGAAGTAGTGCTCGGAGCGAAGCGTGTACAGCTCTTCTCCCGTGAACTCGTCGCGCTGGGACTGCAGCGGGACGCCGAGAGCGGTCAGCTCCGCGCGATCGGAGTAGAAACGACGCGCGAACGCCTCGTCGGACATCTCGCTGTACCCCTCGACGTTCGACTTCACGTCACGTGCGGTGAGCAGCCGGCGCTCGGCCATCAGGAAAGCGACGAGCGAGAGCTGTCGGATGAGCTTGTCGGCGTCGTGCGACATTCGTCCGCGAGCTTACCGCTCGCGAATGCCTAGCATGCGATCTCTTCCGACCTCGTCGAGCGCGCGATCGAAGGCGCGTCAGGCCGCGACGGTGGCGTGCTCGAGGTGCTGGTGCGACGGGCAGTAGTCACGCCCGGGCAGTGGTGTGCGCTGGCACGCCTTGCCCTTGCGGGTCGTCGCATGACAGCGGGCGATGCCGCCGTCCAGCAGGCCGGCTTCGATCTGCTGCTCGATGAACGAGGTCGCCGCGCCCACGCCCTCGCGCACCGTCCACGCGACCTGGGCCTGCGCGGTGATCGGGAAGTAGCGCCGGATGTCGGCGAAGAGCGCGCGATCAGGACATGCGAAATAGTGAGGGTCTTCCGCCAGCCGGGACATCGTGTGCTCGCACTCCGAAAGGACGGCGCGGCGGTACTCGAGCTGCGCTCCCTTGCTCGCGTAGGGGTCGATCAGGTCTTTGATCGAACGGTAGATCGCTCGCGAGTATTGATACATACACGAGCGCAGCTGTGCGATGTGATCGTCCACCGGATCTGCCGAGTCTCTCCTGGGATCCCTCTTGCCGGGCGGAAAAGAGGCTAGCGCGCGCTTAGCAACCGGGAGTGTAGCGCCTTTTGCACGGTGTTACAAAGTCGGAGAGGGAGTCGCCTGCGCAGGCAACTCGAATCACGAAACGACACGTCGCACCGCGGCCGTTCGTGCGAACGCCCTGGCAGCCTCGATTGCGCTGGTCGCCTCGGCTTCCGACGAGTAGATGCCGGTGAAGACTATCCAGTAGCCCGGGTGCAGACTCGCGTACCTGGACGAATCGAGGACACCGACCTGCGGAAGCCCTCGTGCGCGGGCTCGGCGAGCTTGCGCAAGCGCAACTTGCCTGCCTCCCGATTGGGCCAGGGACGCGAGAGCGACCGTCCACCCGTCCTCGCCCTGAGGCCACTCGGAAATCGCCGTGGAGCCGGTGTCGCCGGGCGACGGCAGCGTGCTCGACGCTGGCGCCGTCGCGAACCCACCGGTTGCGGTGATCACTTCGGGGTCGCCTCGGGAACCGCCGGTTGCGGCCACCGCTGCTGCAGCTCCGATGAGCGCGACGACACCCGCGGCCGCCGTGCGGAGAACCCAGCCTGACGCCGGCTCCCTGGCGAAGGCGAGTCCCGGCCCCCCGAGGCGAAAGCCACAGTCGAGGCAGTACTCCTGGCCCAGGGCCGCGGGCTCGGCGCAGCGCGGGCAGATATTCATTCGGCTCCGTCGAAGCCGGCAGACCCGGGGGACCGGCTCCCGCCGACGGGCCGCCCGCACGTCGCGCAGAAGTGCGCGCCGAGGAGAAGCGGCGCTCCGCAGATGCACACTGCTCCGCCTCCTCCTCGTCGAAGTCGCGCGGTCCCGTCGAGCAACGCATCGATCTCCTGGACGCGAGCTTCCAGCGCGACGAGCTCCGCGCAGCGCTCGACCACCAGGGTCGCGTTGAACCGGTCTCGCTTGTACATCTCGAGCGCGAGCCCGCCGAGGTCACGGAGCCGCTCCTCGCGCATCTCGAGAAGCGCCTTGCGCTCGCGCTTCAGCTCGCGCGCAGGCGGCACCACGTACTCCGGGACGGGCGGCCTGCTCGTTCCGGCGTCGAGCTCGCTCTCGGTTCTCGCCATGCGCAAACCCTAGAGCTGCAGGACGACGAGCCGTGCTTCGGTCATCTCGCGAATCGCGTAGGCGGGGCCTTCGCGGGTGTTTCCCGAGTCCTTGACGCCGCCGTACGGCATCTGGTCGGCACGAAACGTCGGCGCCTCGTTCACCGTGACTCCCCCGAACTCGAGCTCGCCGGCCGCGCGCAACGCCGACTTCAGGTCGCTCGTGAAGACGCCGGCCTGCAGGCCGAAACGCGTGCCGTTTGCCAGTGCGATCGCCTCTTCGAGCGTGTCGTAAGGGGTAACCGTGCAGAGAGGGCCGAAGACCTCCTCGCAGGAGACCATCGCGTCGGGTGGAGCGCCCGCGACCACCGTCGGGAGGAGCAACCCCCCGTCGAGCGTCCCCCCCGAGAGCACGCGCGCGCCGCGGGACGTCGCGTCCTCGATCCAGGAGAGCACGCGATCGCGCTCGGCTTCCGCGATCAACGGGCCGACGTCGGTCTCCTCGTCCGCGGGATCACCGACGCGAAGCGCCTCCACCCGCGGCAGGAAGAGCTCGAGAAATGCGTCGTACGACTCGCGCTCGACGTATATCCGCTGCACCGAGATGCAGCTCTGGCCGGCGAAGGAGAACGCGTTCGCAGCGAGGCGGGCCGCTGTGTCCTCGAGGTCTGCGTCCGCTGCGACGATGACGGGCGTCGCGTTGCCGAGCTCGAGGTTCACACGTTTGCGCGCTGCGCGTTCCCGGAGCTTCCAGCCGACGGGAGCTGAGCCCGTGAAGGTGATGAGCTTCACGCGCTCGTCGCTCACAAGCACGTCACCGATCTCTCCCGCCGGTCCGCAAACGACGTTGAGCCAACCAGCCGGCAACCCTGCCTCCATCTCGAGCTCGGCGAGGAGCAACGCCGAGAGCGGCGTCTGCGACGCGGGCTTCAAGACGACGGCACAACCCGCGGCGAGAGCGGGGGCGATCTTGTGCGCGACGAGGTTGAGCGGGAAGTTGAACGGCGAGATCGCACCGACGATGCCGATGGGTACGCGAAGCGTCAGCGCGAGCTTGCCCACGCCGGCCGGTGACGCGTCCATCGGGATCGCGTCGCCCGCGAGCTTCCGTGCCTCGACCGCGGCCATCGTGTAGGTCGAGACGGCACGCGCCGCCTCCACGCGAGCAGCCTTCATCGGTTTTCCCGCCTCGGCCGAGATCGTTCGCGCTGCGTCATCGGCGCGGTCCGTCAGCAGCGCGGCGACCCGGTCGAGGATGGCCGCGCGCTCGTGCGCCGGAACGGGCTCCCGCATGGCGGTGTCGGCGGCGTCGAGCGCCCGGCGGGTCTCCGCCGAGCCCGCCTTTGCGACGCGTCCGACGAGCGAGCCGTCGTAGGGGGACGCGACCTCGACCCACTCGCCGGTCTCGACCCACTCCCCGTCGATCAGGAGCTTGTGCTCGATCGCTGTCGTGGCCATGCCGTGAGTGTAGTGGGACACTTCCGGGCGATGGACGTGCCGGACATTCGGTACGCGCGGAGCGGCGACGTCAGCATTGCCTACACCGAGCGTGGCGAGGGGCCGCTGGACGTTCTCTTCGTGCATGGCTTCGTCGGCAACCGCCTCGCCGAAGCGGAGGTGCCGCATATTGCCGCCTTCGAGCAGCGGCTCGCCTCGTTCTCGCGGCTCATCGAGTTCGACCGGCGCGGGACCGGGCTCTCCGACCGTGTCCGCGAGGTGCCGACCCTCGAGGCCCGCATGGACGACGTGCGCGCTGTGCTCGACGCCGTCGCGTCGGATCGGGCCGTTCTCCTGGGTACGTTCGAGGCCGGCGCGATGTGCGTGCTCTTCGCGGCGACATACCCGGAGCGGACGGCCGGCCTCGCGCTCTACAACCCCATCGTTCGCGGAACCTGGGCACCCGACTTCCCGTGGGCACCGACGCTCGAGCAGTGGCGCGAGGACCTCGAGGAGACAGGCCGGCGGTGGGGGACGGACGACTACTTCGACGAGTTCGCCCGCTGGGTCGCGCCGACGCTCGCCGACGACGATCAGTACCTGCAGTCCCAGCGTCGGGTCCTCCGGCTCGGCGCCAGCCCGGGGGCAGTCATCGCGATCAAACGGATGGCCATGGAGACCGACGTCCGCGACGTGCTGCCTGCAATCCGCGTGCCGACCGTCGTCCTCCACAAGAGCTGGCACACCGAAGAGGCGGTGTACGCGGCGTCGAGGATCCCAGGCGCGCGGCGGGTCGAGCTTCCCGGACCCGACACCCTCGTCACGATCCAGGGCGAGCCTCTAGTCTCCGAGGTCGAGCGGCTGGTTCGGGAAGCGGCCGGACGCCGCGAGCCCGACACGGTCCTGGCGACGGTGCTCTTCACCGACCTTGTCGGCTCGACCGCAAAGACCGCCGAGCTCGGCGATTCGGGCTGGCGGGAGCTGCTGGAGCGGCACCATGCGGTCGTACGTCGCCAGCTCGACCGGGCCCGTGGCCACGAGCTGGACACCGCCGGCGACGGCTTCTTCGCGGCCTTCTTCGACGGTCCGATCCGCGCGATCCGCGCTGCCCAGGCGATCACGGTGTCGATCGGGGAGTTGGGGCTCGAGCTCCGGGCCGGGCTCCATACGGGCGAATGCGAGCGGGTGGGGGAGAAGCTCGGCGGGCTGGCGGTCGCGATCGGTGCGCGCATCGCCGCGCTCGCGGAACCGGGCGAAGTCCTCGTCTCGCAGACCGTCAAGGATCTCGTCGCCGGCTCCGGGCTCGAGTTCGAGGAGCGCGGCGAGCATGAGCTCAAGGGCGTTCCGGGCACGTGGCGGCTCTATGCTGTCGTCGATGGCTAGGGACGCGTACATCGTCGACGCTGTGCGCTCTCCCATCGGGAGGCGGAACGGCTCGCTGTCCGAGATCCGCGCGGACGAACTCGCGGCGCAGGTCCTGAACGGCCTCGTGGAACGCGTGGACGTCGACCCGGGCGAGATCGAGGACGTGCAGATGGGCTGCGTGACCCAGGTCGGCGAGCAGGCGTTGAACGTCGGGCGGGGCGCAGTTCTCGTTGCCGGCTGGCCCGAGACGGTCGCTGCCTCGACCGTCGACCGGCAGTGCGGCTCCTCGCTCCAGGCCGCCTTCAACGGAGCCTCGGCAATCCAAGCGGGCCACCTCGATCTGGTCGTCGCTGCCGGCGTCGAGCACATGACCCGTGTTCCGATGGGCTCGAACCTCGGCGATGCGGGATGGGGTGCGGTCAACGAGAAGATCGGAGAACGCTGGCCCATCGTCCCGCAGGGAATCTCTGCCGAGGTCATTGCGGAGGAGTGGGGGCTCACTCGCAAGGCGCTCGACGCGTACTCGCTGGAATCCCACCGCCGTGCTGTCGCGGCCAGCGACGAGGGCAAGTTCGAGAACGAGATCGTGCCGATCGAGGTCGGCGCCGGCGGCGCGGTCGTTCTCTTCGCCGTCGACGAGACGCCGCGTCGCGACACGTCGCTCGAGAAGCTCGCCTCCCTGCAGCCGGCGTTCAAGGCAGACGGCGTGATCACCGCGGGGACCTCGAGCTCGATCGTCGACGGGTCGGCCGCGATGCTCCTCGCGAGCGGCGAGGTAGCGGAGCGGCTGGCTCTCGTGCCTCGGGCCCGCTTCGTCTCGTTCGGGCTCTCCGGAGTCGATCCGTACCGAATGCTGCACGGGAACCCTGAGGCATGCGCGCGAGCGCTTGCCAAGGCCGGCCTCGGCTGGGACGACATCGCCGTGATCGAGGTCAACGAGGCGTTCGCGTCGGTCGTCCTCCAGTTCCTGGCGGACACCGGCCTGCGTGAGCGCTGGGAGGAAGGCGACGTCAATCCGAACGGCGGCGGCATCTCGCTCGGACATCCACTCGGAGCGACCGGTGCGCGGATCACCGCGACGCTCCTGAACGAGCTCGATCGCCGGAACGCGCGCTACGGGATCGCGACGATGTGCATCGGCCAGGGGCAGGCGATCGCAGGCGTCGTCGAGCGCCTCTGAGCGGCTATCAAAGCCATCAGCCCTGCTGATCAACACGCCAATTTCCTCGACTGGTGCTGATTGAAGGGCGAGGCCATCATGAGTTCATGTTCGGATTCGTCCTCGTCGTAGCAATCGTGCTCCTGGCGCCGATCGCGTACTTCGCGGGCGTCGATTCGCGCGTCGACGAAGTCGAGCGTCGCCGTCGCTACAACGGCTGACGGAGGTCGACACCCGAGCGGACGGGGGCGCGGCTAGGATCGCGCGCGTCATGACGGTTGCGGAGATCCGCCGGATCGGAGTCGTCGGACTCGGCGCAATGGGCGCGGGCATCGCGCAGCTCGCCGTCGAAGCGGGTTACGAGACCGTCGGCCGCGAGGTGACGGACGAGCTCGGGCACCAAGCGCGCGAGCGGATCGCCCACTTCCTGCAGCGAAAGGTCGACAAGGAGCAGCTCGCTGCGGACGCGCGTGAGCATGCGCTCGGGCTCCTCACGCTGTCGACCGACCTCGCCGACCTCGCCGACAGCGACCTTGTCATCGAGGCGATCGTCGAAGACCTTCCCGCGAAGCTCGCGCTGTTCTCCGAGCTCGAGGGCATCGTCCGAGCCGACTCCATCCTGGCGACGAACACGTCGGCGCTCTCCGTCACCGAGATCGCCGCGGCGGTGCAGTCGCCTGCCCGCGTCGTCGGGATGCACTTCTTCAACCCCGCGCCGCTGATGCCGCTCCTCGAGATCATTCGCGCCGAGCTGTCGTCCGACGAAGCCGTCGAGGCGGCGTACGCGGTCGGCGAGCGGATGGGGAAGCGACCGATCCGCTGCCACGACACGCCCGGATTCGTCGTCAACCGGGTTCTGATCCCGCTCTTGAACGACTGTCTGCGCGTACTCGACGAGGCGCGTGTGTCGCCGGAGGCCCTGGACACCGCGATGACGGCCGGCGCCGGCTGGCCGATGGGCCCGTGCGCGCTAGTCGACCTCGTCGGGATCGACGTTCACGTCCAGGCGTCCGAGGCGTTGTACGAGAAGCTTCGCGAGCCGCGGATGGCGCCACCGCCACGCATCGTCTCGATGAAGAACGCGGGCCTGCTCGGCCGCAAGAGCGGGCGTGGCTTCTACCGCTACGACTGAACGGAGAACTCCCGGCCGCGATAGCGGCGTTCTTGTCGTCGCCCTCTGGAGACGTTTCGCAGCCGGTCCTTCCAAGGGTGGTAGGAGAGCACGGTAGTGGGTCAGTTTGGAAATTCAGACTGACCACTACGGAGAGCACCGCTAACACTCTCTTTACACGCATCTCATCGCCGACACATTCCGCAGGCCGATACTGGGCGGTGGAGCAATGCGGACGCTTGCCCTCATCTCTTGTGCTGCGATCGCGGCCGCTTCGGCACTCGTCGGCCTTGCCGGCGCCGCCGAGCCGAACGTCGGCGTCCTGTCCGTCGTCCAAGGTAGAGGTGTCGTGACGATCGAGGTCCGGGGGAACGTTCTCGGTCGGCTCACGAACGGCACGCTGCGCGTCACCGACAACACGCCGGGCGACCGCTACGCCGCGTACGTCGTCGGCCGCAAGCTGACCCAGACGCGGGTGGGCCCCAGGTCCGTGCTCTACAGGGGCCAGGGTCTTCGCTTTCGGATGCTCGGCGGCGGGTATCGTGTCGTGATTCGCGGTGCCGGTATGGATGTCGAAGCCGTCGGGCGGGGCATCGTCACGCTCGACGGTGAGCCCAGAGTCCCGGGCGACGACGTAGGGGTGTACTCCCTCGACGGGGCCGACTGCGAGCTCGAGCCCCAGCGCTGTTCGTCGCTCCCGACGGAGCCCGAGCGCTTCTTCCTCGGCATGGGCGAGGAGGGAAACCCACGAGCCCCGGGACCGTGACGACGCCGCATTCCATCCTGGTCGTCGAGGACGAGACGTCGATCGCATCGTTCGTCGCGGCCTACCTGCGAAACGCCGGGTACTTGGTCGAGACCGCGTCCACCGCTCAGGGTGCTCTGTCCGCGCTTGCGAGCGACACGCCCGCCCTCATCGTCCTCGATCTCAACCTGCCGGACGGTGACGGCGTCGAGCTCTGCAGGCGAATCCGGAAAGGCTCCGATGTCCCGATCCTCATGCTCACGGCCCGAGATGAGGACATCGACAAGATCATTGGCCTCGAGGTCGGAGCCGACGACTACATGACGAAGCCGTTCAATCCGCGCGAGCTCGTCGCCCGCGTGAAGAGCGTCCTGCGCCGCGCTGCGCCCGAGCGCCGCAAGAGCGAGTCGGAGGAGCTTCGGCACGGAGATCTCGCGATCAACTCCGGGAAGCGCGAGGTCTACGTCGGTGACGAGGAGATCCGTCTCGCGCCGAAGGAGTTCGATCTGCTCTGGGAGCTGCTCGATCACCGCGGGATCGTGCTCACGCGAGATCAGCTCCTTGAGCGCGTGTGGGGGTACACGTTCGCAGGGGACACGCGAACGGTGGACGTCCACGTTCGGCAGATCCGGCGCAAGCTCGGGGACGCATCGCCGATCGTCACGGTCTGGGGCGTCGGCTACAAGGTCGCGTCCGAGCGAGCGCCGGCCTCGGCCGTGTAGCGGGCTACCCTGGAAGCGTGTCCGGAACGCTTCGGTTCCGTCTGACGGCGCTTTTTCTCGCAGCCGTGCTCGTGTTCGGCCTGGTCTCGATCGCGGCGGCGGTGCGTCTCTTCCAGGACGTGACTCGCACCGCGTCCGTGAACGAGCTCGAGCGCGAGGCCTCGGGCCTCGCTGCTCTGTACGCCGAGTCCGCCCTGCGTTCGACCGACGAGGGCGCCAGTGCCCCGGAGTTCGCCGCCGAGCAGCTCGAGCTCGCGACCGGCGACAGGCTCTTCTACGTCGGCGCTTCCCTCTTTCCGGGACAGCGGTTCGGCCTGGCGCGACTCCCGCGGAGCTCACTCGGCGAGGTCGGGCTCGATAACGACCGGCAGGTGACGTTCGAGTTCACGCCGCCGGGTGAGGGCAGCGTATTGCTCGCAGCCGCGCACCCGGTCAAGCTCGAGCCGGGGACAGAGCCGTTCGGCTGGCTCATCGTCGCGAAGCCGACCGCGGAACTGCGCGAACAGTGGGTGTCGCTCGTCGAGCGACTCGTCCTCGCCCTCGCCGTCGGCGTCGCCCTCGCGGCGGTGCTCTTCTGGTGGCTCTCGCGCCGCTTGACAGAGCCGGTGCTCGCCCTCACCCGGGCCACCGAGGAGGTCGCCGCAGGTCGATACGACGTCGAGATCCCCGAGGCGCCGGGAAGCGACGAGGTCTCTCTCCTCACGGACCGCTTCCGCGGAATGGTGGCTCAGCTGGCCGAGGCCGAGCAGCTCAAGCGCTCGTTCTTGATGTCCGTATCCCATGAGTTGCGCACGCCGCTCACGGCAATTCGCGGTCACGTCGAGGCAATCCGTGAGGGAATCATCACGGAGCCCGACCAGGTGCGCGCCTCGCTCGACATCGTCGCCGCCGAGACCGACCGGCTCGAGCGTCTCGTCGGCGACGTGCTGGATCTCGCGAAGCTGCAAGCGCACCGGTTCACGGTTCGCCACGAGGAGGTCGATCTCAGCCGAGTTCTCGACCACGCGTACGGTGCGTTCGCAGAGGAAGCGCGGCGGCGGGAGATCGACTACCGGCTCGCCGGGGAAACCGACGCTCCCGTGATCCTCTCCGACGGAGACCGGGTCCTCCAAGTCATCACGAACCTGCTCTCGAACGCGTTCCGCTGGACTCCGGACGGTGGGCGCGTGGAGCTCTCGCTGGGCGCGGACAACGGCGTCGCCCGCGTGGACGTCATCGACACGGGCCCAGGTATTCCCTTCGAAAAGCGAGCTCGGATCTTCGACGCGTTCGTCTCCGAGGACGCCAACGGCACCGGGCTCGGGCTACCCATTGCGCGCGAGCTCGCGGTCGCCCTCGGCGGACGGATCGAGCTGAAGTCGGAGACCGGGAGTGGAAGCCGGTTCCGGCTCGTGCTTCCGATCGCTCCGGGGCGACAGGGCTAAGCGCGCCAGCGCCCCTGCTTCGCGGCAGGTCGTGTCTCGTGCTGCGATCGTCAGGCCGCGGCGGCTCGCTCGATCTGGTGCCCGCGGGCGTCGCTCATCGCGATCGCCTCGACCCGAGTGAGAGATCCGGTCGCCTGTTCCTGGGCGTGCTCGAGCCGCTCGAGGCGCGCATCAACACCCTTCCAACCCGAGCTCACCAAGTCGACCAGCAGCGCGAGATCGTCGACCCGAGCGTGCCTCTCGGCGAGCAGCTCGCCCTCGAGTCTCTCAAGTCGGCGGATCGTCTGATTGAGGAGCCCGCGGACCTCGGCGATATGTCGTGCCACAGGCAGTACCTCCGCGCGGAGTCCGTCCCGCACAGCGCTCCCGACCTGGGCCGGGATCGACGCCTCGAGCTCGGCAGCGGCGACGGCGAGAGTCTCGATCTGGTTCCGCGAACGCTCGAGAACGGCTTCGATCTCGGTCGGCTGTGGCCGACCTGTCGTGGCGTCCGCGATTCGCTGCTTGGCCCGTTCCAGTGCAACGCTGTCCATGGGCGTCGAGGCTACTCTCAGCGCCGGATGGACATTGCCGCGCTCGACTATGAGCTGCCTCCGGAACTGATCGCGCAGCGTCCCATCGATCCACGTGACGCATCGAGGCTGCTCGTGTACCGGCGAGATCAGCGGACGATGGAGCATTGCGTTTTCTCCGATTTCCCCCGGCTGCTCGTCGACGAACTGGTCGTCGTGAACGACAGCCGGGTCCTGCCGGGACGGCTCGAGCTCCGACGGGCGTCCGGGGGAGCGGTGGAGGTACTGCTCCTGGAAGCCGTGTCCGACGATGGCACATGGGAGGCGCTCGCTCGGCCCACGCGCCGTTTACGGCCGGGCGAGCGGCTCGGCCCCGTCGAGCTCGTCGAGCCGCTCGGCAATGGCCGCTGGTTGGTCCGGGTCAATGGCGAACCGGCCGGTGAAGTCCCGTTGCCGCCGTACATCCGCGAGCCCCTCGCCGATCCCGAGCGGTATCAGACCGTCTACTCACGGGAGGTTGGGTCGGCCGCCGCCCCGACTGCCGGCCTCCACTTCACGACGAGCACACTCGCAAGCCTCGATCCCGTGCGCGTCTCGCTGCACGTCGGTCTGGACAGCTTCAGGCCGGTCTCGAGCTCGCGGCTCGAGGAGCACGCTCTGCATGGCGAGCGTTATGTCGTGGACACCGACGCCTGGGCGCGGATCGAGAGCGCTCCGAGGGTTCTGGCGGTCGGGACGACGACGGTGCGGGTGCTCGAGACGGTGGCTCGGACGGGCGAGCTGCGCGGCCGCACGAGCCTCTTCATCACGCCAGGGTTCACGTTCCGGCGCGTCGACGCTCTTCTGACGAACTTCCATTTGCCGCGATCGACGCTGCTGGCACTCGTCATGGCTTTCGTCGGAGTGGAGGAGGCACGAGAGATCTATCGTGCCGCCATCGAGGAGCGGTACCGGTTCTACTCCTTCGGAGATGCGATGGTCGTCTTGTGACAGCGGGCGCGTCGAACTCCGCGGGACCGTGTTTCTCGCCTTTCGACACGCTCTCGTTTCCCACCTGTATGCAGTTCGCCGATAGGCTCGAAGTGGGAGGAGGCAAGGGGTGGCCCCGCCGGCGAGGCGAGGCTGCGCGAGCCGTGGGGCAGCGGCACTGAGCTTTCGTATCGACGCCGCCGACGGAGAGGCCCGCGCCGGTGTGCTTTCGACCGCGCACGGTGAGATCCGCACGCCGGCCTTCATGCCGGTGGGCACCAAGGCGACGGTGAAGTCGCTCCACCCGGACGAGGTGAGAGCGCTCGGAGCTCAGGTCGTACTCGGAAACGCGTACCACCTCCACTTTCGCCCGGGTGAGGCCGTCGTCGAGAACCTGGGCGGGATCCACGCATTTTCGGGTTGGAAGTGGCCAGTACTCACCGATTCCGGTGGCTATCAGGTCTTCTCGCTCCGCGACACCATTCGTGCGCTCGACGAGGACGGGGTCACGTTTCGCTCCGTCTACGACGGCTCCGACGCCCGCTTCACTCCGGAGGGGGTGGCCGAGATCCAGCGTCGGCTCGGCTCCGACATCGCCATGTGCCTCGACGTCTGCTTGCCGGCCGGCGGATCGCGCCGCGAGCTCGAGCGCGCAGTGCTGATCACGGCGCGGTGGGCCGAGCGGCAGGTCGACGCGCCGCGCGCTCCCGGACAGCTCAGGTTCGGGATCTCGCAAGGCGGGACCGACCTCGAGCTTCGTCGGCACTCGCTCGACGAGATCTGCGCTCTTCCCTTCGACGGCTTCGCGCTCGGCGGTCTCGCGGTCGGCGAAGCGAAGCAGGAGATGCTCGACTGTGTCGAGTGGGCGGCGCCGCATCTCCCTGCCGCCCTGCCGCGCTACTTCATGGGGATCGGTGACCCGGTCGGAATCCTCGAGGTCATCGCGCGCGGTGTCGACATGTTCGACTGCGTGCTGCCGACCCGCACCGCGCGGACGGGCTCGGCCCTCACCTGGGACGGGCGCCTCAACCTGCGGAACGCCCGGTATCGAACGGACGCCGGACCCCTCGACGAGAGTTGCCCATGCCCCGCGTGCGAGAGGTTCTCGCGTGCGTACGTCCGCCACCTCGTAACGCAGGAAGAAATGCTCGGACTTCGGCTGCTCAGCCTGCATAATCTCTGGTTCGTACTCGACCTGACTGCACGCGCGCGGGCGGCAATCGAGCGGGGCACGTTCTCTGCCTTCCGGCAGGACGCACTCGCGCGGCTGGCCCGTCCGCCGGAGGAGGAATCGTGAGCTTCTTGATCATCATGGTGTTGCTGCTGGTCGTCATGTACGTCCTGATGATCCGTCCGCAACGGCAGCGCCAGCAACAGCAACAGCGAATGATCGAGGGGGCGAGAGTCGGCGACGACGTGCTTACGACCGGCGGCATCTACGGCACAGTCACCCAGGCAGAGGGCGACGACGTCGTCGTCGAGATCGCGAACGGGCTCGAGGTGCACATGACGCGCCGCGGGATTGCGGCAGTTCTTCCTCCCGAGGCAGACGACGAGCCGGACGTCGTCGATGCCGAGGTCGTGGAAGCGACTGCCACGGACGACGCTGACACGAGCGACGAGGCCGATGAAGTTGCAGTTACAGACGGCGAAGAACCGGTTACGAGCGAGGCCGGCGCCGACTCGGCTTCCGGTGACCGCCGCTAACCTGACCCGCCTGCCTTGAACCGGCGCTCCTCCACCCTGGTCATCGCCCTGCTGGCCGCCGCGCTGGTGGGCGTCGCGCTGCTCGCGATCCCAGGTTCGCCCCTCAATCAAAAGCCGACCCTCGGCCTCGATCTCCAGGGGGGCCTCGAGGTCACCCTCCAGGCCGTCCCGCCGCCGAACCGCGACCTCACGCAAGAGGACCTCGACCGGTCGGTCGACATCATGCGGAATCGGGTCGACAAGCTCGGCGTCACCGAGCCCGAGATCCGGACTCAAGGCAACGATCAGATCGTGATTCAGCTCCCCGGCGTCAAGGACCCCGAGGCAGCTGCAGAGATCATCGGCACGACCGCGCAGCTCGAGCTCTACGACCTCGAGACCTCGCTGGTTGGCCCGTCCATCTCGATTCGCGGCGAGCCGATCGAGCACGTGTCGCTCTACGAGCTGCTGGCGAAGGTGCAATCGCAGGCGCAGGACGGAACGCCTGCCGAGTACTACGTCGTCAACCCGACGACGAAGCGGGTCGTCTCGGGCCCGCACGGTTCTGAAACGGATGCGCTTCGGAAGTCCGGCGGAAAGCTCCCGGCCGGCCGCGAGCTTCGTGCGGTGCCCGAGGGCATGGTGGTGATCACGTGCGGACTAGGCGCGGTCGTCTGTCCGGGCGGGCCGCAAGGGAGCGGCGTGCCGTCCGATCGCACGTACTACTACCTCTTCAAGTACGACCCGCCGAACGTGCCGCAGATGACGGGCGAGGATCTCAAGCTCTCGGGAACGCGGGCGGACTTCGACACGAGCCCCGGCGCGTCAGGCGCGCCGATCGTGACCATGGAGTTCACGGGTAAGGGCTCGGACAAGTTCGAGAAGATCACGCGCGACGAGTGGATCCGCGGGAAGCTGCGCCAGCAGCCACAGCACTTCGCGATCGTCCTCGACCGCGAGATAAAGACGTTCCCGCAGATCGACTTCACCGACTCGAGCCTGTCGGGAGGCATCGGGGGCGGCGGCGCGCGGATCACGGGGCTCGACTCTTTCCAGGAGGCCAAGGAGATCGCCCTCGTGCTGCAGACGGGTGCGCTTCCGGTGAAGTTCGACACGCTCGACCGCACCGACATCTCGGCAACGCTTGGTAAGGATTCGCTTCGGGAGGCCTGGCAAGCGGCAATCGGCGGTCTCCTTCTTGTCGCGATCTTCCTCCTGATCTTCTACCGCTTCCTCGGCCTGGTGGCAGTCGCCGGTCTGGGGATCTACGCGGCGTTCCTGTACGCCACGATCCTCATCTTCAACGTCACGCTCACATTGCCTGGCTTCGCAGGCCTCGTCTTGACGTTCGGAGTGGCCGCGGACGCGAACATCGTCATCTTCGAGCGCATCAAGGAGGAGGTACGCGCCGGTCGATCGGTGCGTGCCGCCATTGCGCAGGGCTACAAGAAGGGCTTCGCCACCATCGTCGACGCGAACGTCGTCACCGCGATCACGGCCTCGGTCCTGTTCGCCGTCGCCACTGCGAGCGTGCGCGGCTTCGCTCTCATGCTGCTGCTCGGTACGGCGCTCTCGATGCTCACTGCCGTGCTTGCGACCCGCGCGATCCTCGCGCTCGTCGGAGGCTTCGGCTGGTTCGACAACCCGCGCTTCATGGGCGCGACAGGGCAGGGACTCCCCCGCTGGTTGCGGTGGGACTACATCGGCCGGCGTCGGATCTGGTTCGCGATCTCGGGCATCGTCGTCGCGCTTTCGATCCTCGCGATCGGCGTCAAGGGGCTCAACCTCGGGATCGACTTCAAGGGCGGCACGCAGATCACCTTCCGCACCCCCCAGCCCACCTCTCTCGAGGAGGTTCGAAACCAGGCTGCCGAGGTCGGACAGGCCGGCGCGGTGATCCAGGGGCGGGGCCAGTCGGTCGAGGGCAGGTATACGAACTTCCAGATCCGGACCGAGTCGCTCTCGAGCGAGGAGCAGAACGTGCTCCAGCAGGGTCTCGCGGGCGCTGTCGACGCGACCGCGTTCGGCGCGAAGAGCGTGTCCGAGAGCTTCGGCCGCCAGATAGCCAATAACGCCCTGCTCGCGATCCTGGTGAGCCTGCTGCTCATCGTCGCCTACATCTCGGTCCGCTTCGAGTGGAAATACTCGGTCGGCGTGCTCGTCGCACTCGCCCACGACGTGATCATCACGGTGGGGATCTACGCGCTGACCGGGCGCGAGGTGTCGACGGCAACCGTCGCCGCGGTCCTCACCGTACTCGGCTACTCGATTTACGACACGATCATCGTGTTCGACCGTATCCGGGAGAACGTCCCCTTGATGCGGCGCGCGTCGTTCCGCGTCATCGGCAACGTGTCGATGTGGGAGGTCCTGCCGCGTTCGCTGGCGACGACGTTCATCACGCTGCTTCCGGTCGCGGCGCTGTACGTCTTCGGCGGAGACACATTGAAGGACTTCGCGTTCGCGCTCCTCGTCGGGATCGGGTCGGGCGCGTACTCGTCCATCTTCCTCGCCGCGCCGCTGCTCGCCGCGCTCAAGGAGCGGGAGCCCGACTTCCAGCGACGGCGCGACGACCTCGGTGCACTCGCGGGTGTGGCGTCGGTGGGAGGGACGCTCGCAGCCGAAGCCGAACAGCTCGCTGGCGAGGGCGGCGTCGACGACGAAGGCACTTCCGAGGAGAAGCAGGAGGAGCCCCAGCGGGTGCCGACGGCGGTGAGCCCGGCGGCTCCCTCGTCCACCTCGTCGAAGCGCGAGCGGCGGCGGCAACGACGCGCCTCGAGGCCGCATGGCAGATCCCGCTAACGACCGAAGCACGCTGGAGACCGTGACCCTCGCTGGGCTCGGCGCGGTCGCCCTGGCTGCGGAGCGCGCAGATCGTCTCGCAGAGGATCTCTCACGTCGGCTGGGCGTCGAGCGGGACGAGGTGCACGCGGCCATAACCGACGTCCTCGACAGCTGGCGGCGCGAAGCCGGCCGGCTCGGCGAATCGACGGGAAGCGCCGCATCACGCCTCGCCGACGACCTAGGCATCGCATCGGCGCAGGCGGTCGACGACCTCTCACTGCGGGTGGCTCAGCTCGAGCATCGGTTGAAGCTGCTCGAGCGCGCGTCCCCGCGATAGGCCGCAGGCAGGGACCCGGCCTACAATCACGCGATGGCGACGCGTGAGGCCAAGCCGCGCAGTCTCGGACGCCTTTCGGAGATCGCGCAGGTGGCGGTGCGGCACGGCTTCGGCTACTTCCTGCGACGTAACCGCCTCGGCGACCTCGCCTCGGGTACCGACGGCGCGCCTTCCGCGACGGCATCCGACCGCGGCCGGCGACTGCGGGAGATGCTCGACGAGCTCGGGCCGACGTTCGTCAAGTTCGGGCAGCTTCTGTCGACGAGGCCGGACGTGATCCCTCCGGACATCGTCACCGAGCTTCGCGGGTTGCAGGATGCCGTCTCCCCGGTTCCCTTCGCGCAGATCCAGGAGGTCGTCGAGGCCGAGCTCGACCTGACACTCGACAAGGCGTTCGTCGAGTTCGACTTCGCGCCGCTGGCGTCGGCCTCGATCGGGCAGGTCCACCGCGCAGTCCTGCCGGACGGGCAGGAGGTTGCCGTCAAGGTGCAGCGCCCGGCGGCGGCCGGTCAGATCGAGGCCGATCTCGGTCTCCTCTACCAGGCTGCGCGGCTGCTCAAAGAACGCGTCAAGGCGCTCGAGTTCATGGACCCCCAGGAGCTTGTCGACGAGTTCGCGCGCTCGATCCGCCTCGAGCTCGACTTCGGCCACGAGGCGCGGAACGCCGAGCTCTTCCACCGCAACTTCGCGCGGAGCGAGGGAGTCGTCGTTCCGCGCGTGATCCGCCGGTACTCGACCGGGCGTGTCCTGACGCTCGAGTTCCTGCGCGGGACGAAGGTCGCGGACCTCGACCTCGAGTCACTGCGGGCCGACGAGCGCCGCGACATCGCGTACAAGCTCGCGGACGCATGGATGACGATGGTGTTCCGGCATGGCTTCTTCCACTCCGACCCGCACCCCGCAAACATCTTCGTCCTCGAGTCCGGCCAGCTGGGACTCGTCGACTTCGGCCAGGCAGGAAAGCTCACGGACGACGACATGGCGAAGCTCACCCACCTCTTCGTCGACGCAGCGACGGAGAACGTCGACGCGATCCCGCGCCGGCTCCGCGAACTCGGCGTTCGCTATGCACCGGAGCGCGAGCAGGAGTTCCGAACCGAGCTCCGTGTCCTCTTCGACCGGTACTACGGCACCCGGCTCTCGGATATCGACCCGATTCAGGTGATTCGCGAGGGGTTCCAGCTGATCTACTCCATGAACCTTCGGCTCCCGAGCCGCTTCGTGATGCTCGACAAGGCGATCGCGACTCTCGCCTCGGTCGGCCAGGAGGTGTATCCGGACGTCAACGTCTTCGAGGTCGCGAAGCCCTACGCGCGAGGGCTGCTCGCGGACCGCTTCCATCCGCGGTTCATCGCCCGGCAAGCGACGGCCGAGGCTTTGGCACTCGGATCGCTCGCACGCGAGGTCCCGTATCAGGTGAGCGACATCCTGGAGCTCCTGCGCCGCGGGACGTTCCAGGTCCACATCGAGAACCCCGGCATCGACGAGATCGACGACCACATCGACAAGGCGACGAACCGGATCGCCGTCGCCCTCGTCATCCTCGGCGGGCTGATGGGCTCGGCGATCATCGGCGTCTTCGCGACCGGCGGGCCGCACGCGGCCGGAATCCACCTGCTTGCGCTCATCGGCTTCCTGCTCTCCGGCGTCTTCGGGGTCTGGCTGGTGTGGGGGATCCTCCGCCACGGGAGGCTGTAGGTCTCATAGCCACGTCCGCGGCGGACGGTTGAGGAAGGCTTGTCACGGATCCGCTGCAAAGGACAACTGGCGCGAGCTGCTACCCCGGGCTAGCGTCGGCGGGATGCCGAGCGCCGTCCTCGTCGCCGAGCCCGAGCCCGAGACGCGCGAGTATCTCGGCCGACATCTGCGCGACGACGGCTTCGACGTT
>DATAEF010000077.1:0-29998 GCA_036258155.1 Gaiellaceae bacterium | reverse complement strand
CCCGGGCGAAGCGCCGTGCCGTCGATCCACAGGAGCGCGGGGATCAGCACCTGGTCGATCGGCGCGGTGACGAGCCAGAGCGTTTCGATCCGGATGCCGTCCTCGATTCGCGCCGCGTCACGGACCTGGCCGATGTGGGGCGAGTACCACGCGCCGATCGCTAGAAGGGAGGCACCCAGTCCGAGCGCCATCCGGCGGCGGAGCTCGCGGTCGGCGAGCAGGACCGCGCCGGTCGCCACATACGCGATCCCGAACTGCGGAAGGGTGCACGTGCCGATGAGCCCTCCAGCGCAGAAAGCGACGATCGTCCAGCTCTTGCCCGAGCGGCACGCCTCGAGCGCAGCCACGACCACGATGCTCATGCCGAGAAAGGCGAGGCCGTAGCCGCGCGCCTGCCGGGTGATGTCGAGAAGCAGTGGCGAGACGGTGGCGAGGAAGAGGAAGAGCACCCCTGCGATCGGAGTCCAACGCCTGTGTAGCCACGCGGTGACGAGAGCGACTCCCGCCATGAACGGCACGGCCGACCACAGTCGAAAGGCGATCTCCGACTCGCCCACGACCCTGCTCGTCGCCCAGGCGAGCAGGCCGAAGAGCTCGTGGCTGAGATCCGGGCCGGTGAGAATCTCGCGAGGTCCGGCTCGGATGAAGTCTTCGACCGCAACGACCTCGTCGTGCCAGAAGCTCTGGCCGAGGCCGACGAGGCGTGTCCCGACCAAGGCCAATCCGAGAGTCGCATACAACGCCGGGACGAGAAGGCCCTGACGCCCTACCGCGCGGGAGGGATGAACCACACGTTCACCTCCTCTCCGCGCGCGTATTGGCGGAAGCGAACGTGTCGTGCGCCCTCTCGCTGCGAACAGGGAACGGTCACGGGCGGCAGCAGCCACGGCTGGCTGACGAAGACCACTTCGCCTTCCGCCCGACAGACACGGCGCAGCTCATCGAACTGTCTGGGCACCTCCACGGACCGCCCGAGATAGAACTCGAGATCCCTGGGATAAGGCACGTAAGCGAACACGGGCGTTGATGGTCGCGCGACCGTCCGGATGGTCGCGGCCGCATCCTGGATCGACTCCCGCGGTAGTCGGGTGATGCTCCACATGTACGGCGCCGAGATGAGGACGACGAGCCCCAGCGACGTCACGGCGAGCACGGTTCGGACGCCCGCAGGACGGCTCGTGGCGCGTGCCAGAATCGCGGCAATTCCGCTCGCCAGGGCGATCAGGAGCGGGACGAGAAGGAAGCTGAAGAAGCGCGGGGCCACGTTGGTTCGGGTGAGCCAGAGCGCCACGACGGTCGCCACCACGCCTGCGCCGAGGACGAGGGCAGAGTCACGCGTGCGGAGGAGGGGGCTCGAGCCGATGAGCAATCCGAGTGCGGCGACGAGCACGAGCGATCCCAGACCTGGATCCACGAGCACCTCGTCGATCCATCTCAGGCCTGGCATGAGTATTTGATCGATCGGTGCGGTAACGACCCACGCACCGTCGATCCGGGCCCCGTAGTCCTGTCGCGAGCTCGACATGAGGTCGTCGAGGTGCGGGGCGTACCAGGCGATGCACGCCAGGAACGACGCGGTGAGCCCGATCGCCGCCGGTCGGCGAAGGTCGCGCTTCGTCAGCAGGACGAGACCCGTGGCGGCAAACGCGATTCCGAAGTGTGGCAGCGTCCAGGTGCCGACCACGCCGGCGCCGCAGAATGCGACGATCGTCCAGCCTCGTTGGGAACGGGTGGCCTCGAGCGCCGCGACGACCAGAACGGCCATCGCGAGAAACGCGAGACCGTATCCGCGGGCCTGCCGCGTGATGTCGAGGAGCAGCGGCGAGGCCGTCGCGAGGAAGAGAAAGAGCAAGCCGGACAGCGCGCCGAGCCGGATGTGAAGCCACGCGGTGACGATGATCACTCCCGCGACGAACGGGATCGCGGACCACAGGCGAAGAGCGACCTCGGATTCCCCGACGATCGAGGTCGTCGCCCAGGCGAGCAGGCTGAAGAGCTCGTGGTTGTTGGGGATGTAGGGCCCAACCAGGATCTCGTACGGCCCCGCCCTCACATAGCCTCTGACCGTCATGAGCTCGTCGCTCGAGTAGCCGAGGTTCAACCCTGCGAAGCGCGACCAGCAGAGAAGCGATCCGAAGACGACGTACAACGCCGTGACGGGCGCTCTGGCACCGCGACCGTCCGGACGGCGGTCCCGTGCTTGAGGCTCGTTCACATCACGCGGCAGCGTACGAGCGTGCGAAGCACGCGGACACCGTCGAATGCGGTGAGCTTCTTCCCGGCGTCCCGACCGCGGGCTTTGTAGGAGATCGGCACCTCGTGGATACGTTCTCCCGCACGAAGGACGCGCGCGGCGATCTCGGGCTCGATCGCAAATCCTCGCTCGCGCAGGGGCAACGAGCGGAAGAGGTCTGTGCTCATCGCCTTGTGACCCGTCATCACGTCCGAGATCCAGCAGTTGTAGAGGACGTTCGTCGCGAAGGTCACGGCCTTGTTCCCCATCACGTACCAGAAGCTGAACGAGGACTGGGACGTCCAAGCGCGCGTGCCGAAGACGACTCTCGCCTCACCGGACACCAGAGGCTCGAGGAGGTCGGCGAGGTCACCGGCGCGGTACTCGAGATCCGCGTCGAGGATCGCGGCGAACTCGCAGCTCGCGTGTCCGAGTGCGGTTCGAACGGCTGCGCCCTTGCCCCGGTTCCCGGTGTGGAACACGACGCGCACGGTGTCCGGCCAGCTCTGCGAGCCGAGCAGCTCGCGCGTGCCGTCGGTCGAGCCGTCGTCGACGACGATCAGCTCGCGACTCGCCACGGGGAGCTCCGCGTCGAGCGCGTCCCGGATCGCCGCCTCGACCGTCGCGCGCTCGTTGAAGACCGGCATCAGGATCGAGAGGTCGTGGGCCATCGCGGGAATGCTGCTGACGCGACCGGCTGACGTGCCTTACGGAAGCGGCGCGACGCGGCTGATCAGTAGCGTCCCCGCGGAGCCGACGATCGAGTCCACGGTCGTCTTCGCCTTCACCGTGTGGGCGACGACCGGCACGGGTGCGCGGAACGCGCGGAGCTCGGCATCGGTGATCTGCCCGATCGAAGGCGCGACGGTGGCCTCCTCCGGCACCGTCAGCTCGAGCGTTCTCGGCTCGACCTCGAGCCAGCGTCCACCCGGGTAGTGCCGGACGCGCTCGACTCGGAGTTCGAGGATGCCCGCGCCCGCAGCGATGAGCTGTCCACGCAGACCGAGGCTGAACTCCGAGCCGGGCTTCGCGGCGAAGAGCGGGCGGCTCGCGCGCCTCAGGTGCCTCAGCGGATTCACGTCGGCGCCACCGTTCGGATGCACCTCGAAATGCAGGTGCGGGTTGCCGCTGGCGTCGCCCGAGTCGCCGTTCCAGGCGACCTGCTCCCCTGCCGAGACCCGAGCGCCGTCCGGTACCGCGAACGTGACGTTCCTGACGCAGCCGCCCTTGTTGTCGTTTCGCGCGGTCAGGTCGTTGTTCAGGTGGATGTACAGGTACATCGTCCCGCTCCGCCCGTAGAGGTAGAGCATGCAGCCGCCGAGCTGCGACTGCGCGAACTCGACGCGCCCGTCCTCCGTTGCGACGACGGGAGCGCGCCACGGGTTCTCCATGTCGATTCCCGCGTGCCTGCCGTTCCCGCGCGGGTCGCCGTAGTTGTCCCAGAGATCCGTCCTGGCCACGAGCGGGAACACCAAACGTGGTACCGCTTCCTCGCCTCCGCTTGCCGAAGACGTCGCGAGGGTCCCGATGCCCGTGAGGAGGAGCGAGACGAAGGTCCCAAGCAAGAAACGAGACGGTGCGGTCCGGTGGCGTCTCATACGAGAAGGTGCTCCGGTTCGAGCGCGAAGGGCGGGAGGCTAGCAGACCGTTCCGCTCCATCGGCTTGTGACAACCGGCTGTTCGGACGGTCCTGTCGTGCCGATACGACTCCTACCATGGTCCGGAGGACGTCGCGCATGCCGTCCAGTCATCCACGTCGCTTCCTGGCGCGAGCGCTGCCGCCCCTGCTCCTCGTGCCTGTCGTCGCGCTGTCCGCTGCCGCATACCTCTTCGTCTCCGAAGGCGGCCAGGGGGGTCGGCTGCCGCTCGCCCAGGGGTCGACCGGGGGAACCTTCCACCCGATCGCGGGAAGCTTCGAAGCCGACGAGACTGCGCTCGAGGACTGCGATGGGGACGCGCGGTGTCTCGAGCAGGCCTTCGGCAACCTCTCCTTCTTCCAGGGGCCCAAGCGTGCACTCGTCGTGTTCCGTGAGCGCATCGAGGCAGATCCGGGGATCGAGCGAAACTGTCATCGGATCGCTCACTCGATTGGTGCGGCGGCGCTCGAGAGGTTCGGCGGAAACGTCGCTGCCACGTTCGCTCGGGGATCGCCGACCTGTGTCTCCGGCTACTACCACGGGATCCTCGACCGCGCACTCCTCGGTGTCTCGTCGAAGCGTGAGCTCGGGAAGGCGGCGCGTGGGCTGTGCAGCGCCGGGCTGGGTCGGCGGCGCGGCTTCCTCGACTACCAGTGTCGTCACGGCCTCGGTCACGGGTTGATGATCCAGACCGGATACGACCTCCCACTGGTGTTGTCCGTGTGCGCTCGACTGGGTACCGGCTGGGATCACAAGGCATGCGCGAGCGGTGCGTTCATGGAGAACGTCGACACGCGTTTCGGCATTCGCTCGCCCTGGCTCGACGACGACGATCCCACCTATCCGTGCGAGCGAGTGCGAGCACGCGACAGGCACTCGTGCTTCCTCCGCGTGAGCTGGCGGTTCCTCACTAGCAACGGCGGCGACTTCTCGGACGCCGCGCTGCGCTGTGGCCGCCTCGGTCGGTGGGAGACGGTCTGCCTGCGCGGGCTCGGGCGCGACGCCGCGGAGGAAACGCGCTATGCGCAGGACGAGGTCCTTCATCGGTGTGCACTCGCCGCGACGGGCGAGGGCAACTGCCTGCTGGGGGCCGCCCGGACCATCGCAAACGCGTCCGGGCTGCGCGGGATCCGGCCGGCGACGACGCTCTGTCGGCGGGCGCCCCCCTCGGTGCGCGAGGACTGCTTCGCGGGAATCGGGGTCGTCCTCGGAATGCTGTACCCGACCGACGCCGCGCGCCGTGCCGCCTGCGCACGCGTCACCGTGGAGCATGCGGCGGCCTGCACGCGGGCCGCGAGTGCCGAGGTCGACCCCAGTGGCCGCCAGGCCTGGGGCTAGACGAGCGTAGGTGCGCCGTCGCCGCGCAGAGCGCGGCTAGATGCTTGACCGGAAATTGGCGCGCAGTCGAGGGCGGTCACGACCAAGCCGGGCGCCGAACGTACGCGTCGTGCAGGCTAGAAGCCTGTGCGACGCGCGCGGCTGGCGATCCGGCGCCGTGTCGTGGCCGTCAGTCGGCCCGCGTGAATTTCCGGTCAAGCATCTAGAGTCCCCGCCGATGAAGATCGCCGTCTGCGTGAAGCACGTGCCGGACGCGACCGTCCACAAGCGGATCGACCCGACCACGAAGCGGCTCGACCGCTCGGGTGAGTCCGCTCTCAACCCGACCGACCTAAACGCCGTCGAGGAGGCGCTGCGGGTCAAGGAGGCGCAGGGCGGCGAGGTCGTGCTCGTGTCGCTCGGTCCCCCGAAGGCGGCCGACTCGCTGCGTAAGGCGCTCGCGATGGGCGCCGACCGAGCGGTGCTCGTGAGCGACGAAGCGGCCGCCGGCTCCGATCTCCTCGGGACGAGCCGCGTGCTCGCGGCCGTGCTCGAGCGCGAGGCAGCAGACCTCGTACTCTTCGGACAGGCCTCGAGCGACGGCGACGGCGCCGTTCTCTGGGCCGCGGTCGCAGATCGCCTGCGGCAACCCGTGATCTCGCAGGTCGCGGCGCTGACGTTCGAGGGTGACGAGGTGCACGGGAAACGCCAGACCGAGCACGGCTATGACACGATCTCCGTGCCGCTGCCGGGCGTCGTCGCCGTCTCGGACGCGATCAACGAGCCGCGCTATCCCTCGCTCAAGGGGATCATGGGCGCCAAGACGAAGCCGCAGGAGACGCTCTCGCTGGCGGAGATCGGCCTGGGGTCGGAAGCAGCCGGCGACGCCTCCGCGAGGACGACCGTTCTCGACCTCGGGCCACCTCCGTCGCGAGGCGACCAGATCAAGATCGAGGACGACGGCACTGCCGCCCAGAAGATCGTCGACCTGATTCTCGAGAAGCGGCTGCTGTGAAGGCGTTGGTCTTCCTCGAGCATCACGAGGGCCAGCTCGAGAAGGGCGGGCTGGGCGTCCTCTCGAAAGCCGCCTCCCTCGGAGACGCCGCCGGAGTCGTGCTCGGGCCCGGTGCTGCAGAGCTGGCTGCGCGCGCGGGCGCCTTTGGCGCCGCGAAGGCGTACGCGTGCGAGGACGAGGCCCTCGCAGCCGCGCTCCCGCAGCCACGCGTCGACGCGCTCGAGGTGCTCGTCGAGAAGACCCGAGCGGATGCCGTCCTCTTCGCGGCCTCCGTTCTCGCGGCGGACGTCGCAGCAGGGCTCGCGGCACGGCTCGAGGCGGGTCTCAACTGGGATCTCACGGACTTCGAGCTCCGGGGCGACGAGCTCGTCGGCAAGCGTCAGGCGCTGGGTGACACGGTCCTGGTCGACGTCGGCTGGACGGGCTCGCCGCGGCTCGGCCTGGTACGCGCCGGCGCGTTCGACCCGGTCGAGTCCGGTGGCTCGGCGGATGTCGAGGCGTTCGAGTCGCCGTTCTCCGGCTTCTCGTCCCTTTCGGCGCTGATCGGGCAGTCGGTCGAGGCGACGAGCGGGCCGTCGATCGAGGACGCGGACATCATCGTCGCCGGTGGCCGTGGACTGGGCTCGCCTGAGGCCTTCTCGCTGCTCGAGGAGCTCGCGGCGGCGCTCGGCGGAGCCGTTGCAGCCACGCGCGCCGTCGTCGATGCTGGCTGGTACCCGTACTCGACCCAGGTCGGTCAGACCGGGAAGACCGTGTCGCCGAAGCTCTACATCGCGTGCGGTATCTCCGGCGCCATCCAGCACAAAGTCGGGATGCAGGGCGCGGGCACGATCATCGCGATCAACAAGGACCCGAATGCACCGATCTTCGACTTCTGCGACGTCGGCGTCGTCGGCGACCTGCACCAGATCGTGCCGAAGCTGACTGAGCTCGTTCGAGCCGCCCGTTCGTAGATGGCGCGGCCCGGCGACTTCGCACCTGCATTCGGGGCGACCGACGCCGTCGGCCCGCCCACCGATCCGCTCCAGGAGCGCATCGAAGTCGGCGTCGCGATCGTGGGCGCCGGCCCGGGTGGGCTCGCCTGCGCGATCCGGCTCGGCCAGCTGCTCGAGGAGCACCCCGAGGTGCGCGAGCGCCTCGGCGAGGTTCCGGTGGCCGTGTTCGAGAAGGGCAAGCAGCCCGGCTCGCATCTCCTCTCAGGCGCGGTCGTCAACCCGCGAGCGTTCCGCCAGCTCTTCAAGGGCAGGCTCACGATGGCGGACATTCCGACCTATGGCGAGGTTTCCGGCGAGGCCGTGTATCTCATGTCCCGCCGCTCGGCCGTCCGCATTCCGGCGCCGCCGACGATGCGCAATCACGGCAATGTCATCCTCTCGGTGTCCGCGCTTGGCCGCTTCCTCGCCGAGCAGGCCGAGGCGCTCGGTGTGGCGGTGCTCCCCGAGACGGCCGCGACGAAGCTGCTCGTCGAGCACGGGCGCGCCGTCGGGATCCGGACGGGCGATCGCGGGCGGGGACGAGAAGGAGAGCCGCTGTCGACGTTCGAGCCCGGCTCCGACGTCGTCGCCGGGATCACCGTGCTCGCCGAGGGAACGCAGGGGTATCTCACCGCGGCGGCGATCGAGACCTTCGGTCTGCAAGGCGAGAACCCGCAGATCTGGGCGCTCGGCGTGAAGGAGGTCTGGCGCGTCCCGAGGCCGCTCCGACGGATCGTCCATACGTTGGGCTGGCCGCTCCGGACGTCCGCGGGATTCGGGGAGTTCGGCGGCTCCTTCATCTACCCGATGGGTGACGAGCTCGTCACCGTGGGGTTCGTCGCGGGGCTCGAGGCGAAGGACGTCGAGTTCTCGGTACACGACGTGCTGCAGGAGTTCAAGACGCACCGACTCGTGTGGAAGATCCTCGGAGGCGGCGAGCGCGTCGCGTGGGGCGCGAAGACGATCACAGAGGGTGGATACTTCTCGCTGCCGCGGCGGTTCAACGCACCGGGCCTGCTGCTCGTCGGTGAGGGAGCGGGGCTCGTCAACGTCCCGCGCCTCAAGGGGATCCACTACGCGATCGAGTCGGGCCGGCTCGCCGCCGAGTCGGCGTTCCGGGCGCTCCAGCGCGGCGAGGTCCCGAGTCGCGTCGGCGCGCTCGACTCGTACGACGAGTCACTCCGCGAGAGCGCGCTCTGGAAGGAGCTGTACGAGGTGCGCAACATGCGCCAGGCCTTCGACAAGGGCTTCTTCGTCGGCGGCGCGCTCGCGAGCATGATGACGGTGACGAAGGGGCGAATGCCGAACGGCCGCTTCCCCACGCACCCGAACTCGGCCGCGCCCCTGATGAGGACGGGGAGGGCATCCCGCTATCCGAGCCCGGACGGCAAGTACGTCTTCGACAAGCTCTCCTCGGTCTTCGCCTCGGGGAATCGGACGCGGGACGATCAGCCCAACCACCTCAAGGTGAGCACACTTGTGCGCCGACCGGTCGCCGAGGCGTGGGAATGGATGTGCCCGGCACACGTCTACGAGGTCGGCGGCGATCTCGGCGACGGCATGGTGTCGGTCGAGATCACGCCGTCCAACTGCGTGCAGTGCGGCGCGATCACGGCGAAGGGCGGCCGGCTGACGCCTCCCGAGGGCGGCTCGGGCCCCGAGTACACGCTGACCTGACTTGTGCTCTTCGGACTTCACGGAGAGTCCCGGAACGACCAAGCGCGGGCCATCGCGACGCGATCGGCCAGCGCCGGGTGCGTCCCCAGCATGAGCTGAGCCAAGTCGGGCGGGTCGGGGTCTCCGAGCCCGGTCTCCGAGAATCCGACCATGAGCTGCTCGAGCGCTGCCGGATCCCGCGTGACCTGGAGCGCTTTCCAGTCCGCCTCGGCCTCCATGCGCCGTGAGATGACGTTCGCCAGCGGCGTCGTCACGAGCTGGAAGACGACGACCACGAGCAGCGTGAGCGGAACGGCCTCCGGCGAGCCCATCCCTCCTCGCCGACGCGTCGCCCGCATGAGAATCCACGCGCCGGGGACTGCGAACAGGGCGAACCACCCGATGCCCTCCGGGAGATGGTTCTGCGAGTGGTGCGCGAGCTCGTGTGCGAGGACGACGCGCTGCTCGCCCTCCGAGAACGGCTCCTCGAGCATCGTGTCCCAGAACACGACACGACGACTCGGCCCGAGGCCGAAGGCGTAGGCATTCGCCTGGTCGGTGTCCTTGCTCACCTCCTCCACACGGATCGGGATGCTCGCCAGCCCGAGCTCGTCCTCGTAGCGGGCGGCGTCGGCGAGGAGCACCTTGTCGTCCAGCGGCTTCGTCGTGAAATCGAGGTACGGCGCCACGAAGTTGAACAGCGCGGCGATCGCGACGAACACCGCCGCGCCCGGGAGCCACCAGCGTTCTCCGAGCCAGCGCGCGAGCCCCATGACGATCAGGAGGGCGAGGCAGATCGAAAGGAACTCGGCGCCGAGGATCGTCCAGTCCTGGACGATCCAATCGAGGTAGCTTAGGTCGGTCTGGTCGTGGCGCCGGCTCCACCAGTGCGCGGCGACCCTGAACGGAATCCCGACGAGCCAGGCGATGCCGAGCCCCAGCATGCCGAGGAGCATCCCGGTGCCGATGGGGCCTGCGGAGGACTCGCGAGTGAAGGCCACGCCGCGGCGCGCGTAGAGCCAGAGCGTGGCAAGCAGCGCGATCTGGGCGAGGATCCAGTCCACGTAGAAGAACCGCTCGTAGCGCTTGGCCTCGTCGACGAACTCGGCGCCGAAGGTCCGGTCGACGTCGACGGCCGGGAGACTGAGGTCGTCCGGCACCGCGGTGGGAAAGAGCAAGGACGCGCCGGTGACGAGCGCTGCGGCGACGACAACCGCGAAGACTGCTCTCAGAACGCGTCTCCGGGAAGGGCGAGCGGGCTCGGGTCGGGCTCGGCGCGCCGCTCGAGCACCGGAGCGGCGAACGGATAGCGCGCTGTCAGCAGGAAGAGGTAGGCGTACGACTGGGCGCTGTACCGGAGACACGACGCTCCGAGGTTGCGAAGACCTTCGGGCATGCGGCCTCGCGCGAGCGCATACCACCATCCGAGCACGCCGACGACGAGGGCGACCCCGCCGAGCGCGCTCGCGAGGAGCAGAGCCGGGATCGCAAGGAAGACGCGGAAGAGGACCGTCCAGCGGTTCTGTCGTTCAGGCGGATCGATCTCGAGGTCGACGCCATACGAGCCGGCGCGGCCGGTGAAGCCGGGGAACCTTCGACCCACGACGTAGACGTAGGCGAAGAGGTGCGTCCCGTAACGGTCGTACGCAGCCAGGAAGCGGTGCAGCGCCAACGGCACTCGCCCGGTTGCGAGCGCCGCGAACCACGCCGCTACCGCTGCGAAGAACGCCGCAACCGACCACAAGAGCAGCCAGACGAAGTGGGGAATGGCGAGCAGCAGCCGGAACAGGACCGTCAGGCGGGGACGCTCGAGGTCGTCTGTCACGACGATTCGCACGGGGTGCTCCGGCAGGTCGGAGTACGGCTCGGCGCGCTTCGGGTCCGATGTCGGATAGACCGGAGTGAGGAGGAGCAGATAGCCGCCTGCCTGCGCCGCGTAGTTGAGCGCGAAGGCGGTCAGGTCGCGAAGGCCCCGAGGCTCAGTGCCACGCGCGAGGATCGCGAACCAGGCGAGGAACGCGGCCACGGCGGCGACGCCGCCCGACGAGAACGCGTACCACACCGCGTTCTCGTCGCCTCCGCCCGAGCTGGCGCTCCAGCTCTGGCCCGAAGATCCGTTCATCAGCCCGCCGCCGAGGGCCAAGGCGAGGAGGAGTGCCGGGAGAGCGAGCACGAGGCGGAAGAAGCCTGTCCACCGGCTCTGACGCACGGGAGGGTCGATCTCGAGGTCGACCGGGTATTCGGCCTGGCATCGAAACCAGGGGTACGGATCAGCGGCGAGGAAGACGTACGCGCTCACCTGGGTCGCGTAGCGGAGGTATCCGGCGACGAAGTCGTGGAGGCTCTGGGGCGTCGTCCCCTCGATGAGGACTGCGAGCCAGAGGACGAAGGCCACGACGAGCGCCGCGATCCCCCGGAGCGCCACCCAGACGAAAAGCGGGATTGCGAGGAGCAGGCGGAAGAACACGGTGAGCCTGCTGCGTAGCAGCTCCGCATCGCGCACGACGAGGCGGATCGGGCGCTGTTCGACGACGGCGGCCATGGCCATATTCTGGCCGCTCGATGCGGCGGGCGTCAGCCTTGGTGGTCGAAGCGGCGAACGTCGGACCCGGCGAAGCTCGTCACCCACATCGAGTTGCCGACGCGCGCGAGCGCGAACGCGCCTGGGCCTGCGGGGAAACTGTCGACGACCAGGTTGCCCTCGAGCGTGAGCCGGTGCACGAGCGAGTGCTGCTTGTCCGTGACCCATACGAGACCGTCCGGCCCTTCTGCGGCATGAGCGAGCGTCTCACCGACCTGCAGGCGTGTGAGGACCAGCCCCGACCTCGGTTCGATCCGCACGATCGTGTCGGGGGTCGTCACCCAGACGACTCCTCGGATGCACACCGGCCATCCCGGTGCGGCCGTTCCCACGTCGATGCGCCGCATCCGGTGTGTGCTCGGATCGATGGACGTGACGAACGTCACTGCACGACCGTGTCCCACCACGACGCGTCCGGCGCAGGACGCGAGTCCAGCCGGATACGGGCCGTGCTTGTAGACACGCGTGAGCCGCCTCGTCCTCGCGTCGATACGGACGATCGCCGCGTGCTCGTGGCTCGTCGTCCAGACCGACCCGTGCGCAAGGAGGACGTCGAACGTGCCTGTACCCACCTTCATCCGCTCGACCCGTCCGGTCCCTCGCGAGACTCGCACGAGCTCGCCCGCTCGGTCGCGCGTGACCCAGGCGGCCGCGGGGCCGACGGCGACCCGGCACGCCCAGCGCCCGACGTCGACGCTCGCCTCGAGGCGACCGTTCCGCTCGTCGAGGACGAGGAGCTTGCCCGTCTCGTACACGCCGATCCACAGGCTCCCCGCGCGAGCGGAGATCCCGCAAGGCGCCGTACCCGTCGGGACGACCGGGCCTTCGACCGGTCTCGGCGGCGGCGAGCCACCGGCTGCGAGGGGCGTGACCGCGAGCGAAGCGGCGAGAAGCACAGCGAGACGAAAGCCCACGTTCCTCATACGGCGCGGGGCGCCCGAAGGTTCCCGAGTAGGATCGGACCGTGGGTGACTCGATCGTCAGCCGCGACGACATCGAGCGCGCGGCCGACCTGATCCGCGGGCACCTCCTTCGCACCCCGACCTTCGCGTGTCGTTCGCTCGGGCCGGACATGTTCCTGAAGGCCGAGCTCTTCCAGAAGACCGGCTCGTTCAAGCCGCGCGGCGTGTTGACGAAGCTCGCTTCGCTTACGACCGAGGAGAAGGCGCGCGGCGTCATCGCGATCTCGGCAGGGAATCACGCGCAGGCGGTCGCCTGGGGTGCCGCGCAGGAGGGCCTGGATGCGCTCGTCGTCATGTGGAAAGGCGCGAGCGAGGCGAAGCTCGCGGCGACACGCGGGTACGGGGCAGCCGTCGATCTCGAGTCCTCAAATCCGAGCGAGGCGTTCCGGCGCCTCGACGTGCTTCTGGAGGAGACCGGCCGGACGCTCGTCCATCCCTTCGACGACCCGCTGACGATCGCGGGGCAGGGGACGGTCGGGCTCGAGATCCTCGAGGACGTTCCCGACGTCGATGTCATCGTCGTCCCCATCGGCGGTGGCGGGCTGATCTCCGGCATCGCCGTCGCGACAGCGGGCACTGCGAGCGTCATCGGCGTCGAGCCGGAGCACTCGACTGCGATGCACTCGGCACTCGCAGCGGGCCAGCGGGTCGACGTGACGCCCGCTTCGATCGCCGACGGTCTCAATGCGCCACACGCCGGACGGAACACGCTCTCGATCGTCCGGGAGCACGTGCAGGAGGTGGTCCTCGTCACGGAGGAAGAGATCGAAAGCGGGTTCCGTTTCCTGTACGAACGCGCGAAGCTGGCCTGTGAAGCGGCGGGAGCAGCCGCGGTCGCCGCGGTCCTCGCCGGCAAGGTGAGCGGGGGAAGGACGGTGTGCGTCGTCTCGGGCGGGAACGTCGCCGCCGAGACCGCCGCTGGTATCCTGGCGGGCCGATGAAGGCCGACATCCACCCCGATTACGTGATCGCGCACGTGACGTGCTCGTGCGGCAACGAGTTCTGGACCCGCTCGACCAAGCCTGAGCTGCACGTCGAGATCTGCGCCGAGTGTCACCCGTTCTACACGGGGAAGCAGAAGCTCGTCGACACGGGCGGTCGGGTGGAGCGCTTCCAGCGTCGGCTCGAAAAAGCCGGCTCGCGCCGAGACGACGACTAACCGGGCATGGCCGTCAGCTACGGCGGGCAGGCCGTCCTCGAAGGCGTGATGATGCGCAGCCCGTCGAGCTGGGCGGTCGCGATACGGACGCCCGAGGGCGACATCACGGAGGTCATCCGCGAGATCAGCTCGCCGATGCAGCGCCGCAGGATCTGGCGACTGCCGGTCATCCGAGGCGTGATCGCGCTCGGGGAGTCGCTTGCGATCGGCTTTCGCGCCCTCGCGATCTCGGCGAACGTCGCCTCACAGGAGCGCGACGAGGACGGAGAGATCCAGACGCAGATCAGCCGGGGCCAGATCATCTTCTCGTTCGCGATCGCAATCGGATTCGCGCTCATGCTGTTCAAGATCGGCCCGGCGCTCCTCACGAACTGGCTGCCCATCGAGTCGACGGGACTCTTCGTCGTCGTCGAAGGCCTGATCCGAGTCGCCGTCTTCATCGGCTACATACTCCTCATCTCGCTGCTCCCGGATCTCCGGCGCGTGTTCCAGTACCACGGGGCGGAGCACAAGGCGATCAACGCGCTCGAGGCGGGTGCCGAGCTCACCCCGAGCAACGTGCAGAAATTCAGCTTGATTCACCCGCGTTGCGGAACCGCGTTTTTGCTCTGGGTGATGGTGATCGCGATCTTCGTGTTCGCGTTCGTGGGCCGGCCGGTCTGGTACTGGCTCATCCTCAGCAGGATCCTGCTCCTGCCCGTGATCGCAGGCCTCGCCTACGAGCTGATCCGGTATGCGGGCAAGCATCAGGACAACAGGGCCCTGATGACGCTTCTCGCACCGGGGCTCTGGCTGCAGCGCCTCACGACCCGTGAGCCGACCGACGACCAGGTCGAGGTCTCGATCCGCGCACTTCGCAGCGTGCTCGATCGCGAGGCCGCCGAGACGCCCGAGCAGCGGCGGCTCGAGTCGCGCGTCGAGGTCATGGCGTAAGGAACCCGGGCTGCCGCGCATCGTCAGAGAGGCTCGCGTCGCCTGGGAGGGCACGGTCTCGCGCGGCGCCGGGGTCGTCAGCGCCTCGAGCTCCGGAGCCTTCGAGCTTCCGGTGACGATCGCCTCGCGCGTCGGAGATCCCGAGGGGAAGACGAGCCCGGAGGAGCTTCTTGCCGCAGCCCACGCGACGTGCTTCGTCACCTCACTCGGCAGCGAGCTCGCCAGCGCGGGGACGCCGTCCGAGCAACTCGAGGTCCTCTGCACGATCACGATGGACGAGGTCGCAGGAATGGGCCACCGGATCGTGTCGTCGGCGATCTCCGCGCGGGGGTCAGCGCCTGGCGCGAATGCCGCATCGTTCGCTCAGGCGGCCGAGGCCGCCGACGCCGGGTGTCCGTTCTCCGCGCTCATCAAGGCGAGCGCGACCGTCACCGTGCAAGCAACTCTCGAGGAGGGATCTTGATGACCCAGCGCACCGCGAACGTCACCTGGTCGGGCTCGCTCATGGATGGGAACGGGACGATCGAGAGCGTCGACAGCGGCGCATTCGGTCCGCTCGAGGTCACCTGGGCGTCGCGTACCGAGGATCCGAAGGGACTTACGAGCCCGGAGGAGCTGATCGCCGCCGCTCACGCTGCGTGCTTCTCGATGGCGCTCTCCCACGGGCTCGCGCAGGCGGAGACTCCGCCCTCGCGCCTCGACACGTCGGCGACGGTGACCTTCGTCCCCGGCACGGGCATCACGCGGATCGCCCTCGTCGTTCGCGGCTCGGTGCCCGGGATCGACGCGACGGGATTCGCCGAGGCGGCCGCAGCCGCGAAGGAAGGCTGCCCGGTCTCGAAGGCGCTCGCGGCGGTCCCGGAGATCACACTCGAAGCGAGCCTCGCCTCGTAGATCTCGGCCTTACTACCATCAGCCGAATGACCGCGATCGACAGGCTCGTCGAGGAGCTCGAACGCTCGCACGCCGAGGCGCAGGAGCGCATGGCCGATCCAGCGGTCTACAACGACCATCGACAGGCGGCGGAGGCGGGTAGGCGGTTGAAGGAGCTCGAGACGCCGAAGAAGCTCGCCGATCAGTGGCGGCAGGCGCGTGCCGACCTCGACGCCGCGCGCAGCGATCCGGAGCTCGGGGCCATGACGGCCGAGCTCGAGGCCGAGGCGGAGCGGCTCGAGGAGGAGCTGAAGCTCGCGCTCGTCGAACGGGACCCGGCTGACGAGAAGGACGTGATCGTGGAGATCCGACAGGGGGTCGGCGGGGACGAGGCTGCACTCTGGGCCGGTGACCTGTATCGCATGCTCACGCGCTACGCGGAACGTCGACGTTTCCGAACGGAGACGCTCTCGACGAGCGAGAACGAGGCCGGGGGGTTCAAGGAGATCGTGTTCGCGGTGAAGGGACAGGGGGCGTTCTCGGTGTTCAAGTACGAGGGTGGAACACACCGCGTTCAGCGCGTCCCCGAGACCGAGTCGCAGGGGCGGATCCACACATCGACCGCGACTGTCGCGGTGATGCCCGAGGCGGAGGAGGTCGAAATCGAGATCGAGGAGAAGGACCTCAAGGTCGACGTCATGCGATCGACCGGGCCCGGTGGACAGAGCGTCAATACGACCGACTCAGCCGTCCGTATCACTCACCTTCCGACGGGGATCGTCGTCGCCATGCAGGACGAGAAGTCGCAGCTCCAGAACCGGCAGAAGGCGATGCGAGTGCTGCGCGCCCGCCTCTACGAGGCCGAGCGCGAGAAGCAGCAGGCTGCGCTGGCGGCGACGCGTCGCTCTCAGATCGGGGGCGGGGAGCGGGCCGAGAAGATTCGCACCTACAACTTCCCGGAGAACCGGCTCACCGATCACCGCATCAAGCTCACGGTCCACCGGCTGGAGCAGGTGCTCGGTGGGGAGCTCGACGAGTTCACTGCCGCTCTCCGAGCCGAGGAGCAGCGGCAAGCGCTCGCGGTCGCCTCGGCGTGACGACAGGCGAGGCGCTCGCCCACGCGACGACTCGGCTCGAGGCCGCAGGGTGCGACACCCCGAGAGTCGATGCCGAGTTCCTCGTCTCGCACATTCTCGGGGTGAACCGGTCGGCCTTGCTCGCTGCGCGAACCAGCGAGCTGTCACCCCATGACTCGGCCGAGCTCGAACGGCTCATCGCCCGGCGCGAGGGACGCGAGCCGCTCGCATACGTGCTCGGCGAATGGGGCTTCCGTCGGCTGACCCTCGCGATCGATGCGCGTGTGCTCGTCCCTCGCCCGGAGACCGAGGTCGTCGTCGAGCGCTGCCTTGTCCTGATCCAAGGGGCCGAGGTTCCACGGGTTCTCGACGTTGGCACGGGTAGCGGTGCCATCGCTCTTGCGATTGCCGACGAGCATCGAGGAGCGCGCGTGACGGGACTGGACGACTCGCCCGAGGCGCTCGCCGTCGCCCGCGAGAACGCGCGCCAGACGGACCTCGCCGTCGATCTCCTCGAATGGGACTTCTTCTCGGGGCTTCCCGTCGGTCCCTGGGATCTCGTCGTCTCGAACCCACCCTACGTGCGACCCGACGAGATCGCGCGCCTGGAGCCTGAGGTGCGCGGGTGGGAACCCCGCCAGGCGCTCGTGGGCGAGGGGGCGACGGAGGCTGTCGCAGATGCGGCGCGCGATGCATTGCGGCCGGGAGGAGCGCTCGTGCTCGAAGTCGCCGACAGCGACGCGGGTCGCGTCGTGGAGCTGCTGCGCGGCCTCGGCTACGAGGCGGTCACGGTCACGAAGGACCTGGCCGGGCGAGACAGAGTGGTAGAGGGTGTGAGCACATGAGCCGATTGACGTGACGACAGCGCCGGTGACATGACTGCTCGCGGGCACGGTGTTGACGCTTGACCGAGGTCGCGCGCGCCGTGGCGGCGATCGAGGAGGGCGAGGTCGTCGTCATTCCGACGGACACGGTGTACGGCCTTGCCTGCACGCCGGACGATGCAGCGGTGGTCCGCGCGCTCTCCGAGCTGAAGAGACGCCCCGCCGGCCAACCCATCACCCTCGTGGCCGCGAGCGTCGACGGGCTGATCGAGCGCGCCCCGGAGCTTCGGGGACGCGCAGAGATGCTCGCCCGCTCGCTTCTCCCGGGGCCGTTGACGCTCGTCCTTCCGAACCCGGCTCGCCGATACCCGTGGCTGACCGGAGAGCGTCCGCAGACGATCGGGGTGCGCGTGCCGGAGGTCGAGGGGCCGGCGCGGGAGTTCCTCGCCGAAGTCGTGGTGGTCGCTGCGACGAGCGCCAATCGCCACGGTGGTACGGATCCGCGGCGCCTGGCGGACGTTCCGCCCGAGATCCTCGATGCCGTTGCGGCGACCGTCGACGGCGGCGAGCTACCCGGTACTCCGTCGACCGTGCTCGACCTCACTGCGCCGAAGCCGCGTGTGCTGCGGGAGGGTGCGGTGCCTGCCTCAGACGCGCTCGCGCGCGTCGCTGCGCTACTGGCCGAGTAGCATCCGGCGCATGGCGACGGTGCCGCTGACGCTCGAGGACCTCCGCACGGCGGGGCTCGCGGACGTCGACCCGGACGTGGCGGCCCTCCTCGCGCGCGAGCTCGAGCGCCAGCGCGACGAGATCGAGCTGATCGCCTCCGAGAACTTCACCTGGCCGTCGATGCTCGAAGCCGTCGGCGGGGTCGGCACGAACAAGTACTCGGAGGGGTATCCCGGGCGGCGCTACTACGGCGGGTGCGAGGTCGTCGACGAGATCGAGCAACTTGCGATCGACCGCGCCAAGAGCCTGTTCGGCGCCGAGCACGCGAACGTGCAGCCACACGCAGGTGCCCAGACGAACATGGCCGTGTACTTCGCGACGCTCGAGCCCGGGGACACGATCCTCTCTCTCGAGCTCGCTCACGGCGGCCACCTCACGCACGGCCTCAAGGTCAACTTCTCCGGCCGCCTCTACCGGATCGTCCACTACGGCGTCTCCCGCGAGACGAACCTCGTCGACTACGACGACGTACTCCGGCTGGCGAAGGAGCACCGACCGAAGCTCGTCGTCTGCGGCGGCTCGGCGTATCCACGCACCGTCGAGGCGTGGCGCTTTCGAGAGATCGCGGACGAGGTGGACGCACTCCTTCTCTGCGACATGGCCCACTTCGCCGGGCTGGTCGCGGCTGGGCTCCACCCGAATCCTGTCGAGCACTGCGACTTCGTCACTTCGACCACCCACAAGACGCTCGCCGGGCCGCGCTCCGGGTTCGTCCTCTGTCGAGCCGAGCACGCCCAGGCGCTCGACCGAGCGGTTTTCCCCGGGATGCAGGGCGGGCCGCTCAACCACGTGATCGCCGCCAAGGCCGCGTGCTTCCGCATTGCCGCTTCGGAGCCTTTCCGTCGCTATCAGGAAGGAGTGCGCGCGAATGCCGACGCGCTCGGCGTGACGCTGCAGGAAGGGGGTCTCGACGTCCTGACCGGAGGTACCGACACGCATCTCCTGCTCGTCGACCTGCGTCGGACGGAGTGGACCGGCAAGGACGCGGAGGAGCGTTTGGCGGAGGTCTCCGTCACCGTCAACCGCAATACGGTGCCGTTCGACGAGCGCTCGCCGACCGTGGCCTCGGGACTACGCGTCGGTACGCCGGCCATGACGATGCGCGGTCTCGACGAAGACGACTTCCGGGAGGTCGGACGCATCATCTGTGGAGCGCTCGAGTCGGGCCCAGACCTGACGGCACTTCGCGCGCGGAGCGCTGCCCTGCTGTCACGTCGCCCGCTCTATCCCGGTCAAGGTGCGTTCCCCACGTTCGCCGGCGACATCTAGAGGAGACCCCATGGAATCCACGACTCATCTCGTCCCTTCCTCGACCGGCACCGTCGTCGAAGTCACGCATCCGCTCGTCCAGCACAAGCTCGGGCTGCTCCGAGACGTCACGACGACAACGCAGATGTTCCGCCAGCTCGTGAACGAGCTGACGCTCCTACTCACGTACGAGGCGACGAAGGGCCTCGCGGACGAGGAGGTCGAGATCGAGACCCCTCTCGAGCGAATGACCGCCCGTCGGATCTCGGGGAAGAAGGTCGCAGTCTGCCCGATCCTCCGTGCCGGTATGGGGATGCTCGATGCCGTGCTGTCGCTCGTGCCGGGCGCTCGGGTCGGCTTCATCGGCCTCTTCCGAGACGAGGAGACGCTCGAGCCGGTCGAGTACTACGTGAAGCTGCCGGGCGACATCGCCGATCGCGACGTCATCCTGCTCGACCCCATGCTCGCGACCGGTAACTCGACCGCGGCCGCGGTCGAGACCGTGAAGCGCGCCGGCGCGACGTCGGTTCGCCTCATCGCGCTGATCGCTGCGCCGGAGGGCATCGCCCGCGTGCACGGCGAACACCCTGACGTCGTCATTGTCGTTGCCTCGGTCGACCGTGGCCTCAACGACAAGGGCTACATCCTCCCGGGTCTTGGCGACGCAGGCGACCGGCTGTACGGGACGAAGTAGCCCACGTGAAGCACTGATGTTCGACGAGCTGCGGGCGACACCGGAGGTCCTGTACGGCGCCGCGATCGCGTTCGTCGTCGTCGTGCTGCTGACGCCTGCGGTCGGCGGCATGGCCCGGCTACTCGGCGCCGTTGACCGCCCCGACGCACGCCGCCTGAATCGTCGTCCGATCCCGCGCCTCGGCGGGCTCGCGATCTTTCTCGGGATCCTCGTTCCGTCGCTCGCTTTCCTCGATCTCTCGGGCGAGAGCCGCGGAGTCCTCCTGGGCGCAGCAGTTGCGACGGTGGTCGGCGCAGTCGACGATTTCCGGGGCCTCGCCCCACCGACGAAGCTCGCGGGCCAGTTCGTCGCGGCGTCGATCCCGCCGATGTTCGGCGTCTGGATCGACCACTTCACATTCCCGTTCCTCGGCGTCGTCGATCTACCCGCGTGGATCGGCGTCCCACTGTCGATGGTCTTCATCGTGGCCGTCATGAACATGGTCAACTTTCTCGACGGGCTCGACGGTCTCGCGGCCGGGGTGTGCGGGATTGCCGGCGTGACCTACGCGATCCTGGCGCTCTCGCTCGGGAAGACGGACCCGGCGATTCTCTCGGCGATCGTGGCCGGAGCGTGCCTCGGTTTCCTGCGGCACAACTTCTTCCCTGCACGGATCTTCATGGGCGACTCCGGCGCGTTGTGTCTCGGGTTCATCCTTGCCGCGGTCTCGATTCAGGGGCTGCTCAAGACTGCCTCGACCGTCGTCCTCCTACTCCCGCTGCTCGTCCTCGCGGTGCCGATCATCGACACCTCGTTCGTCGTTGCCCGGCGCTTGAAGCACAACCGGCCCATCTACTCGGCCGATCGGGGCCATCTCCACCATCGATTCCTGAACATCGGCTTCTCTCAGCGCAGGGCGGCGGTCACGATGTGGCTCTGGTGCGCGAGCCTCGCCGGGGCGGCGTTGGCCACGCGGTTCGTCCCGTTCCGCGAGGGAGGCGCGTGGCATCTCTGGGAGACGATCGCGGTACTCGCGATCGGGCTCTTCGCGCTCGCGTTCTCGATCTACGTCGTGTACCTCCTCGAGATCGTGAAGCTCATGAACCCGCGTGTTCGACGCCGTGAGCGCGAGGAGGCGGAGACTCGCGAGCGCATGACCGCTTAGGCGGAAGCCCGCTCGACGAAGTCGACCAGCGCGGCGTTGAACTCCGGGTGGAGCTGCACGGTGTGTCCGAAGCCGGGGAGCACGATTCGCTCGGCCGGGAGTTCTCGCTCGAGCGCGTCGCAGATCGCGTCGAACGCGGCGTGGTGCGCTCCGGACACGACCAGCTTCGGGAAGCCTGCGGCGGCGAGCGTTGCCAGAGGAATCGACGCCTCCCAGGGGCCACGCTCGACCATGAGTGCGCGGGCGCCCTGCTCGAGCTCAGGCGTGAGCGGCGAAGGCGGGTCGAACGACGATCCGACGGCTGTGAGGAATCGCCTGAGGAACGCATCGGGGTCGTCCGACCGACCGCTCGCAAACAGCCCGGCTCCCCTCGCCGCGAACGTGGCAACGTCGGGATCGTCGAGGGCGACGCTCGTCGCTGGCGGCTCGATCACTGTCAGCGACGCCGGAAGGCCCGGCCGTGCCGCGGCGGCGAGCAACGAGATCACGCCGCCGTACGAATGTCCGACGACGTGATCGCCGCGCTGGAGGAGACCCGAGACGAGATGCGCGTCCTTCTCGAAGTCGACGCGCTCGACCGGAGGGTTGGGCGGAAACCCGGGCCGGTCGAGGACGACGAGCTCGAACCGCTCGGCGAGCGGCTTCTGCGCGGCCCAGGTCGGCCGCCCTGAGACGACACTGCCGTGCACGAATACGAGCCGCTGCACCGCTTGATCCTAACGTGTAACTAACCTGGCCACTTTCCGCTCCTGGAGCGGAAAGTGACTGTTACAAGCACGGTGATATGCTCAGGCCGGGATGACGCCGGACGCGGCCCCCTCACCTCACTCGCTCGCCACCGCCTCGGGGTTGCTCCTGGGCGCGCTTGCCGCCGCGATGATCGTCGGGGCACTCGTAGGCTGGCTGTTCGGTGCGTCCGGGATCGGCCTGCTCGTCGGCGCGCTCGTCGGCATTCCGCTCGGCGTTCTCGTCGTCTATCAGGTGTACGGGAGAGTGGGCAGGACGTGAACGCGGGCATCTTCTCGACTCCGCGCTCGGTCCCGAGCCGGCTCGCGCCGACCGTCGCGGGCGGTCTCGTGATCGCGCTCGCGCTGCCCGTCTTCGCCGTCGCGGGCTGGCCGGTCTCGGGCTGGGCGCTCGCCGCTGTCCTCTGGGTCGCCGCAGAGGTCTTCGCGCTGGTACTGGCGCGCCTCCCGGGCAGCCCAGATAACCTCGCCGCCGCAGGAATGCGGGGCATCGGAACCACTTCTCGTGCGCTCCTCGTCGGTATCCCGCTCGTGATCGTGACGGTGACCGACGAGACCGTCGGCGTGGCGGCGGCGATCGTCTACGCCCTGGCGTTCACCGTCGAGCTCGGAGTCGGGCTCGCCTCGTACTTCGGCGGGGAAGCAAAAGCATGAAGCGCCTCGTGTCGTTCGTCTTCCTGCTGGCCCTGGTGCTGCCGTCGGTTGCGCTCGCACAGGGCGAGACCACCGAGGAGAACAAGGGCGCCTTCATCTCGGAGGAGTGGGAGCTGCACGAGTGGATCCCGATCCACCTCGGGCCGATCGACATGTCGATCAACAAGGCCGTGGCGTACCTGCTGCTCGGCGCGCTCTGCGCGTGTCTCATCGGGATCGTTCTCATGCGCGTAAAGGTCGGACGCGACCCCACGAGGCGCCAGGCCGTCGGCGAGACGATCTACGAGATCGCCCAGGTGCAGGTCGCAGAGCAGGGCCTCCCGACGAAGGCGATCGGACGCTGGTTCCCCTACGTCGCCTCTCTGATGATCTTCATCTGGACCGTCAACATGCTCGGCTTCATCCCGCTGCCGCTCTCGGATGAGAAGTTCACGATCGCGGGCGTCGAGTTGCCGACGCTCGCGATCTTCGCGGCCACGTCAACGCTGTCGGTGACGCTCGCCCTCGCGCTCATGACCTTCGTCTTCACGCACGTCGAAGGGATTCGCGCGAACGGTTCGTGGAACTACTTCAAGAGCTGGATTCCCGATGTGCCGAAGGGGATGCTCCCGCTCATCGTGCCACTCGAGATCCTCGGCCAGTTCATGCGGCTGATCAGCCTCTCCGTCCGTCTCTACGCCAACATGCTCGCCGGCCACATGCTGATCCTCACCTTCGTCGGACTGATCATCGTGCTCGAGAACGTGTTTCTCGCGATCGTCGCGGTTCCTGCGGCCGCCCTCTTCTACCTCTTCGAGGTCGTCATCGTCGTCTCGATCCAGGCGTACATCTTCGCCGCCCTGTCCGCCATCTACATCGGCTCGGCCATCGAGCCCGAGCACTAAGGAGGCTCTCACGCCATGCTTTCGTCGTTCTTCTTCCTCGCCGCCGCCGAAGACGGCGCCGACGCCGGCAAGGCGATCGCACTCGCGCTCGGCATCGGCCTCGGCTCGCTCGGTGCCGGCATAGGCATCGGCAACATCTTCGGCTCGATGATCCAGGCCGTCGCGCGTCAGCCCGAGCTACGCGGCGAGTTGACCGGGATCCAGTGGCTGGGATTCGCGCTGACCGAGGCGGTCGTCTTCTACGGCCTCATCGGAGGCCTCCTCGCCTACGTCCTGGTCTGAGTGAGCGTGTCGCGCTACCTGGCATCATCGGGCCTGATCGAGGTCGTCCCCGGCCTCATGATCTGGACGCTCATCGCGTTCGCGATCACTTTCTTCGTGCTCAGGCGGTTCGCCTTCGGGCCGATCCAGAAGACGATCGACGAGCGGCGCGACCGGATCCGGGCGGCAGTCGACGAGGCCGACAGGGCCCGTGAGGAAGCCCGTGAGCTTCTCGAGCAGCACCGTCAGCTGATCGCGGACGCGAAGGGCGACGCCGCGGAGATCCTCGCGGACGCCCGCAAGGTCGCCGACGCGCAGATCGAGCGCGTGAAGGAGGAAGCCGATGCGGAGCGCGAGCGCCGGCTCGAGGAGACGCGTCGCCAGATCGACGCCGAGACGAAGCGGTCGCTCGACGCGATTCGGTCCGAGGTGGCGGACCTGACTCTCGAGGCCACGGCTCGGGTCACCGGCAAGGTGCTCGACGCGGAGGACCAACGCCGCCTCATCGACGAGGCGATCGCCGGGCTCGACTTCTCCGCGCTCGAGAAGGAGACGACATAGCCAATGGCCGTCGCGCAGCGCATGTACGCTCGCGCGCTCTTCGAGGCCGCGCGGGACGAGGGGCGGCTCGAGGCCGTGACGGCGGATCTCGCCGCTCTCGCTGCGACGCTCGAGGACGTGCCCGAGTTGCGGGCGTTCCTGCGCAACCCACAGATCGAGCCGGCGGGCAAGGCGGAGGTGCTCGAGCAGATCTCGGCCGGCGCCGACGAGCTCGTTTCGAACTTCGTCCGGCTCGTCGCGGAGAAGGGTCGGGGCGGAGAGCTCGCGGAGATGAACGCCGAGCTCGAGACGCTCGTCGCACGCTCGCAGAACCGCCTGGCCGTCGAGCTCACGACGTCGTTCGAGCTCTCCGACGCCGAGGCGCAGTCGATCGTCGAGCTGATCGAGCAGGCATCGGGCCGGACCATCGAGGCAACCCGTTCGGTCGATCCCAGTCTGATCGGCGGAATGGTGCTCCAGATCGGATCGCATCGCGCCGACGGCAGCGTCCGCGGGCGTCTCGAGCGGCTGCGCCACGAACTGGCCACGACGCGATGACATGGAAACAACAAACCCAGCGGCCGCGAAAGCGGACGCCTTTAGGGAAGGCGCGTAGCGCCTTGTCCGCGAAGCGGACCAGTGGAGGGGGTCTGGGGGAACAGGGAGGTTCCCCCAGCAGCCATCGACCGGCATCAAAGGAGACAGCGTGAAGCTACGCCCCGAAGAGATCACCGCGATCCTCAAGGACCGAATTCAGAGGTTCGAGGTCGAGACCGATCTGAGCGAGATCGGCACCGTCCTCCAGGTCGGGGATGGGATCGCTCGCATCCACGGACTGGAGAACTGCGTCTCGCTCGAGCGGCTCGAGCTCGAGCACGGCGTGGTCGGCATCGCGTTCAACCTCGAGGAAGACAACGTCGGCGCGGCGCTCTTCGGCGAGTGGCAGCACGTGAAGGAGGGCGAGCCCGTCCGCCGCACGGGCGCGGTCATGAGCGTTCCCGTGGGCCCGGCGCTGCTCGGGCGCGTCGTCGACCCGCTCGGGAATCCGCTCGACGGTCTCGGCCCCATCGAGACAACGGAGCGCCGACCGCTCGAGTTCAAGGCGCCCGGGGTCGTGCAGCGGCAGCCGGTGAAGGAGCCGTTGCAGACCGGCGTGAAGGCGATCGACTCGCTGACGCCGATCGGTCGCGGCCAGCGTGAGCTCATCATCGGCGACCGCTCGACGGGTAAGACCGCGATCGCCATCGACACGATCCTCAATCAGCGGGGCGGCGACGTCGTCTGCATCTACGTCGCGGTCGGACAGAAGGGCTCGACGGTGGCGCAGGTCGTCGAGCGCCTTCGTGATGCCGGAGCGATGGAGTACACGATCGTCGTCTCGGCCCCGGCGCAGGAAGCAGCACCGATCAAGTGGATGGCGCCCTTCGCCGGGTGCGCGATGGGCGAGTACTTCCTCTACGGGGGCGGACATGCGCTCTGCATCTACGACGATCTCTCGAAGCACGCGGACGCGTACCGCCAGCTTTCACTGTTGCTGCGGCGACCGCCCGGCCGCGAGGCGTTCCCGGGTGACGTGTTCTATCTGCACTCGAGGCTGCTCGAGCGCGCGTGCAAGCTCTCGGACGACCTCGGCGCCGGCTCGCTGACGGCGTTGCCGGTGATCGAGACCCAGGCGAACGACGTGTCCGCATACATCCCGACGAACGTCATCTCCATCACGGACGGGCAGATCTACCTCGAGTCGAGCCTCTTCTTCTCGGGAGTGCGCCCGGCGATCAACGTCGGCATCTCGGTCTCGCGCGTCGGCGGCAATGCGCAGACGAAGGCGATGAAGCAGGTCGCCGGCCGCCTTCGCCTCGACCTCGCCCAGTACCGCGAGCTCGAGGCTTTCGCGCAGTTCGGCTCCGAGCTCGACACGGCGACGCAGAACGCCCTCGCCCGAGGCGAGAGGATGGTGGCGACGCTGAACCAGCCACAGTACGAGCCCTGGCCTCTCGAAGAGCAGGTGACGAGCATCTATGCCGGCGCCCACGGGTATCTCGACAAGGTCCCGGTCGGGCAGGTTCCGCGCTTTCACGAGGAGTTGCGCGAGCATCTGCGTGCCGAGGGCTCGATTCTCGGGTCGATCCGCGAGGCGGGCGAGATCACGGACGAGACCGAGGAGAAGGTGAAGGCCGAGCTCGAGCGATTCGTCCACGGGTTCAACGTCGAGGAGGAGAGGAGCCTCGCCGGCTGACGCCGGTGTGGGTCGCTCCATGGCATCAGTCCAGGACCTCAAGCGGCGCATACGCTCGGTCCGCAACACGAGGAAGATCACGCGCGCCATGGAGCTCGTCGCAGCGGCGAAGCTTCGGCGTGCCGAGCAGCGGATCAAGGCGCTTCGGCCCTACGCCGAGACGATGAACGAGCTGATCGCGGGCGTGGGGAGGTCCTCGGCGTCCGTCAGGCTGCCGTTGCTCGACCAGCGTGAGAGCGTGGAGACGGTTGCGATCGTCCCCCTGACGGGAGACCGCGGCCTCGCCGGAGCCTTCAACGCGCAGATCGTGCGTCGCGCGCTCGCACTCGAGCGCGCGCTGCAGGCCGAGGGCAAGGGCATCCGCTGGGTTGCCGTCGGCAAGAAGGGTCGCTCGACGCTCCTCTTTCGTGGTCGTGAGCTCGCCGGCGCGTACACGGGCTTCACTGACAAGCCGGCGTACGAGGATGCGCAGGCCATTGCCCATCGCTGCTCCGAGCTGTTCACGTCCGGCGAGGTTGATCGCGTCGCGCTCGTCTACAACACGTACATCTCGGCGCTCACGCAGCGAGTGACCGAGCAGGACGTCCTCCCGATCTCCCCCGACATCCTCGAGACGGACGAGGAAGAGCGCGCCGCCGACGCGTTGCGTGGCGATTTCATCTTCGAGCCCGAGCCCGAGGAGATCATGCAGCGCCTGCTCCCCGTGTACGTCGAGACTCAGGTGTACCGCGCGCTTCTCGAGTCGACCGCCTCCGAGCAGGGAGCACGCATGACCGCGATGCGCAACGCCTCGAAGAACGCGGGCGAGCTCATCGACTCGCTCACGCTCCACATGAATCGCGCGCGCCAGGCCGAGATCACGCAGGAGATCCTCGAGGTGGTCGCGGGCGCCGAGGCGCAGACATAGCGTCAGGCGTCGTGGCGAGGCACGCCTCGCCCTTACTAACAACATGCGCCACCATGCGTAGAAGTACCTGACGCGGACATGACGACCCCTGCCCACGAAACGCCCGTAGATACCATCGCGCCGGTGGAGCCCACTCTCGCACCGGCGTCCGAGCCAGAACGCTTCGAGAGAGCTGGGGCGATCTCGGATCGCCTCGTCGACAACATCGAGACGGTCGTCTACGGCAAGCGGAACGAGATCAAGCTCGTTCTCGCGGCGCTCACGTGTGACGGGCACGTCCTCCTCGAGGACGTGCCAGGGACGGCGAAGACCGTTCTCGCACGAGCGATAGCCGGCAGCATCGAGGGCGCGGTCCCGCAACGCATCCAGTGCACGCCGGACCTCCAGCCCACCGATGTCACCGGGCTCTCGGTCTTCGACCAGCGGTCACGGAGCTTCGAGTTCCGTCCGGGGCCCATCTTCGCCAATGTCGTCCTCGTCGACGAGATCAACCGGGCCACGCCGAAGACGCAGTCGGCGCTGCTCGAGGGGATGGCCGAGCGGCAGGTGACGGTCGACGGGGTGACGCGGGAGCTCCCGTATCCGTTCCTCGTTCTCGCGACCGAGAACCCGATCGAGTACGAAGGGACGTTCCCGCTCCCCGAGGCGCAGCTCGACCGTTTCTTCCTGCGCACGGCGCTCGGCTACCCGGGCGTCGAGGACGAGCTCCGGATCCTCGTCGACCAGCGCTATTCGCACCCGCTCGGGGGGCTGCGTCCAGTCATCGGCCTCGAGGAGGTGCACGAGCTGCGCTCCGCGGCGCAGCACGTCTACGTCGACGACGTCCTTCATCGCTGGGTGGTCGACCTCGTTCGGGCCACGCGTGAGCAGGAGGCTGTCGTCATCGGCAGCTCGGTGCGCGGGAGCCTTGCGCTCGAGCGAGCCGCGCGGGCCTGGGCGCTCCTGGACGGCCGCAGCTTCGTGGTCCCCGAGGACATCGAGCGATTGTTCGTGCCGGTGCTCGTTCACCGGGTCGTGTTCACCCCCGGTTTCGTCGCTCGCGCACGTGCCACCGGCTGGGCTGAGACGATCGAGGAGTTCCGGCAGGCATGCCTCGAGCGCGCGCCGCGCCCGGGTTCCGAGGAGGACCCCCTCTTCAAGGGCGGTGGTGGGGCCAGTACGGACGGGTCTCGCCCCTAGAGAGGAGGAGGCACCGTGGCGAGCGCTCGGCTGACGTTCCCGCTCGTGCCTCGGCGCCGCTTCGTCGGCATCTCCTTCGGCGCGATGAAGAGCCTACGCCGCGGCGCGGGTAGCGACATCGCCGGCTCGAGGCCGTATCGGCCCGGTGACGACATCGACGCGATCGACTGGGCGGCGTCCGCCAAGCTGTCGACCGCGAAAGGGAGCGACGAGTTCGTCGTTCGCGAGCGGTTCGCCGAACAGGCCCCGAAGATCGTGATCGTCTGCGACCGTCGGCCGGAGATGTCGTTCTTCGGCGCGCCGATGCCGTGGCTCGACAAGCCGCAGGCCATGCGGACGGTCGTCGAGCTCATCCTCGCCAGCGCGGGCGCCGCCGGCGGGTTCGTCGGTTATCTCGACTACGCCGACGGCGAAACACACTGGCGCCAGCCGAAAGGCGAACGGAAGCTGATCGAGATTCGCGACGAACGCCTGTGGTCGTCGGAGTACGGCGGCCCGCCGGACTGGCTCGAGCGCTCGCTTGCTCATCTCGCGGAGCACCCACGCGCGGTCGGGGTGGGCACGTTCGTGTTCATCCTGTCCGATTTCGTCCCGCCGCCGTCTAAAGAGATGTGGCTGACGGCGATCGAGCACCGTTGGGACCTCGTCCCGGTGGTGATTCAGGATCCGACCTGGGAGCAGAGCTTCCCCGACGTCAGCGGAATCGTGGTCTCGCTGCGCGATCCGCGCACGGGACGGGTCGCACCCGTTCGGCTGCGGGCAAAGGAGGCTCGAGGTCGGAGGGCCGCCAACGAGGAGCGCGTACAGAGCTTGCTCGAGACCTTCCGGACGCTCGATATCGACCCGATCCTCGTCTCGTCGAGCGACCCGGCCGACATCCTCGCGCCGTTCCTCACCTGGGCCGACCTGCGCCGCACCCGACGGGTGCTAGGAGCGTGAGGCCGTGAGTCGAGATCGCGTGCTCCTCGGCGCAGCGGCAGCGGGCTTGGCCGCTCTCCTCGTCGTGCTCGTCGTCTGGGACCGAGTCCAGAGCAGCGAGCCGAGCGCCGAGAGTCCCGCAATCGAGGCTCGCACCGATCTCTCTCCGCGAACCGTGCTCTTCGGTGACACGGTGACCGCGCTCGTCGAGGTGACACTCGACCGGAACCGCGTCGATCCCGACTCGGTCCGGGTCGAGGCCAACTTCGCACCCTGGAAGCGCGTCGCGACACCCGAGCCGTCGCGGAGCGACGACGGAGCGACGACGTCACTTCGGTTTTCGTACGTGCTGCGTTGCCTGGGGAACCGCTGCATAACGAACGACGAGGACCTCGTCATCCTCGACAAGGCCATTCAGGCCTTCGGGCGGGCGCGAGTGACGTACGCGCTGCTGGGAGGAGCTGCACAGGGAGGGCGTGGCTCGCTTCAAGCGCCGTGGCCTCGGCTCCTCGTCGGCGCTCGGTTCTCGGCAAGGGACGCCCAGGCGGTCGGTTCCTCCTCGGGCGGGTGGCGAGCAGACCTCGACTCGATGCCCGCCGTGACGTACCGCATGTCCCC
>DATAEF010000076.1:0-13572 GCA_036258155.1 Gaiellaceae bacterium | reverse complement strand
AGCCTCGGCGCCGACGTGGTCACGGGTGGCACCGTCAAGTACTTGTTGGGGTCGGCGGGGCTCGCCTTCATGTGGGTGCGCGGGTCGCTGGCCGCGTCACTTCTGCCGACACAGACCGGCTGGTTCGCGGACGAGGACATCTTCGCGATGTCGATCGCCGACTACTCGCCACATGCGACGGTCCGCCGGTTCGACAGCGGCACACCGCCGGTCCCTTCCCTCTACCCGGGTGTCGCCGGTGTTCAGCTCATCGCCGAGGTCGGCGTCCTCGCAATCGAGGCGCACGTCAGCTCGCTCGTCGACCGGCTCCTCGCGGGCCTCGACGAGCTCGGTGCGACCGTGGTAACACCGCGAGAGAGAAGCGGGCGCGGCCCGCTCGTCTGCGTCGCCTCGACCGATCCGAACGCTCTCGTCGCGGCGTTAGCGGCCCAGCGGATCGTCACCTCGACCCGCGACCTGAACCTTCGGATCTCGCTCCACCTGTACAACGTCGAAGAGGACGTCGACCGGATTCTCGACGCGCTGGCCGCGAATCGAGCACTGCTCGCCTGACGGCTGCTTCGCGCCTCGTGCCGAAGGCACCTCGCAGAGTCGAGGGGCTCGGATCTCCTTCGCAGACTCGGCGCATGCTCGGTCACGGAGTCAACTCCGTATCGGGGATAGCGCTGTCAGCCCGGCTTGTGTGCCCGGACGATCGCGCCGTGCATGCCGTCCGCGACCGCGTGCGTGAACTCCACCTCCACATCTACGAGGCCGACCTTGGCGAGCCCTTCTCGGTACTCGCTCTCGGAGAGCGCGCCGGCAATGCAACCGACGTGGCTCCCGCGTGCGGCGCGGTCGGCTGAGGTGAGCCGATCCTCCGCGACGACGTCCGAGATCCCGACTCGGCCTCCCGGGCGCAGCACGCGCACGATCTCGGCGAGCACTTTCGGCTTCTCGGGTGAGAGGTTGACGACGCAGTTCGAGATGACGACGTCCACGCACGCGTCCTCGAGCGGGATCTCCTCGATGAGCCCCTTCAGGAAGCGGACGTTGGTCACATTCGCCTTGCGTGCGTTTTCCTCCGCGAGGGCGAGCATCTCGTCAGTCATGTCGAGCCCGTACACGGTGCCCGTGGGGCCGACCCGTTTCGACGAGAGAAGGACGTCGATGCCACCGCCCGAGCCGAGGTCGAGCACGGTCTCGCCCTCGTGCATCTCCGCCACGGCGACCGGGTTCCCACAACCCAGGCTCGCGGCCACCGCATTCTCGGGAAGGGCTGCGCGCTCACCGGCTTCGTAGAGACCCTCGCCGAAGAGTGTCGTCGCCTCCTCGCCGCAGCAGCCGATGCTCTCGCAGTCGCATCCGCACCCGCAGCCTTCGGAGAGGCTGGTTGCGGCCCCCGCGTAACGCTCGCGCACCTGCTCGTGGACGTCGGTCGTGCTCATACCGCTACTCCCTTCAGGTCGAAGACCGTCGCCGCGCGCTCGAGACCCTCGCGGTCGAGGCTGTAGAACGCCCAGACGCCCCGTTGCTCGCGCGTCAGCAGGCCGGCCTGGACGAGCTTCTTCAGGTGGTGGCTCACGGTCGGCTGGGAGAGCCCGAGCGATGGGATCAGTTCGCACACGCAGGCCGGCTCCTCGCTTCGAGCGAGCATGCTCACGATGCGCACGCGCGTCGGGTCGGCGAGCGCCTTGAAGACGGCGGCCGTGGCCTCCGCGTCTGCACTCGTCAGCTCGTCGTCGAGCGGGCGACAGCAGTCCGCCGGGACCGCGATCGACGATAGATCGATAGTCATCGATGCGTACCGTAGCACGATAGATCGATATTCGTCAATATACGGTGTCTGACACCACACCATGAAGCCATGCGGGTTTGCGAGTTCTCGGTGTCAGACACCGTGCGATACTCGCTCCCGTGGACCGCGACTCCGCAGCCGAGCTCGAGCGAACCATCGAGCGCTACAACGACGCCTGGAACGCCCACGACGTCGAGGCGATCCTCGCCTTTCACGCTCCGGGAATGGTCTTCGAGAACCACACGGCGGGCGAGCGCGTGGACGGAGACGACGTCGGCCCGCACATCGCGCGGATCTTCGAGAATGCCCCGGACCTGTCGTTTCGAGGACGCCGTCTGTACACGCGCGACGGGCTCGTGGTCAGCGAGTGGACGGCGACTGCCACGCGTCGTGACGGTAGCCGGATCGAGTGGGACGGCATCGATGTCTTTCCGTTCGAGAACGGCCTGATCATGCGCAAGGACGTCTACTCGGCCTCGCACCGTCCGCGCGTACTCGACTCCGGCTAGCATGTCCTCTCCGACGCGGCCGCGCGTTCATCTCACGATTCCCGTTGCATCTGAGATCGAGCGCGTGCTCGAGGCCGACTTCGAGCTCGTGCCGACCGCGTCCGGCGCCAACGGAGTCGTCGCGACACCGGCGGTCCTGATCGATGCTGCGTACCTCGACGCTGCCGGCCCTGGCCTGCGGATCGTCGCGAACGACGCGGTCGGTACCGACAACGTCGATCTCGAGGCCGCCCGCGCGCGCGGGATCGTTGTCACGAACACGCCGGACGTTCTCACGAACGCGTCGGCGGAGCTCGCGATCGGCCTGACACTCGCGCTCCTCCGCCGCATCGCCGAAGGCGACCGCTTCATCCGCCGTCGCGAGCCGTGGGAGTTCACGCCCGAGTTCATGCTCGGTGAGAGCCTCGACGGCAAGGAGCTCCTCGTCGTGGGGCCTGGGCGAATCGGCCGACGGGTGGGGGAGCTCGCCGAGGGCTTCGGTGCGCGGGCAACTTTCGCCGGACGGGACGATGACCTCCACGCGAGGCTCGGGAACGCGGATGTCGTGAGTCTCCATACGCCCCACACCCCGCAGACACACCACTTGATCGACGCGGCTGCGCTCGCGGCGATGAGGCCGACCGCGATCCTCGTCAATACGGCCCGAGGCAAAGTGGTCGACGAGCTGGCGCTCGTGGAGGCGCTCAGGTCCGGCACGATCGCCGGCGCGGCGCTCGACGTGTACGAGTTCGAGCCTGCAGTGAGCGAGGAGCTGCTCACGCTCGAAAACGTCGTCCTGACGCCGCACATCGCGAGCGCCACGCGCGACACGCGCCGCGCGATGCTCGAGCTCTGCATCGTCGCGCTGCGGGCCGTTCTCCTCGACGGCCGGACGCCCGCGAACACCGTGTAGCGTCAGTTCGTGCCGCAGTACGGGAGCGCATCGATGACGGGGACGCTCCGGCGCGTGCTCGTTCGCCCGCCGCTGCGCGAGGACGCCGCGCGCTGGCGCGAGCACGGATGGCGAGCGGCACCCGACCACTCGGCGGCAGCCGCGGAGCACGAAGGCTTCCGCGCGCTGCTCGAGGAGGCGGGTGCGGAAGTCGTGGTCTCGCGCCACGAGCCCGGGAATCCCGATGCCATGTACGTGTACGACCCGGTTCTCGTCGGTGAGGAAGGCGCCGTGCTGCTCAGGCCAGGGAAGGAGAGTCGGCGAGGCGAGCCGGCCGCTCTCGAAGGAGCCCTCGGGGCCGCGAGCGTGCCTGTCGCCGCAGCGCTCGCAGCGCCGGCGTTCGCCGAGGGCGGCGACACCGTGTGGCTCGACGCGCGCACGCTCCTCGTGGGCATCGGATATCGCACGAATGCGGAGGCCGTCCCCGCGCTCGAAGCTGCGTTCCCCGGTGTCGGGGTCGTGCCCTTCGACCTCCCGCACTGGAACGGTGCCGGCGAGGTGTTGCACCTCATGTCGTTCATCTCGCCGCTCGACAAAGATCTTGCGGTCGTCTATCCGCGAATCGCACCGGTTCGCCTGCTCCATCTCCTGGCGGAACGCGGGATCGAGGTCGTCGAGGTGCCGGACGACGAGTTCGAGTCCCAGGGCCCGAACGTCCTCGCGCTCGGGCCGCGACGCGCGCTTGCGCTCGACGGCAATTCGGAGACGCGCAGGCGCATGGAGCGGTCAGGCGTCGACGTGGTCGTCTACCGAGGCGAGGAGATCTCGAAGAAGGGCGACGGCGGGCCGACCTGTCTCACGCGCCCTCTGCTACGCATCTGAGTCAGGACAAGGCGAAGCCGAGTGCAAATCCGAGAGCGGTGAGAAGCCCGGCCTCTCGGCCTCCGAGGTCGAACGCCTCGGGGATGAGCGTGTCCGCGAGCATGACGAGCAGCGCTCCGCCCGCGAAGGCGAGAGCGAAGGCTCCTCCGCCCGTTCCGATCACGTCGAGGAGACCCCATCCGACCGCCGCAGCCACGACGGACACGGCGACGACCTTGCTCCAGAGCGCAAAGACACGCCACCGCGTCCAGCCGGCCTCGAGGAGGCCGCTGGTGCCCGAGAGGGCTTCCGGGACATTCGAGACGAAGACTCCGACCACGACCGCGACGGGCACGAGACCGTCCTCCTGTATCGAGGCACCGAGGACGAACGATTCGGGGATTCCGTCCAGCACTGTGCCGAGCACGATCGCGTTCGCACTTCCCGCCAGCTGAGACTCGCCCATCATGCTCTTCCGACCGTGACCGCCACGGCGATCGATGATCCAGTCCCCGAGATAGAAGACGATCGCTCCGACGGCAAACCCGACACTCGCGTGGCGTATGCTCGTCTCAAACGCCTCGAAGACGAGCTCGTAGGCAACGGCAGCGATGATCGCACCGGCGCCGAACGCCATCGCCAGCCCGATCCAGCGATGGCCGAGCCGGCCGAAAACCGCGAGTGCCGCGCCGACCCACAGCGACGCGGCGGTGAACAAGCCCCAGAAGGCTGCCTCGAGCATGCAGCGACTCTAGGAGAGCTTGGCGAAACAGGCGCTGTGCCACTGGGGAGCGCTGGATCGCCGCGATGCGGCGTCCTCGGTCGCGCCCATATTCACCAATATGGGCGCTCCCTGCGTCCTTGCCTCGCGACGACCAGCGGCGCCCCAGCGACGAGGCCCGTTCCGCCAAGCTCTCCTAGGAGCTCAGGGCTCGTCGAGTGTGAGCTGGCGATGCGGCGAAAGCCCCGAGACGCCCACGCCCACGAGCCGAAGTGCCCCGGGCCGATCGCGAAGTCCGCGGTCGAGGAGCCCGCATGCGACCTGGCCGATGACGTCGGCCTCGTCGACGGCAGCCCCGAGCGTCGTCGAGCGGGTGCGGATGGAGAAGTCGCCGTAGCGCAGCTTCGCGGTGACCGTTCGACCCGAGAGGCCCGAGCCCCGAAGCCGCTCCGAGACGAGCTCGGCCAGGCGCTTCATCTCGTCGTGCAGCTGGGAGCGCTCCGAGACATCGCGCGCAAAGGTGTCCTCGGCCGAGACCGAGACCGGCTCGGCGGCGAGCTCGAGGTCGCGCGGGTCCATTCCTCTCGCACGAGCGCGCAGCAGGGATCCGAGCGATCCGGGCAGGAGCGCCTTCAGGTCCGGGTCCGGCAACGTTGCGAGGCCCCCGATCGTGTGCACGCCTGCTGCGTGCAGGCGCGCTTCCGCGCGCGGTCCGACCCCCGGAAGGAGACGCACTGCGAGCGGGGCCAGGAAGGCCGCTTCGGTTCCGGGTGGTACTACCGTGACGCCGGCGGGCTTCCGGCGGTCCGACGCGATCTTGCACACGACTTTCGAGGTTCCGACTCCGAGTGAGCAGGTGAGGCTCGTTGTCGCTCGCACCGCGATCTGGATTGCCGACGCCACTGCGCGTGCCTTGACGAAGTCGTCGACCACTGTTCCGAGGTCGAGGTATCCCTCGTCGATTCCAGTGCGCTCGATGCGCGGGACGATCTCTGCCACCGTGTCCCAGACGACTCTCGAGTACTGCCGATACAGCGCATGGCGGGGGCGAACGAAGACCGCGGAAGGGCAGCGCCGAAGAGCCTCGGCCGAGCTCATCGCCGAGCGAATCCCGAATCTACGCGCGGCGTAGTTCGCGGTCGACACGACCCCTCGTCCGTGTGGATCGCCACCGACGACGAGCGGCTTCGCGCGCAGGTCCGGATCCTCGAGCTCCTCGACTGCGGCGAAGAAGGCGTCGAGATCGAGATGCGCGAAGATCGGCACGGCGGAAGGCTAGTGGGGACGGAATCCTGGGGGCCGACCCAGACCCTGGGTGGAGACGGGTCGAGACTCATGTGGCTTCGGTCGTCTGGGTCGCGGCTCTATCGTTGCCCTGTGATCGACGCGCCTCCGCTGCCACCACCCGCGATCGAGCAGCCGGCACCGCATCAGGTCTCCTACGGCCTTGTAACCGGCCGCGCCGCTCGCGGTACGACGAGAGTGATCGTCTTCGTCGATGGTCGGAAGCTGGCGTCGAAACCTCTACGCGGGCGACGCTTCTCTCTCCGCGTCTCGCTTCCCACGGGCGACGTCACCGTTCGAGTGACGACGATCGGCAGTGGCGGCCGTCGCTCGTCGAACGTCGTTGGCGACGTGTTCGGGCTCCCCGCGGCGTCGCGACCCCGTGTCGTTCGCGCGCGAGAGGACTCCGCGCTGGCGCGGAAGCTCCGAACGCTCGATCGCGAGTTCAAGGGCACGACGGGCTTCTACGTGCAGAGCCTGACCGGAGGGGCGGGCGCGGCGTGGAACGCGAAGGCTCGCTTTCCAGCTGCTTCGACGCTCAAGCTTGCGATTGCGGCGACCGTGCTCGCCGAGCACTCCGGGATCCCACCGCCCGGCTCGCGTCTCGACGAGCTGCTGCACGAGATGCTGATCCCCTCCGACGACGCGGCCGCGAACTCGCTCCTCGTCTGGCTTGGCGGCTCGACGAGCTCCGGCGCCTACCACGTCAACGATCTCATGCGTTCGATCGGCCTCAGCGACACGCTGATGTACGGGGGGTACCTCACCCGCACGCCGTCGGGCTCGATCCCCGTCCGGGTCGACGAGCGACCCGCGTTCGGCGTCGGCAAGTACACGACTGCATGGGACATGACCCGGCTGTGGCGTGCTATCTGGCTCGCCTCGGGAGGAAGAGGGCGACTCCGCAGTTCGCAGCCAGGGCTTACGCCTGCCGATGCCCGCTATCTCCTTTGGCTCCTGGCGCACGTCCGGGACACGCCGAAGCTCGACACGTCGCTCCGACATCAGCGGGGCGTCGCCGTCCTTCACAAGGCGGGATGGATCTCGACCGCCCGCCACGACACCGGCCTCGTGTTCTGGAGCGGCGGCGTCTTCGTCGCCGGAGTGATGACCTGGAAACCGTACGGCGTCGGTGTCTCCGCGGATCGCCTCGCCGGGCGCGTCGCGCGGATCACGCTCGAGCACTTGCGCCGCAAGGAGGGTTAGGCGCTCGGGCTCGACGCAGCCCTCGTCCCAGTCGGTACAGTTTCTGAACCAACTACGGCATCCGTACGAAAGTGAGAACCGTGAGCGAGAACGAGAACGCCATACGCCTGCTGCTCGTCCCCCTGGAGGACCTCGTCGTCTTCCCGAACATGAACGTCACGCTGACCGTCGACGTCGGCGACGAGGACCGTGTGCTCCTCGTCCCCAAGCACGACGACGGCTACGCGAAGGTCGGCACGGTCGCCGAGGTCACCGACCGGATGAGGCTTCCCGGCGGGGGCCGTGCCGTCGCTCTCAACGGCCTCCACCGTGGCATCGCCGGCGCGGCAGCGACCGACGCCCAGGGACGCCTCTTCATCGACGTCGAGGAGCGCCCCGACGAGGAGGCCGCGGACGGCCGGATCCGCGAGCTCGAGCGCGAGTATCGCGCCGTCGTTGAGGAGATTCTCGAGCTGCGCGGCGACGACGGGCGCATCGCCGCCTTCGTGCGCTCGATCTCGGAGCCGGGAGCGCTCGCCGACACGGCTGGCTACTCACCCGATCTCACCTTCGAGCAGAAGGTGTCCCTCCTCGAGACCGTCGACGTTCGCGAGCGGCTCGAGCTCGCGCTGCAGCTCCAGCGCGAGCGGCTGGCACTCATGCAGGTGCGCCGGCGCATCCAAGAGGACGTCGAGTCCGGTGTCGAGAAGCAGCAGCGCGAGTACATCCTCCGGCGGCAGCTCGACTCGATCCGCAAGGAGCTCGGAGAGGACGAAGCCTCCGTCGTCGAGGAGTACCGCACGAAGATCGCCGAGGCGGAGATGCCCGAGAACGTCCTCGAGCAGGCCGAGCGCGAGCTTTCCCGGCTCGAGCGCATGGGCGATCAGACGCCCGAGGCGACCGTCATCCGCAACTACCTCGACTGGCTCCTCGCCGTGCCCTGGAACAAGCGCTCCGAGGAGCGACTCGATCCGGTCTACACCCGTGAAGTGCTCGACGCCGACCACGCCGGGCTCGACGACGTGAAGGACCGCATCGTCGAATACATCGCGGTCGCGAAGCTCCGCAAGGAACGCGGCATCGAGGAGGACCGCCGCTCCGGCGCCATCCTCACGCTCATCGGACCGCCCGGCACCGGCAAGACGTCCATCGGCGAGTCGATCGCACGCGCGACCGGTCGGGAGTTCGTCCGCATGTCACTCGGCGGGATCCGTGACGAGGCGGAGATCCGGGGTCATCGCCGGACCTACATCGGCGCGCTCCCGGGCCGGCTCGTCCGCGCTCTCCGTGACGCCGGAACGATGAACCCGGTGATCATGCTCGACGAGGTCGACAAGGTGGGCGCCGACTGGCGCGGAGATCCGTCCTCTGCACTGCTCGAGGTGCTCGACCCGGCGCAGAACCACGCGTTCCGTGACCACTACCTCGATGTCGAGCTCGATCTCTCCGAGATCGTCTTCATCGCCACGGGAAACATGTCCGAGACCATCCCTGGCCCACTCCTCGACCGGATGGAAGTCATCCGTTTCGACGGCTACACGACCGACGAGAAGGTCGCGATCGCCCGGGGTTACCTCTGGCCGCGCCAGCGTGAGCGGAACGGCTTGAAGGACGACGAGGTCTCGATCTCGGACGAGGCGATCGAGCTCGTCGTCACCGAGTACACGCGCGAGGCGGGAGTCCGCCAGCTCGAGCGCGAGCTCGGGACGGTGCTTCGCAAGACGGCGACGAAAATCGCATCGGAGCAGGCCGAGGCCACCGTCGAGATCGACGAGGCCGCCGTCCGCGAGGCGCTTGGCCGCCAGAAGGTGTTCCGCGAGACCGCCGAGCGGACAGCGGTGCCTGGGGTGGCCACGGGCCTTGCCGCAACGGCCACAGGTGGCGACGTCCTCTTCATCGAGGCAACGTCTCACAAGGACGGCGACAAGCTCGTGCTGACCGGTCAGCTGGGCGACGTCATGAAGGAGTCCGCGCAGATCGCGATCTCGTCGGTGCGCGCGCTCTCCTTGCAGCTCGGGATCGACGAGGACGCCTTCGACAACCGAGCGTTCCACGTGCACGTCCCCGCGGGCGCGATCCCCAAGGACGGCCCGAGCGCGGGCATCACGATGGCGACGGCCATCGCATCGCTCCTCACGAACCGCCCCGTCAAGCACACGGTGGGCATGACCGGGGAGATCACGCTGCAGGGCCGCGTGCTACCGATCGGTGGCCTGAAGCAGAAGGTGCTCGCGGCGCATGCGGCGGGGATCACCGACGTGATCATTCCGGAGCGGAACCGCGCCGATCTTGTCGACATCCCGGAGAGGGTGAAGGACGACGTCACGTTCCATCCGGTGATGTCGATCGCCGAGGTGCTCTCACTCGCCCTCGAGGAGAAGCCGGTCCGGTCGAATGTCCCGGTGTAAGCACGGGAGCCCCGTCCCGGACGACGTGCGCCGCGCGGCGGACCTCCTGGAACGGCGATACGCCGTATCGATCCTGTACGCCTCCTACCACGGATGTAGGCGCTTCGGCGAGTTCCGGCAGGCGCTCGGCGCGATCCCTCCGGGGACGCTCGCCCAGCGCCTGACCGAGCTCGAGCAGGCCGGTGTCCTCCGCCGAGAGGTGCACGACGCACGCCCGCCGCTCGTCGAATACGTCCTGACGAGCGACGGGCTGCGCCTCCGCACGGTCGTGGACGCGCTCGCCGCCTGGGCCCGCGCATAGCAGGGCGGGGGCCAGACCCCACGATCTGATCCCCGCGTGCCGTGTAATACTTCACAAAGTGAAGCGAAGAGTCGCCACGCGCACCGCTGACCCGTACCGCGACCTCGACGTCATCGACTCGCGCGCGCCTCGCTTCAACCAGGTGGTCGTCGGCGCGCTCTCGGCTGTCGCCGTTGTCACCGGATGGTGGTGGCTGCTCGTGCTGCTTGCTCTCCAGCTCGCGGTCGGGCTGACATTCGGGCGCCGGTACTGCCTGCCCTGCCTCGCGTACTTCGAGCTCGTGCAGCCGCTCGTCGGCGAGGGCGCGCTGGAGGACGCGCGGCCGCCGCGGTTCGCGAACATCGTCGGCGTCGCATTTCTCACAGCCGCCTCGGTCTCGTACGTCGCGGGCTACGAAATGCTCGGTGCCGCGCTCGGCGGCATCGTGGCCGTGCTCGCACTCCTCGCCGGCGCGACCGGGTTCTGCGCCGGGTGTGAGGCCTACAAGCTCGGATACGTGCTCACAGGGAGGTGCTTCGTCGCCTGCCCGCTGCCGCCCCGACCGGACTCCGCGCCCGAGCGCGTCTAACGCTCGACCGCTGGCGGCGGGCCCGCCGGATCAGCAAACGTGACAACTTGTACCTTGCTGTCGTCGTGGCTCGCGTCCCATGGCTCATCGTCAAGTTGCAACTCGTAGCTTGCGTTCTCGTTCCGGTTGCGGGTGGGGCGCCGGAGCCGATGACTCCGCCGCTCCCCACACTCCTCGCGCGGCACGTCCCGATCCTCGTCCTTCACCCCGCCGAACGCTTCCGTCCGGTCCCGGTCGACGGCTTTCTCGCGGACTCGGATCTCCAGCGGAGGACTGCGACAGGCTGGGAAAGGGTCGACGACCCACTTCCGATAGGTGCGGCCGATCACAGACTGGACCAGCGCCTCTGCCTGGCGATCGAGGGCACCGCGGCTTCTCCCTGCTACGTGCAGGCGGAAGCTGCGCATCGCGCAGCGCCCACCGTCTATGGCGCGGCGTTCCGTGCGGGGAAGCGAATCGAGCTGCAGTACTGGCTCTGGTACCCGTACAACGACTACAGCCCGACCGTTCCTGCCGGCGAGTTCTGGCAGGTGCACGAAGGTGACTGGGAGGCTGTCTCGGTGGTGCTCGACCTTCGCGGAAGGCCGATGCTCGTCGGTTACTCGCAGCACGACGAAGGTGTTCGGCGGGACTGGGCTGGGGCACCGAAGCGAGGCCTTCGACCACTCAGCTACGTCGCGATCGGATCGCACGCGAACTACCCGACGTCGGGCAGGCACCGGTTCGATCCTCGCGTCGTCGAGCCCTTCTTCATCTCGATCATCGAGCAGAGCGGATTTCAGCCGGTGGATCACACCGGAAATGGGCGGGTCGTCCGGCCGAGTCTCGTCCGCGTGTCCCGGACGGCTCCGCCCTGGATGTCGTTCGCCGGCAGATGGGGCGAGGACTCGTACATCAAAGCCCCTGGAGGCGTTCCGACCGCCTACGCAGCGGCCGGGCCGCCCGGCCCCGCTTTCCAGGAGCATTGGCGCTTCCCCGTGAGGGACGTGCTCGGCTGGCCGAGCGGCTGAATCTCTACTCGGGCCAGAAGTTCTCGAGGTACTCCGCGTCGTCGCGCGATCCGCCGGGGACGATCTTCGACACGATGATGAGCTCGGCGTCCTCGGGCTCGGCGTTCCAGACCGAGCGCCACGTCTCGGGTGGAACGCGAACGGCCGCACCGCGCTCGAGCTCGACGACCTCGTCGCCCAGCTTGAACTGCAGCTTGCCCGAGGCGACGAAGTAGATCTCCTCCTGTTCCTTGTGACGATGGCCGTAGGCGCCCTTCCCGCCCGTGTGCTGCGGCATCCGCCGGTGCGTGAATGCCACGTGCTCGGCGCCGAGGGCGGACGTCATCATCCGCATCTCGCCGGGATAGTCCCCGAGGACGTCGTCCACGTCCTCGAGCCGGATGATCGTGTAGTCGGCCATCGCACCTCCTTCGCGTCGGAACGACGACTCTAACCCGCTCGGAGCACAGCGATCACTGGTAACGCAACGCCGCCGCAACGAGGTCTTACGTTCTGCCAACAACTTCGCAGCGCTCCGTTCGTTAGAGCAGGTACGTACGAATCCCGCCTGGGAGAGGGAGCGCGATGTCCACGTCCGCCGAGCAGTATCCGCCGAACGAAGAGCTCGACCTCGAAGATCGTCAGGTTGCCGACTGGCGCCTCGATCAGTTCCGGTCGCTCGGGTTCGGCGATGAGGATGCGTGGCTCCTCGAGGGCGCCGGCGCCGATCTCCATCTCGTGCGCTCGCTGGTCGGCGCGGGGTGCCCGCTGCACCTCGCTCTCCGCATCGTTCTGTAACGCGCTCCTGAGCGAACCAGCGCTCGAGGCGCTCGCTCTCGAACGCGTCAGCGTGCGTTCTCTGTGCTCACCGCCCCGCCACTCATGCAGCTCGCCACGAGCTCGAGCTCCGTCGGTGCGAACTTGTCGATGTGCTTCTGGACGCGGCTCATTCGTTCCTTGAACTCGGGGTGAACTCTTCCACCTGCGCACAGCCTCGATGGTCTCCCAGTCCAGGAAGCTGATGAACCGGTTCGGCTCGCGGAGATCACGTGCGAGGCGCGCCATTCCAGAAACGGGAAACTCAGTCGTCCAGCGCGCGAACTCGGTCCACGCGTCGATGAACGCTTCTCCTGACCTGGGAACGGCTCCCACGAACCCGTCGTGTAGGCGTCAGGCATCCCTGCCTCCCTCCGTTCGATTACCTCGAGTATCCATCGTCGGGCGATTCGTGCTCTTCGCAAGATCGGGCCGCTCGCTGTTTGATCGTCCAAATCGACACGCCGGAGGTCTTGAACTGAGTGCTACGGGAAGACTCGTTGTGATCGGCGCGAAGTGCTGGAACGTTGGTGGGCCTTCGACCAGGTAACGCTCGAGCCAGCGCACCGCGGCTCTCGGACGAAGCACGGCCTGCTAGTGCCCAGTTCGACCGTCTGCGACCTCGGAGCGAATCACGCGCCGGACGGTCTCGACGCCGACTGCAGCGAGAACGACCAGGACGAGGCTGGCCCCGGTCGAGCGGCCGAAGAGTGGAACGAACGTCGCGAGGACGAGCAAGGCGGCGGCCACGATGCCGTACGTCCACCACGCATTCTCGGCGACCGGCGCGACGGCCGCGCGTGCGCGCCGAGCTGCATTCGAGGGTCCGACGAGCCAGACGCCCGCAAGAATGATCGCCCCACCCGTGATCCACACCCAGGCACGATCCGCGAGCTCCTGCGTGGCGATCGACCAGGCGCTCCAGCCTGCGGGCCGGGTTGCGTCACTCGTCAGCTCGTCGACGATGTAGCCGCCTCCCGCCCTCCGCGCGAACAACAGCAGCAGACCGACCGCGAGGAAACCGATCGCGAGCGCCCGCAACTCGAGCCGCCGCCGTCCACGGGCGAGCCACACCGCTGCCACCGCGAGCACGAGGGCGAGGACCCAGAGCCAGGCGGAAAGGGCCCGGAGCACGCTCACCGCCGTCTGCGCGGTGTCGAGCTGGTTCGAGTCGACGATCGCTATCCGTCCCGCCGATGCGGGCAACCGCTCGGCGGCACGTCCGATGACGGCTACTTGGTCCCCGAGCTCGATGATGATCGGCCGTAGGTCGAGGACGACC
>DATAEF010000075.1:0-2189 GCA_036258155.1 Gaiellaceae bacterium | reverse complement strand
CAAGGCCTCCTCGGCGTCGACGAGGACGGGGAGCGGGTCGTACTCGACCTCGATCAGCTCGGCAGCGTCTCGCGCGAGCTCGCGAGTGGCGGCGCAGACGGCCGCGACGGGCTCGCCCATGTGCCGCGCCCGGCCGACCGCGAGCGCGTAGTCCTGGATCAAGCCGCCGGGCTCGACCGACATCTCGAAGAACGGGTCGGTATGGATCGCGACCTCGTCGCCCGTGATGGTCCCGTAGACGCCCTCCAGCTCCAGAGCCTTCGAAACGTCGATGGAGACGATGCGCGCGTGCCCGTACGGCGAGCGGACGAAGTGGACGTAACCCATGCCGTGACGCCGCACGTCGTCGAAGAACGTCCCCTTGCCCTGGACGAGGCGCCGGTCCTCCTTGCGTGGGATCGACTGCCCGACGAATCCCTTCTTGAGCGTCGTCGTCGGCTGGTCGGTGACCGTGGTCATGCCCCGCCCCCGGCCGCGACGACGGCCTCCACGATGTTCACGTACCCCGTGCACCTGCAGATGTTTCCCTGCAACGCGTAGCGGACCTCGTCCTCGGTCGGCCGAGGGTTGCGCGCGAGCAGCGCGGACGCGCTCATGAGCATCCCCGGGGTGCAGTAGCCGCACTGCAGCGCGTGATGGGCGTTGAAGGCCTGCTGGAGCGGCGTCAGCTCGCCGTCCGCAGCAAGCCCCTCGACCGTCGTGATCTTGCCCCCGTCCGCCTGCACCGCGAGCGCCATGCAGCTCTTCACCGGTTCGCCGTCCAGATGGATGGTGCAGGCACCGCAGTTGCCGGTGTCGCAGCCGATGTGCGTCCCGGTGAGCCCGAGATCGTCGCGGATGAAGTGGACGAGGAGGCGCCGTGCCGGCACCTCGAGCTCGACCTGCTCGCCGTTGATCTCGAGCGCGACGACGCAGCTCCGGACTGGCTCCGCCACTCAGCCCTTCCTTCGCCCTGCGGCCTTGATGACCGCGCGCACGGCCGACACCTCCGCGAGCTGACGCCGGAAGTCCGCGGACCCGTGAACGTCGGACGGCGGGTCGAGAGACGCCCCGAGCCCAACGGCCGCCGCCCGCGCGGACTCCTCGGAGAAGTCGCCACCTGCCAGCCTCTCCTCCATGTCCGTCGCGCGAACGGGGGTCGCACTGACGCAGCCGATCGCGATCCGGGCTGCGCCGCCGGAAACGGTGGCAGCGGCGTTGACGATGTAGGTGCCGTGCTTGCCGACCGTGAGCCCTGCGAACCCGTCGCCGGCGCCACTCGACGCGGGTACGTTCACCTTCGTCAGCAGCTCACCCTCTGCCACGGCCGTCATGTAGACGCCGACGAAGAACTCCTCCGACGAAACCGTCCGCTCTCCGCTCTGGCCGCGGATCGTGAAGGTTGCGTCGAGAGCCGCGAGGAGCGGCGGCAAGTGGTTGGTCGGATCGCTGACGCAGACGTTTCCGCCGACCGTGCCGCGATTGCGCACCTGGACATCTCCGATCGTCGCGGCGACCTCGGCGAGGATCGGCCGGGCAACCTCGACTTCTGAGGAGGACATGAGCTGCGCGTACGTGACCATCGCGCCGATCTCGAGCCTGCCGTCGGAGGAGAAGCCGATCGAGCGGAGCTCGTGGAGGTCGGCGAGGTCGACGAGGACGTCGGGAGCCCCCGCGCGAGCCTTCATGACGTTCACGATCGTCTGTCCACCCGCTAGCGGCCTGGCCCCGCCGTGCGTCGCGAGCAGCGACACCGCCTCGTCGACCGTGGCCGGACGCGCGTACTCGACCTCGGGCAAGAGCATGCAGGGATTCAGTCACACGCTGCCGTGACATGTCAAGCGCGTACCGTCGTCGTTAGAGTCGGACGCATGGCGGGCTTCGACGCGGTCTTCGTGGGCGCGGGGATCAACTCGCTCGCCGGGGCCGCGCTGCTCTCGAAGGCCGGTTGGAACGTCTGCGTCCTCGAGCAGACGAGCGAGCTCGGGGGCTGCATCCGCACCTCCTCGGACCTGACGGTGCCGGGGTTCACGCACGAGGTCCTCGCCTCGTGGCATCCACTCTTCACCGGGTCGGCCGCGTACGCGGAGCTCGAGCCGGACCTCTCCGCGCGCGGGCTCGAGTATCTGAACACCGAGCATCCCACGGGCTCCGCTTTCCCGGACGGATCGAGCGTCTTCCTGAGGACGTCTCTCGAGGACAACGTCGCG
>DATAEF010000074.1:0-1815 GCA_036258155.1 Gaiellaceae bacterium | reverse complement strand
AGCTCGTCTGGCGGTACGACGTCGATCGCGAGCGCCGGATCGTGCACTTCGAGGCCAGGAACGGTGACTTCGCGACCAACCTCCCGCTCGATCCGATGCACGGGACCGTGGGGGTAGCCCCCGCCGGCGGTGAGGCCCGTTCGTCGCTGGTGCCCGACGCGCACGGCGGCAACATGGACACGCCCGAGATGCGCTCGGGGACGACCTGCTACCTCGGCGTGAACGTCGAGGGCGCACTCTTCTCGCTCGGCGATGGTCATTGCCGCCAGGGCGAAGGCGAGACCTGCGGCGTCGCGGTCGAGGCCGCGATGGACACCGTCCTGGTCCTCGAGCTCATCAAGGGACGCCTCACCCCATGGCCACGCCTGGAGACCGACGAGGTCATCATGTCCACGGGTTCGGCCCGGCCGCTCGAGGACGCGTTCCGCATCGCGCACGGCGACCTCGTGCACTGGCTGGCCGAGGAGCACGGGCTCGACACGCTCGACGCGTACCAGTTGGTCTCCCAGATCTCCGAGAGCCCCGTCGCGAACGTGTGCGACCCCAACTACACGTTCGTGGCGAAGGCCCCGAAGCGCTACCTGCCCAACGGTGACGTCTACGCCTCGACCCGCACGGCGCTGAAGGAGATCGCGGCCGCCTACCGCTCCGAACGCGGAACGACGTAGTCGTCCCAAGCGACCGCCCGCGTTTGACCTTCACGTCCGGATTGTCCTAATGTCGTAGGACAATCGAACGAGGAGGCGCCCCGCGTGATCGGATTCCGGCTCGATGCCCGATCCAACGTCGTTCCTTACCTGCAGCTCGTCGAACAGGTCCGGCAGGCGCTTCGCATCGGACTGCTCGAGACCGGCGACCAATTGCCAACGGTTCGCGACGTCGCCCGCGAGCTGGCGATCAACCCGAACACCGTCCTGAAGGCCTACCGAGAGCTCGAGCTCGAGGGCCTCGTCGATGGCCGGCCGGGCCAAGGCACCTTCGTCCTCCGCTCGCTCGCGGGTCCGTCGCTCGCGAACCAGGCCGGCCTCCGACGGGAGCTCCTCGGGTGGTTGCGTCGCGCTCGCCGAGCAGGGCTCGACGGCGACGACATCGTCGCGCTGATCCAGACCACGGTTCGCGATCTCGCCGACGAGGGCGTGGCGTGAGCTCTGGGCTCGACACGAGCGCGGCGCTGCGGACGAGCGGTCTCGGCAAGCGGTACGGGCGAACGTGGGCACTCCGCGACTGTTCGCTCGCCCTGCCCGCCGGTCGCATCGCCGCCCTCGTGGGGCCGAACGGTGCGGGCAAGACCACGCTGCTCAGCCTCGCGGTCGGGCTGCTTCGGCCGACCACGGGGTCGGTTCGGATCCTTGGCGCAGATCCGATCCAGGGCCCGGAGCCGCTCGGGCGCGTCGGCTTCGTCGCGCAGGAAACACCGCTGTATCCGGACTTCACCGCTGGCGAGCTGGTCACACTCGGACGCAAGCTGAACACCGGCTTCGACGAGCGGCTCGCGCTCGATCGCCTGCGACAGCTCGAGATCCCCACCGACCGAGCCGTGGAGACCCTCTCGGGCGGTCAACGGGCACAGGTGGCGCTCGCGATCGTCCTCGCGAAGCGGCCGTCGCTTCTGCTACTCGACGAGCCGGTGGCGAGCCTCGACCCGCTCGCCCGGCGCGAGTTCCTCCAGACCCTCGCCGGAAGCGTGGCCGAGGAGGGACTCACCGTCGTGCTCTCCTCGCACCTGCTGGCCGACCTCGAGCGACTGTGCGACTACCTGATCGTCCTGTCCGCATCGCACGTCCAGGTCCTCGGCGCCGTCGAGGACCTCCTCGC
>DATAEF010000073.1:0-3573 GCA_036258155.1 Gaiellaceae bacterium | reverse complement strand
GCGACGATCGTCCACTTGCGCTGGCCCCTGAGCTTCTCGAGGATCGCGGGGTCGCGAACCCACGTGGTCGCCTGGCTCATCTCGACGGCGAGCCGGGCGCCGTTGGTGACCTCGAGCTCAGAGAGGTCGACGACGGTCCTGTCGTCCCACTGGCCGATCGGATTGCCGTCAAGCGTCCACCGCGTCGTCCACGACGCTCCGACGAGTGTCGGCAAGCCCAGTTCGAGGATCGCGGTTGAAGGAAGCGTGCTGTCGTTGTTCGTCTCGAGGACCTTCGACAGCTCGAAGAACTTGCCGGTCATGGCCTCGCGCTGGACTTGGTCGAAGGGCCAATTGACAAAGCGCATGAGGGAGCCCCAGCTCGGCCGGTAGACGCCGAACTGCACATAGACCGCGCCTTCCCACGTACTGATCCGCTCGAAGCCGGTGATGCTGGCCTCGCCCATCCATCGCCACCACTTGCTCTGCGTCGCGAGTTGCGTCGCCTCGGTCAGCGTGGAGACATTGATCTGGGTCGGATCCTTGCCGGAGTAGACCGTCCCGTCGGCGAAGTCGTACTCGTCGTGGAGCTGCCCGATACTGTGGCCCAGCTCGTGCGCGACGATCTCGGCTGAGAACTGATTGCCGCCCGAAAAAGTGACGAGGTCGCGGTCCCAGTAGCCGGCGCCGCCGTACTTGGTCGAGTTGGCGATGACGAGCATGTGGTCGACCTCAGGCGCTCGAGTTGCGTACGCGCGGGCCTTCGCCGTCGCCACACAGAGCAGCCGTTCGATTCCGCTGCAGAAGAAGTACGAGTCAAGCGCGGTGTCGCGGTCGATCCCGAGGCTCGGGTCGTTGTCGACGCCGGAGTCGGGCGACACGACGTTGACCGCCCACACGTTGAAGAAGTTCTTATATCGGGAGTAGGGCGAGATCGCAGTCAGCTGAGCCCATCGAGCCCTGACCTGCGCGAGATAGGCCTCTTGCTCTGACGCGGTGTAGCCGTCCCCCAGGAACACCACGTCGATTCGATTCTTCGACGGTCCGGTTCTCTGAATCTCGGTCACCGTGCTCTGTGCGAGCGTCGTCGACGACACGGTCCCGGAGTCGTTGACGCGGACAGTCGCGCGGCTGATCTTGCCGCTGGGTGCGAAATCCTCGACGCTCTCGGTCAGCGGCGCGTCGGCGCCGGCGACATCGGTGGAAATCGCGCCCGCTGCGAGCAGTGCGAGAGCGCCTCCCGCGATCACTGCTGCAGGAAACCTCGTCTGACGGTCAATGCGAACCCCCCTTAGGCCGTGGCTATCAGCACGCCGCAGACGATGTGACACGCGAATATAACCGCCTCGGGATGCATTCTCGTCCGCGAGGATCGGCGTAATGCGCTGGAGCCCCCGAGACGCCGTCGCGTCCTACGGACGCTCGATGGTGCCGCGATCGCTCGCGCAGGCGGCGCCCGGGCTGGCGACGATCCTGCACTACCCAAGGGCGTATCTGCGCTCCGACGTCCCGGCCGGCCTCACCGTAGGAGCCGTCGCCGTCCCCGCGTCGCTCGCGATGGCGGAGCTGGCGGGCGTCCCGGTCGTGTTCGGGCTCTACGGCACGCTGCTCCCGCTCGCGGTCTACGGGCTGCTCGGAAGCTCCCGTCAGCTTGTGATCGGCCCCGACTCGACCCTCGCCGCCCTCACCGCGGTGACCATCGCGCCGCTCGTGGTCATCGGCGGCGAGGTGGACCCGGCACGATATGTGGCGCTTACTGCCGCGCTCGCGCTGACCATGGGGTTGCTCCTCCTTGCGGCCGGAGTCCTGCGGCTCGGGTTCGTGGCGGACTTCTTCGGCAAGCCGGTGCTGCTCGGCTACATCAACGGCGTCGCGCTGATCGTGATCGCCTCCCAACTCGGCAAGCTCTTCGGGATCACCGTCGACGTCGACGAGTTCTTTCCGATCATCAAGGAGGTCATCTCGGAGCTCGGCGACGCGAACGGCCCGACCGTGCTCCTGAGTGCGGTGCTCCTGGGCGCCGCGATTGCCGTCAAGCGCTTTTTTCCGGTCGTGCCGCCGTCGCTCGTCGTCCTCGCGCTGGCTCTCGCGATCGCGGCCGCGGTCGATCTCGAGTCGCACGACGTCGCGGTTGTCGGAGAGGTGGAGGGCGGGCTCCCGTCGTTCGGACTGCCCGACGTCGGCGTCGGGGATGTCGTCGACCTGCTCCTGCCGGCGGCTGCCTTCGCGCTCGTCGCATTTGCCGATCTGACCGGAACCGTCCGCACCTTCGCCAAGAAGCACGGCTACGAGGTCGATCCGAACCGTGAGCTCACTGCGATCGGAGGAGCGAACGTCGTCGGCGGCCTGACGGGTGCGTTCCCGGTTTCTTCCTCCAACTCGCGCTCGGCCGTCAACGACGCCGTCGGTGCGAAATCCCAGGGGGCGGTCATCGTCGCCGCCGCGCTGGTGGCGATCTTCCTGCTCTTCGCGATGCCGCTGATCGAGCCGCTGCCGAAGGCGGCGCTTGGGGTCATCATCGTGGTCGCGGCCGCCGGGCTGATCAACGTTCGCTCGATCTGGCGGCTGCGGCACGTGAGGCCGGCCGAGACCGGGCTGGCGCTGGTCGCGTTCGGGGGAGTGCTCGTGTTCGGTGTCCTCGGCGGCGTCGCGGTCGCGATCGCGCTCTCGATCGGCGTGTTTCTCTATCGGGCCGCGCGCCCTCACGACGCGGTGCTCGGCCGCGTCGAAGACGTGGATGGCTATCACGACATCGAGCGCTGGCCCGGCGCCGAGGTTGTGCCCGGCTTGCTGGTCTACCGCTTCGACGCGCCGCCGTTCTTCGTCAACGCGGAGTACCTCCGCGCCCGGGTCCTCGAGCTCGTCGATGCTGCGGAGGGCCTCCGTTGGCTCGTCCTCAATGCAGAGGCCTGGACGTACCTCGACGCAACAGCGATCGACTCCCTGCGGCAGCTGCACGCCGATCTGGAGAAGCGTGGCATCACGCTCTGCTTCGCGCGGCTGAAGGGGAGGCAGCGCGAGATCTTCGAGGAGACCGGGCTCACCGCCGAGATCGGCGCCGACCGGTTCTTCCCAACAGTGCGCGCCGCCGTGGTCGCCTTCGAGTCGGGTGCCGCGGGCGAAGGCAGGTAGGGAACCGTGGCCCGGCACCGCACGCGAAGACCGAAGCTAGTCGCTCGAAAGCCTCACCTCGTAGTGACGCATCTCCTCGATGTCCTGAACGAACGGGCCCACCGCGTGGAGGAAGCTCCGAAACTCCGCGCTCCGTCGGAATCCGGACAGGTGCCCTTCCTCGGAATCCCACTCGATCCGAACGACATGCTGCCCCGGATCCTCGCGACAGCGCGAGACCTCATACCGTTCGCAGTGCTCGGATTTGTCGAGCGAGTCACTCGCGCGCCGGTAGGCCTGCTCGAACGCATCGGCTCGGTCTTCCTCGACGCTGTAGCGGATGTATTCGACGACCATCTGGTCACCTCCTCAGCGAGCTGCATGTAGAGACAGGTCTACATGCCGTAGCTCGCCTCGGAGCTAGGGGAACCGCGTGTCGCCCGGCCTGAGGTCGAGGCGGTCGCCGTTGCGGCAGTCCGGCGG